>JASJED010000188.1 GCA_030065585.1 Desulfobacterales bacterium | reverse complement strand
GGCCTCTTCCTCGGCCTTGCGTTGGGCCTCTTCCTCGGCCTTGCGTTTGGCCTCTTCCTCGGCCTTGCGTTTAGCTTCTTCCTCGGCTTTGGCCGTCATTTCAGCCGCATATTTTTCACCGGCCGCTTTTATTGCTTCCCAATCGAATTTTCGTTTGAGCGCCGCTTTGGCCGTCACGACCGTAGCGTCACTCATGCCTGCGAAATAGGATGGGGATCTAAAGTCAGATTCTCCTGTTTTAGCCGGTGGCGAATAGAGGGTTTTCGCAGGCGGGCGGTCGAATTTTTTAAACCGAAGTTCCTTCAGGGTCGGCTTTTTGGCCGGTTTCGTCTTGGCCGGGGCTTTCTTCTGGGCGGCTGTCTTTTTGGCTTTGACCGGCGCTTTGGCGGCTTTGGCCGCTACTTTTTTGGCCGGGGTGCCTTTGGGTTTCGCTTTGGCCTTGGCCACGGTCTTCTTGGCCTTGCCCTTCGGGGCCGCTACTTTTTTGGCGGCTTTACCTTTCGTTTTTTTGGCTTTTGATTTTTTTTTGGAAGTCGATTCGAGTAAGCTGTCTTTTCCCATAGAAACCCCTCTGACATGATATTTGGTGGCCTGGATACGGGTAGCTCAATAAATCCTGTTTCTTACAAGATTAGCGTTGCCTTTGGCAATGATTAATTTGGTGAATCCTGTCGGCGGCCGACCCTGATGCAAGCCAGATCTTGGGGCGCTAGCCGAGACGATCGGGAAAACGATCATTTTGACACTGCGATTTCAGGCGCTTACCTTATTCTTACAAGCACTGGGGAGCTAGGTCATTGAAGTGCGGGAAATCAAGCGGGCGTATGCCCGACATGCTGTGCCGATCCCCAGAGCCATTAAGCCGGAAAGGAGGGTATTCACCATGAGCAAAACCCGATCCCCGACAACCGGCCTGCGCACCGTCACCTTTTGCATCTGGACGTTATGTCATCAAACGCAGATTGCCGGTCACATCCGTGTGTTCACCTGGGCCGGTACGCTGTTGATTCTGTTGCTGGCCCTGTCCGGCCGCATCAGCCTGGATGCGGCCCTGCATGGCATCGTGATCAGTCTGCTGAGCATTGCCCTGCTGCTCTGGATGCTGATTGGCGCCCGCAAAAAAAGCCTGCTCAACATCCGCGATCCCGAACTGCGCGAAGCCGCCCACATCGCCATGATGCTCCATATCCACGGCCGTCGTCTCACGGCCTGGGAGAAAGCGCGGCTGCGCAAAAAATTCGGCCGGCGCTATTGTGGACTGGGACATTGTTGAGCTAAGGAAGGGTCTGCGAAAGTCTTGCCGTTACCAACAGGTCCCCGACCGGCGGCCCCTCTTCGCTGGTCGGGTTTTCAAAATGCGCGATGGATGTAATCGAACTAACACGCCGCTTGATTCGTTTTGACACGGTCAATCCACCCGGGAGGGAAGATGCCTGTGCCCGATTTGTGGGTCAACAATTAAAGGCAGGCGGGTTTAACGTATCCTATCACGCCTTCGCCCCGGGGCGCACCAGCCTTATCGCCCATTCGCCGGTGACCGACGATGAAGACGCGCCCATCGTGTTGAGCGGCCACCTGGACACCGTGCCCTTGGGTTCGGCCCCCTGGCGCCATGATCCTCTGGCGGCCGACCTCCTCGATGGTAAAATCTACGGACGGGGGGCCAGTGACATGAAGGCCGGTGTTGCCGCGATGGTGATGGCCGCCCTGGTGGAAGGACCTCAAGTCCCGGTAACCTTGGTCATATCCGCCGGAGAGGAAACCGGCTGCGAGGGGGCCCGTTTCCTGGCCGCCGAACAGCGGCTGCCGATGCAGGCCCGGGCCCTGGTGATCGGCGAGCCCACGGCCAATCAGCCCTTGATCGGCCACAAAGGCGCCTTGTGGCTGGAATTGGAAGCCACCGGCCGTTCGGCCCACGGATCGCAACCGGAGTTGGGGGACAACGCCATCCACAAGGCGGCGGAGGCTGTCAACCGTCTGGCGCACTACCGTTTCGACGGGTTTAGCCACCCACTGCTGGGAAAGCCCAGCCTGAACGTGGGGACCATTCAGGGCGGGTCCAACATCAATTCGGTGCCCGACCGTGCTTTGATTGGCGTTGATATCCGCAGTGTTCCCGGCCTCGGACATAACGTCCTGCGGCAAGATCTGGAAGCCCTGTGCGGTGATCTGGTCCGATTTCGCAACCTGACCGACATGGAGGGATTTGCGTCTGATCCCCAGGACCCTTGGATTCAGATGGTCTCCAAGCTGGTGACCCCCTACGTGGAAGAGCTCCCGGTACCCCGCGCTGCCCCCTATTTTACCGACGCCGCCCCCCTGGCGGCGGCCTGTAACCGACCGCCCACGATATTGCTGGGCCCTGGTGAGCCGTCTCAAGCCCACCAGACGGATGAATACGTGTTCACCCGACGGATCGAAGATGCGCTGGCGATCTACCGGAAGATTCTGCGGTCCTGAGCGTTACCGTAGAAAGCAAGATGGTTTCCTAAAAAGTTTGCATTTGGGGCGTACAAAGCTTATGAAGTCAACGCAACGATCTCAATTCGTTGATCAGGGTAACATTTGCAAGGGAGGAGTCGAACACCATGGGCAAAGGCGATCGACGCACGAAACGGGGCAAGATCTGGAGCGGCACCAACGGCAAGTCGCGCCCCAAAAAGACCAAAAAAAGCAAAACCAAAAAGTGAATACGGCGCGGTTGATTCGCGCCGAGATGTCCATACAGACGGAAGCTATTGATGTTCGTCGGGCGGACACCGGATCATGGCCCCCATCCCCTACCCTCTGGCCATAAAGGCACCCGAGAGCCTGGAAACCCCAGCGGTCCTCGTGGACGGCCAAATTCTGCAGGCCAATATTGCCGCCATGCAGAAGGTGGCCCGCCACGCCGCCCTGAATCTGCGTCCCCACATCAAAACCCATAAATCGATCACGATTGCCCGGCAGCAGCTCAACGCCGGTGCGGTAGGGATCACGGCCTCGAAGGTAGACGAGGCCCTGGTTTTCATCGAAGCCCAACTGCCCTCGGTCACCCTGGCCTATCCCCAACTGGTGGCGGCCAAGCTAGATCGCCTCTTGACAGCCGCCGGTCGTTACGGCTGCGACCTGCGCCTTATTGTCGACAGTCCCGAGGGGGTGGCACTGCTGGCGGCGCGAGCGGCCGCGTTGGGCCTCCGGCCAGGGGTTTTTATCAAAATCGATGTCGGGTTGCACCGTTGCGGCTGCCGACCGGACGATCCACTCGTTTTTTCGCTGGCCCAAACGATCCATGGCGCGGACCACTTGGATTTCCGCGGTTTGCTATCGCATGCCGGTCAGGCCTACGGGGCTGCGGATGCCGCCGCTGCTGGCCACATGGCCCAAAGCGAGCGCGAGATCATGACCACCCTGGCGGCCTCACTGCGCAAGGCCGGCTGCGAGGTGCCGGAAGTCTCCGTGGGATCGACCCCCACGGTCCTGGCCACCCGGGAATTTGAAGGCCTCACCGAGATTCGCCCCGGGAATTACGTCTTTATGGATCAGACCCCACTGCGTCTGGGGCTGATCACACCCCGACAGATCGCGCTGAGTGTATTGACCACCGTGGTCAGCACCAACGCGCACTACGCCATCGTCGATGCCGGTGCCAAAACCCTCAGCTCGGACCGCGGGGCGCACGGCACAACCGGGATCGAGGGTTACGGGGTGGCCTTTGGGCTGGGTGATCCCACCGACCCACCCGAGCCCCTGACGGTCGCCAAACTCTCTGAAGAACATGGTTTTATCATCCCGGGCGCGGTTCGTCTGAAACCCGGCGACCGGCTCCAGATTTTTCCCAATCATGCCTGCCCGGTGGTCAACTTGGCCCGTGAGTTGGTTGTGGTCGACGGCGCTTCGATGGATGTCTGGGCGGTTGACGCCGCAGGTTGCGTTCGCTAATCTGACCCCCCAGCAAAGACCGTCAGCGGTGACGGTCGAACCCGTCGATCCACCAATGAAAGTGAATACCGATCATAGCCAGGAATCCCCGATCCCGTCGGCCACGGTGATTTTACTGCGCGAGGGCGATGGTGGGGTGGAAACGTTGCTCGTGCGCCGCCAGCCTGGAACGGCCCCCTTCGCCGGGGCCTGGGTATTTCCCGGTGGCGCCATCGAGGCCGCCGACGGTTCGGCCCACCCCGGGGATGCGTGGCCCGAGGCCGCCCGCCGGGCGGCCGTGCGGGAACTCAGGGAGGAAGCCGGTCTGGACGTCATGACCCACGAGCTGGTGCCGTTTTCGTGTTGGACATCGCCGACGGTCGTGCCACAACGTTTCCGCACCTGGTTTTTTCTGACGGCCGCGCCATCGGGGCCGATTCGGCTAAGCTCCAGGGAGATCAGCGCCTATTGCTGGGTGACACCCCAGCAGGCGCTGGACCGGCACCACGCGCAAGGCATGACCCTGTTTCCGCCCACCTGGGTTTCCCTCCATGAACTGAGGGCCATTGAAGCGGTGGCCGAAGCGCTGGAAAGGTATGCCCGCCGCCCGCCTTGCATTTTCAATCCACGGGTGCGGACCTTTGGCGCAAGCCGGTGCTTCTTCTATGAAGGGGATGCGGCCTATCGCGATGGCGACATCGATCGTCCCGGGCCGCGCCACCGCCTGTGGGCCCATGCCCATGGCTGGCGCTATGAGCGGGACAAAGTTACCTGGCGGGGGGCCTTCGATGCTGGATAACCACGATTCAGACCCGGGGACCGGCAGACGCATACGCCAAGGCCGGCATTCGGCTACCGCCGCTGTCCGGGTATTGATCATCACGCTGGCCCTGCTGGCAGCGCCGGTGCCCGCCGCCAAGGGCGGGCCGGAGGAGGCCACCATGCCGATCATTGAACTTCCCCCACCGCGTCTTGCGGGAGAACTCGCGTTCGAAGCCGCCCTGGCACGCCGCCGTTCGGTGCGTGACTTCGCCGCGCGACCGCTCACGCTTGCACAACTGGGACAGGTCCTGTGGGCCGCCCAGGGGATCACCGGCCGCCGCTGGCCGATGCGAACCGCACCGTCGGCCGGTGGCCTGTATCCATTGGAAGTCTTCGTGGTCGCGGGGCAGGTCGATGGTCTCGAAGACGGCATCTATCGCTATCGACCCGCCGGGCACGGTCTGGTACATCTCAAGGACGGGGATCATCGACGGGCCCTGGCCCGCGCGGCCCTGGGCCAGGGATGGATCGCCCAGGCCCCGGCCACGCTGGTCATTGCGGGCGTTGTGGCCCGCACGGCTGCCAAATACGGGCAGCGCGCCGGGCGCTACATGTTCATGGAAGCCGGACACGCGGCCCAAAACGTCTATCTCCAAGCCCAGAGCGAGGGTCTCGGGACCACGGCGGTCGGTGCTTTTAAGGACAGTGCCGTCCAGGCGCTGCTGGGCATGGCCGCGGATGAAGCGCCGCTTTATCTCCTGCCGGTGGGGGTGCCGCGCTGAGCCGCATGAACGCATTCGCGCACGGCACGCTTGCGTGCGTTGGCCGCGAATGCCTAAGCAAGCGAATGGGGGACGCATGATTGTCGTGACCGGTGGCGCCGGGTTTATCGGCAGTGCCTTGGTGTGGGCCCTGAACAGGCGTGGCCGGGATGACATTCTGGTGGTCGATCGGCTGGGGCAAACGGACAAATGGCGCAATCTGGCCGGCCTGCGGTTTTCCGACTACCTCGACAAAACGGATTTTATCGAAGATCTGGAGCAAGGTCGCTTTGGAGAAGAAGTCGAAGCCATTCTGCATATGGGCGCCTGTTCTTCCACCACCGAGACCAATGCCGACTACCTGATGGCGAACAATTATGGCTACACGGTCCGAATTGCCGCCTGGCGGGCCGCCCACCGCGCCTGTCGTCTGATCTATGCTTCCAGTGCGGCCACCTACGGTGACGGCTCCCGGGGTTATCGCGATGATGAAGACCAGCTGGGAACCCTGCGGCCCCTGAACATGTACGGCTACGCCAAGCACCTTTTCGATCTGCGTGCCCGGCGCGAGGGCTGGCTGGCCGATATCGCCGGGCTCAAGTACTTCAATGTCTTCGGTCCCCACGAGGGGCACAAGGGCGAAATGCGCAGCGTGATCAACAAGGCCTATCCCGGCGTGCGGGATACAGGGCGCATGCGCCTGTTCAAGTCGCACCGGCCGGAATATGCCCATGGCGAGCAGCGGCGTGATTTTATCTACATCAAGGATGCCGTGGCCCTGACGCTTTTCTTCCTGGATCATCCCGCCGTTAACGGGCTTTTCAACATCGGCACCGGCCAGGCCCGGAGCTGGAACGCGGTGGCCCGGGCCCTGTTTGCGGCAACCGGCCACGCGGGTGCCATCGATTACATCGCCATGCCGGACGAACTGCGGGATAAGTATCAGTACTACACCTGTGCCGACATGACCAAGCTTCAAGCGGCTGGCTGCACCTGGCGCTGCACCCCGCTGGAAGAGGCGGTCGCGGATTACGTCCGCAACTACCTGCGCACCGGCGTTTGTCTGGAAGCCGATTGACCCCGGCGGATGCCGTATCGAGGCCTTGGCGCAAACCTGAGGAAAGGGGCAAGCATGTTCGAAGCGATCCTGGCGGCCCGGGAGCGACTTGAAGGGCAGGCCCACCGGACGCCGGTTATGACCTCGCGCACCCTGGATGAACGCGTGGGGGCCGCCGTACATCTGAAGTGCGAGAATTTCCAGCGCATGGGGGCCTTCAAGTTCCGGGGGGCCTTCAACGCCGTCGCCCGCATACCGGTCGGCGACCGACCGCGGGGGGTCGTGACCTTTTCTTCCGGCAACCATGCCCAGGCCGTGGCCCTGGTGGGCCGCATGCTGGACATCCCAACCACCGTGATCATGCCGCGCGATGCCCCGCGGATCAAGCGCCAGGCCACCGAAGGCTACGGCGCCGAGGTGCGGCGCTACGACCCGGCTACGACCGACCGCGAAACGCTGGCCCGTGAAATTCAGGCGCAACAAGGCGGCATCATGATCCCGCCCTACGATCATCCGGACGTCATCGCTGGTCAGGGGACGGCCACGCTGGAACTGCACGCCCAGGTCGGCGATTTGGACTTGCTGCTGGTGCCTTGCGGCGGAGGTGGTTTGCTGAGCGGCTCGGCCGTGGCGGCCCGGGGCCTGATGCCCGGCTGCCGCGTGGTGGGCGTCGAACCCGAACTGGCCGACGACGCCGCCCGCTCGTTTCGAACCGGGGTGCGGCAGACCGTCCACAATCCCCCGACGATTGCCGACGGCACCCGCACCCCGTCGCTGGGACGCCTGACGTTTCCGCTGATTCAGGATCATGTGGATGATTTCGCGACGGTATCGGAGGCCGCCATCCGGGAGGCCGTCCGGTTTCTCTTCTACCGCCTCAAGCTGGTGGTGGAGCCTTCGGGCGCGCTGGGCGTGGCCGCGCTGCTGAGCGGGGCGCTCAAGCCCCGCGGCCGGGTGGGGATCATCTTAAGCGGCGGCAATATCGACGGGCCCACGATGGCCAAGATCCTGCAGGACGAGGCAGATTAGCATGCATGCCCATCCGCCCATGCGGCTGGCCTGCCGGCAGGCGACTTTCCGCTACCCTCAAACAGCATCCGCCGTTTTCGAAAACCTTGCCTTTGACATGCCCGGCCCGGGATTCAATGCCCTGTTCGGACCCTCCGGTGTCGGCAAGACATCGCTGGCCCGGCTGCTGATGGGCGAACGCGACGGTTTCTCCGGTGAACTCCAGATGACAGGCATTAAGCGTGTGCTCTATACCTACAACACCGAGCGGCTTCCCGGATGGGCCGCGGTGGGCCAGCATCTCGAACGCATTATTGCCCCCCGGCAGCACGAACAGAAGGACCAGTTGGTGGAACTCTTCGACATGACCCCGCACCTGGGATCACGGTTTGCCCAGTTGTCATTAGGGCAGAAGAATCGCATCAACCTGATCCGCTACCTGCTGCAGGATTTTGAGATGCTGGTCATGGATGAAAGCCTGGCCAACGTGGATGAGCCGACCCGCGAGAAGATTCTGCTGGGGATCAAAGCGCGCTTTCCGGACAAATTCTTCCTCTACATTTCGCACAATGTCATCGAGGTCGCCAAATTCTGCAGGCATATCCTGGTGATGGCCGGCAAGGGCCGGACCCCGTCGGCCGCGATGGTGGCGGGGCAGGATCTCACCGGCGATCAACCCCTCGAGCGCGACCCCCTGGAGCGCACCATGCTGGAGATCATGAATGCTGCTTAGGCGCATCTACCAGTTTCTGATCATCTATTTTCTGGGGCTGGCCATTCTGCTGGGCGTCAAATACGCGCTGCGTCTCTCCAACTATGTGATCCCCGATCCGCTGCTGCTCGGGTTGACCTTTCAGAGCGAAGCCCTGCGCTATTTCAAGGATGTCCTCGACACCATGTCGATCGCCATTATCGGACAGGTCCTCTCCATCTGTCTGGCCGTTCTGATCGGGATCCTCGGCCGGCAGACCACCTGGTTCGGCTCCTTCGTCAAGGTGGCGGCCTACAACGTCCAAGCCTACCCTATCGTGGCCCTGGCGCCGATCATCTTCATTCTTTTGGGCGACGGATTTCTCTCCCGCTTGCTGATCGCGGCCATGATCTGCTATTTTCCGCTGCTGCTATCGGTGCTGGGCATCATGGCCGAACCGATTGGGGATATCGAGCATTTCTACCGGATCACCGGACGCATGCGCTGGCAGTTGGAAGTCAAGATCCGCGCTTTTGAGAATCTGAGCAAATTGACCACCGTGGTGGCGGGCAGCGCCACCCTGGCCATGGCGGGCACGATTGTGGCCGAATTCATTGCCGCCAACGCCGGAATCGGCTATAGCATCCGCATCGCCCTCTACCAGAGTGATCTGGGCAAGATCCTGATCGCGCTGTTCTTGATCGGGATCTCCTTGTCCGTTTATCAGGGGCTGCTGGAGTGGGCCGGCGCCATCATTCGCAAGACCTGGGAAAGCCGGTAGGCCGCGACCCCGGGTGAACAGGGAGGATACCGTGATCTTACGACATTCCGGCTGGGCGGCAGGCCTCATCGTCATGCTGACGATTTTTTGGGCCGCACCGGCCGCCGACGCGGCGGATCCGATCAACTACCGCCTCAAATGGCTTTTCAACGCCAGCGTGGTGGGCGACCTGTATGCCGATGTCAATGGCCATTTCACCGAGGCCCGTCTGGCGGTCAAGGTCAAATCCGGCGGTCCCGAGCGCGATGCCATCAAAGAACTCGAACTGGGCCAGGCCCAGTTCGGCGTGGCCTCGGCCGACCAGGTGATCCGGGCCCTGGACAAGGGGGCCCCGGTGGTGGTGCTGGCCCAGATCTTCCAGGTCAACCCGCTGCAGTGGATCTACCGCCGTACCGATCCACCCATCAGGCAGCTGGCCGATTTGAAAGGCCGTGTTATCGGCATCACCTACGGCGGTAACGATGAAACCATCATGCGTACCCTGCTGGCCCAAGCCGGCCTGGCGGAACCGGAAGTGACCCTCTTCAACGTGCGCTATGACTATACCCCTTTTTACCGGCGCCAGGTCGATATCTGGCCGGTCTATCGCAATACCCAGGGCATAATCATCGGGCGCAAGATGCAGGCCGAAAACGAACCGGTGCGCTTCTTCATCCCCGGCGAATTCGGGGTTCGGTTCGTGGCCAACTCGGTGGTCACCTCGCGGCGCATGCTTCAAAACGAACCGGCAACCGTCAAACGTTTTATCCAGGCCCTGCTAGCGGGCTGGGAAGCGGCCCTTGATCCAGCCAACACGGTCCGCGCCCTCGACACCCTGCAGCAGTTCGACCGGGACACGCCCCGTGAACAATTGGCCGAACAGCTCGACATCACCCGGAGCCTGATTAAACCCACGACCGAGTTCAAGATCGGGACCATCGATACCGCTGCCTGGAAACAGACGGAGCAGATCATGCTCACCCAGAAGCAGGTCGCAAAACCCGTCCAGGTCGAAACCGTTCTGCATCCGGAGTTCGTCTTTTAGGCCGGCGGACGGAAAGTGAAAGCGCATTGCCGCACGACCTGTTGGAAAAGATTCTGGAAGCCCACGGGGGCCGGACGCGCTGGGAGTCCGTCGATCAACTGCGGTTCGAAGCCCGCTGCGGCGGGCTGGCCCTGACGGCCCGCTGGCAGAAGAACGCC
>JASJED010000187.1 GCA_030065585.1 Desulfobacterales bacterium | reverse complement strand
CCCGAGGTCAAAGCCCGTCTGGAAAAGGCTGTCCTGGAGATCTTTTCCGAATCAGACTTCCACAAGGCCAATATCCGCGACGTGGCCCGTCGGGCCGGGGTCAGCTTCACCACCATCTACCGCCACTACGGGAGCAAGGAACGGCTGCTGTTCGCCTTCGTCGATGTCTGGCTGGGGGAGCTGACCGAGCGCATCATCGATCATCTCCAGGGCATCGAGGATCTCAAGGAGAAGATGCGCAAGGTGCTCTGGCTGCAGCTCGACTACTACGAGCGTCATCAGGGTCTCGGCAAGATTATCTTCATGACCCTGCCCATGCAGACCTGGATGACCGACCGCACCTTCCGCCAGAAGCGCATGATCAATCTCTATCTGGAGGTGCTGCGCAAAGGCCAGAGCGAGGGCGCCCTGAATGCCAAGGTGCGGGCCGGGGTCCTGCTCGATTTCATGCTGGGCACGGTCCAGCGGTCGTTTGTGATGTGGGTTTCCCGCGGGCAGCGGGAAAGCCTGTCCGGGCAGACCCAGGTACTATTCGATATGATCTGGCGCGCGATCGCCGTGCCGGACTGACGCGGCGGCGAATCCGACATGGCGGTTCGCACGAAAGGCCCGCGGAGCGATGTCGTAACAAACGGTAGCAACGGCGCAACCGAAACCAAAGGAGCAAATCAATGGCAGAACATCCCCAATGGCAGCAATGGAAGGAACTGGCCGAAAAACAGATGAAGGGCAAATCCGTCGACACCCTTCTCTGGGACACGCCCGAAGGCATCCCGGTGAAGCCGCTATACACCGCCGAAGACCTCGAGAATCTGGAGCACGTGAACACCCTGCCGGGGTTTGACCCTTATGTCCGCGGTCCGATGGCCACCATGTACGCCGGGAGACCCTGGACCATACGCCAGTACGCGGGTTTCTCCACGGCCAAGGCGTCCAACGCCTTTTACCGGCGCAACCTGGCGGCCGGCCAGCGGGGCCTTTCGGTGGCCTTCGACCTGGCCACCCATCGCGGTTACGATTCGGACCACCCCCGGGTGTCGGGCGACGTGGGCAAGGCCGGGGTGGCCATCGATTCGGTGGAGGACATGAAAGTCCTTTTCGACCAGATCCCGCTGGATAAAATGTCGGTCTCGATGACCATGAACGGGGCGGTGCTGCCCATCATGGCGGGCTATATCGTGGCCGCCGAAGAGCAGGGCGTCAAGCAGGCGCAGCTCACCGGCACCATCCAGAACGACATCTTGAAGGAGTTCCTGACCCGCAATACCTACATCTATCCCCCGGTGCCCTCGATGCGGATCGTATCGGATATCATCGCCTATTGCTCCGCGAACATGCCCAAGTTCAACACGGTGAGTATCAGCGGCTATCACATGATGGAAGCCGGCGCCAACTCGGCTTTGCAGCTGGCCTTCACCCTGGCCGACGGCGTGGAGTACGTCAAGGCGGCCATGGAAGCCGGGATGGACATCGACGCCTTCGCCCCGCGACTCTCCTTTTTCTTTGGCATTGGGATGAACTTCTTCATGGAAATCGCCATGCTGCGGGCGGCGCGTTTCCTGTGGCACAAGCTGATCAGCCGCTACAATCCCAAGAATCCCAAGTCCACCATGCTGCGCACCCACTGCCAGACCTCGGGCTGGAGCCTGACCGAACAGGACCCCTACAACAATATCATCCGCACCACGATCGAATGCATGTCGGCCGTTCTGGGCGGCACGCAGAGCCTGCACACCAACTCGTTCGACGAGGCCGTGGGCCTGCCCACCGATACGTCGGCGCGCATCGCCCGCAATACCCAACTCATCGTCCAGCATGAAAGCCAGGTCTGCCAGGTGATCGACCCCCTGGCCGGCTCCTACTACGTGGAGGCGCTTACGGCCAGCCTTTACCAGGAAGCCGAAAAGATCATCAACGAGGTTGAAGAACTTGGCGGCATGGCCAAGGCTATCGAGACCGGTATGCCCAAGATGCGTATCGAGGAATCGGCCGCCCGCCGCCAGGCCCGCATCGACCAGGGGGCGGACGTCATCGTGGGGGTCAACAAGTTCCAGCTGCCCGACGAGGAACCCCTCGACGTGCTCGAGGTGCCCAGCACGGTACGCGACGAGCAGATCACCCGGCTGGAAGCACTCAAGGCCAAGCGCGACCCAGCGGCGGTGGAAACGGCCCTGGCCGCCGTCACCCAGGCCGCCGAGAGCGACGCCAACCTGATGGCCGCCAGCATCGAGGCCGTGCGCGCCCGGGCCACGGTGGGCGAGGTCTCCGACGCCATCGAAAAAGTTTTCGGCCGTTACGTGGCCACGACCCAGTGCATCTCCGGGGTCTACGCGGCCGAGTTCGGGGACAGCGAGATCATTGCCTCGCTGCGCAAGCGCACGGAAAATTTTGCCGCCAAAGAGGGGCGGCGTCCGCGCATCCTGATGACCAAGATGGGACAGGACGGCCACGATCGCGGCATCAAGGTGGTGGCCACGGCCCTGGCCGACCTGGGCTTCGACGTGGACATCAGCCCCATGTTCCAGACACCCGAAGAGGCCGCCAAGATGGCCATCGAAAACGACGTCCACATGGTGGGCGCCAGCAGCCTGGCCGCCGGGCACAAGACGCTGGTGCCGGCCCTGATCACGGAACTCAAAAAGCTGGGCGGCAGCGACGTGCTGGTCTTCGCGGGCGGGGTTATACCACCCAAGGACTATGGCTTTCTGGAAGAAAACGGTGTGGCCGCCGTGTTCGGTCCGGGCACGCCCATTCCGGAGTCGGCCAATAAAATGCTCAACGCCCTGGAGGGCGCTCATTGAGTCCGATCGACACGGATCAATACGTTGAGGGCGTCTTGGCGGGGAATCGCCGTCTGCTGTCCAAGGCGATTACCCTGATCGAAAGCGCCCTCGATATCCACAAGCAGGAAGCCCGCGAAGTCGTGAGCCGCCTGCTGCCCCACAGCGGCCAGGCCGTGCGGCTGGGGATCACCGGGGTGCCTGGTGTGGGCAAGAGCACCTTTATCGAAAGCCTGGGGATGTTTCTGATCCGCCAGGGCCACAAGGTGGCCGTGCTGGCGGTGGATCCCAGCTCGACCCGCAGCGGGGGCAGCATCATGGCCGACAAGACCCGCATGGAACAGCTCGCCACCCAGGCGGATGCCTATATCCGGCCGAGCCCCTCGGGCGGCACGCTGGGGGGCGTGGCCCGCAAGACCCGGGAGACGATGATCGCCTGCGAGGCGTCCGGCTTCGATGTCATGATCGTCGAGACCGTGGGCGTGGGGCAGTCCGAGACCACCGTGGCCTCAATGGTGGACTTCTTCCTGGTGCTCATGCTGGCCGGGGCAGGCGACGAGTTGCAGGGAATTAAAAAGGGCGTTCTGGAACTGGCCGATGCGATTGCGATCACCAAGGCCGACGGCGACAACATCGACAAGGCCCTGAAAGCCCGCCAGTCTTATGAATATGCACTGCATCTGCTGGCGCCGGCATCGCCTGAATGGCATCCGCCGGTGTTGACCTGCAGCGCGCGCACCATGGAGGGCGTCGATCGGATCTGGGAAACCGTGCACAAGCATCGGAGCATTGTGGCGGCCAGCGGGGCGCTGACCGCCAACCGCCACCAGCAGGCTCTGGCCTGGCTGCAGGATCTGCTGGACGATGGTTTGCGGGAACGCTTCCTGCGGCATCCCGGCATCCAGGCGCAATTGCCGCATTATCAACGAGAGGTGGTCGACGGGCGCATATCGCCGACCGCGGCGGCCGAAGCGCTCCTTTTTTTGCTTGACAACCCGAAATCACTCTAGGATCTAAGTTATTTTGATCTTCTCTATCCACGACTTCTATTCGCGCTCCAGCAACAGACCGCAAACCGGTTTTTAGTTTTTTTGTTTGGTAACCTTCTAAGAGGGAAAGGATTGGTGGCATGGGTCTTACCGCAGACAGAATCAAGGATCTCAAGGAACGCCAGAAACGTCTCCTCGAGATGGGCGGCCCGAAAGCCGTCGCCAAACACAAGGAGAAGGGCAAGCTGACGGCCCGGGAACGGCTGGACGGCCTGTTCGACCCCGGGACGTTTCGTGAAATCGACATGTTCGTCACCCACCGCTGTGTCAATTTCGGCATGGAATCCGTGGAGATCCCCTCGGACGGGGTGATCACCGGCCATGGCCTGGTGGACGGGCGGCCGGTCTTCGCCTTTGCCCAGGATTTCACCTCGCGGGCCGGCAGCCTGGGGGAGATGCACGCCAGTAAGATCTGCAAGGTCATGGATCTGGCCCTCAAGGCCGGGGTGCCCTTTGTGGGGCTGAACGATTCGGGCGGCGCCCGCATCCAGGAAGGCGTGGATGCGCTTTCCGGTTACGGCCAGATTTTCTTCCGCAATTCAGCCGCCTCGGGCACCATCCCGCAGATATCGGCCATCATGGGCCCCACGGCCGGCGGCGCCGTGTATTCGCCGGCCATGACCGACTGGATTTTCATGGTCAAAAACACGAGCTACATGTTCATCACCGGGCCGGAAGTCATCAAGTCGGTCACCGGCGAGGAGATCACCTTCGAAGAACTGGGCGGCGCCATGACCCACAACGAGAAGAGCGGCGTGGCCCACTTTGCCGCCGAGAACGACGAGGACTGCATCGCGCGCATCCGCCAGATGCTCTCCTACCTGCCGGCCAACAACATGGAGGATCCCCCCATCGTGGAGACCGGCGACGACCCGCACCGCAGCGCCCCCGAACTGGACGAGATCATCCCGGACAACCCCAACCAGTCCTACGACATGAAGGCGGTCATCCGGGCCATCGTGGACAACGGCGAGATCTTCGAGCCGCATGAATTTTTCGCCACCAACATTCTGGTCTGCTTTGCGCGGCTCAACGGCCGCACCATCGGCATCATCGCCAACCAGCCCGAGAACATGGCCGGCTGTCTGGACATCAACGCCTCGGACAAGGCCACGCGCTTCATCCGCTTCTGCGACGCCTTCAACATTCCCATGCTGACCATCGCCGACGTGCCCGGTTATCTCCCGGGCAGCAACCAGGAGTGGGGCGGCATCATCCGCCACGGCGCCAAACTGCTGTGGTGCTACTCGGAGGCCACCGTGCCCAAGCTGCTGTTGGTCACCCGCAAGGACTATGGCGGCTCCTACCTGGCCATGTGCTCCAAAGACTTGGGGGCTGACATGACGTTCGCCTGGCCATCGGCCGAAATCGCCGTCATGGGCGCGGCCGGGGCGGCCAACATCATTCATCGCAAGGCGATTAAGGCCGCGGACGATCCCCAGGCCAAACGGGCGGAGAAGATACGGGAATACGAAGAACTCTTCTCCAATCCCTACTGCGCCGCCAACCGGGGCTATATCGACGATGTTATCGTGCCCAGCGAATCGCGCGCACGGTTGATCGACGCGCTGGAGGCCCTGGCCAACAAACGCGAATTGCGCCCGGCCAAAAAGCACGGCAACATCCCGATGTAGCAGGCAGGCCCGCCCGCCGGCGGGTCCATACGGATTCAACGGATTGAACCGAGGGAGACCCCATGGATCGCAAAAAGAAGATGGCTGCCGCCCTGGCCGCCGTTCGAACTTATATCCAGACGGAAGAAGAGGCGTTGCTGACACCGCCCGCCCCGCCGCCGGCGGTCGCCGCCCAGCCGGCGGTGCCGCAGGGTTTGTGGGGCGCCAGCGGACGCCAGAGCATGATGCAGACGCGCAACCTGATGCAGCTGAAGGCCTTTCATCGCCGCTAACGCCGGGGCCGCTTGGACCCGGCGAGTATAAACCGCAACCAATTTTTCTACCGATAGGATGAAGGAGACGTCACATGAGTGAACACACCGTACTCAACATGACCCCCATGAATTACAGCCCGGACCGGCCGGCGGCGGCGAATCCCGTCAAGGTCATGGACCTGACCCTGCGTGACGGCCACCAGTCGCTGTTTGCCACCCGCGGGCGCACCGAAGACATGATCCCCGTGGCCGAACTGATGGACGAAGTCGGCTTCTGGGCCGTCGAGACCTGGGGCGGGGCCACCTTTGACACGATGCACCGCTTCCTCAACGAAGATCCCTGGGAGCGTATCCGTACCCTGAAGCGTTATTTCAAGAAAACCCCTTTTTCCATGCTCCTGCGGGCCCAGAATCTGGTGGGCTACCGCAACTACGCCGACGATGTGGCCAAGGCCTTCATGGACCGCGCTTGTGAAAACGGCATGGACGTCTTCCGCACCTTCGACGCCCTGAACGACTACCGCAACTTCCAGACCGTGGTGCCCAAGATCAAGGAATACGGCAAACACTTCCAGGGCTGCATCTGCTACACCATGACCCAACCGCGGCTGGGGGGCGAAGTCTACAACCTGGACTACTACGTCAACAAGGCCAAGGATCTCGAAGCCATGGGCGCCGACAGTATCTGCGTCAAGGACATGGCCGGCCTGATCGCGCCCTACGACGCCTACGAACTCGTCAAGGCCCTCAAGGCGGCCACGGGCATTCCCATTCACCTGCACAGTCATTTTACCTCCGGCATGTCGCCCATGAGCCACCTCAAGGCCATCGAGGCCGGTGTGGACATCATCGACACCTGCATGACGCCTTACGCCTACCGCACCGCGCACGCGGCCATCGAACCCCTGGTGATGACGCTCCTGGGCACCAACCGCGACACGGGATTCGACATCCACAAGCTGGCGGAGATCAACGTGATCCTGGAGAAGGAAGTCCTGCCCAAGTACAAACACCTCCTGGACGACTCCAAGGTTTCGATCATCGACATCAACGTGCTGCTGCACCAGACCCCGGGGGGGATGCTTTCCAACCTGGTCAACCAGCTGCGTGAGATGGACGCCCTGGACAAGATCGACGAGGTTTACAAGGAGCTGCCCAAGGTGCGCAAAGACTTGGGCCAGATTCCGCTGGTCACCCCCACGAGCCAGATCGTGGGAATCCAGACGGTCAACAACGTTCTCTTCGACACGCCGGATGAGCGTTACAAGATGATCACCGGCCAGGTCAAGGACCTCTGCTACGGGCTCTACGGCAAGACCGCCGTACCCATCAATCCCGACGTCCAGAAGAAAGCGCTCAAGGGCTACGACCGCGGTGAGGAGCCCATTACCTGCCGGCCGGCCGAAGTGCTGGAGCCCGAGCTGGAAAAGGCCAAGGAAGAGATCGGCGATCTGGCCGTGGACATGGACGACCTCGTGCTCTATGCGATCTACCCCGTGACGGGGAAGAAATTCCTGCAGTGGAAATACGGCAAGGAAGAGCCGCCGGCGGAAGTACAGCCCACGAGTCTGGAGACGGCCCTGGCCAAGGAAGAACTCATCAAGCAGGCCCGCAAGGGCGAGGTGGTCCCCAAATCCAAGCTGGCCGAACAGCCGGAGAAGACTGAGAATACCCGCACTTTCAATGTCTTCATCGATGACGAGGTCATCGAGGTGAGCGTGGACGAGGTCGGCGGCTCCCCGGTCCTGAACTACATCCAGGCCGGCGGTGCCATTGCCCCGGCTCCGGCGGCGGCGCCTGCCGCCCCGGCGGTACCCGCCGGGCCGGCCCCGGCCGCGCCAAAACCAGCCGCCCCGGCACCCGCCGCGCCCGCACCGGCCGAGGCTCCCAAAGCTGCGGCGCCCGCACCGGCCCCGGCGGCCGCCGCGGATGCGGAAGGCACCCCGCTGACCGCCCCCATGCCGGGCATGATCGTGAAGTACGCAAAGGAGGTCGGCGACAGCGTCGAGAAAGGCGAAACCGTGCTGATTCTCGAAGCCATGAAAATGGAAAATGCCCTGCCGGCCCCGGTCAGCGGCACCATCAAGGCCATTGGCTTCAGCAGCGGCGATTCGGTGGCCAAGAACGCCGTTCTCGCGGTGATAGGCTAGCATTCCAACCCGCTGGTGGCGGGCGGTGCGAGACCCTCCCTCCGCCAGCGGTTCACCCCTCGGCCGATTGCCTGTGCGGGCCAAGCCGCATCCTGCCGAAAAGAAGACTTTCCAGGGAGAAAGGTCATGAAGATCCACGAATACCAGGCCAAAGAACTATTTCGTCAATTCCATGTCAAGGTCCCCGAGGGCGGGGTGGCCTTCACGGCCGCCGAAGCCTGCGAGGTGGCCGGTAAACTGGGGGGCTACCCGGTGGTGGTCAAGGCCCAGATCCATGCCGGCGGCCGCGGCAAGGGCGGCGGGGTCAAGCTGGCCCAGTCCGCCCGGGAGGTCGAAACCCTTGCCAATGAGATCATCGGCATGAATCTGGTGACCCACCAGACCGGCCCGGAAGGCCGCCGGGTCGGCAAGGTCCTGGTGGAGCAGGGCCTCAACATCGCCAAGGAGCTTTATCTAAGCATCCTGCCCGACCGCGCCACCGCCAAGAACATCATCATGGCCAGTGAAGCCGGGGGGATGGACATCGAGGCCGTGGCCGAAGAGACGCCCGAGAAGATCATCAAGGTCTTTATCGATCCGCTGGCCGGCATCCAGCCCTACCACCTGCGCGAGGTGGCCTTCGGCCTGAATATCCCGCCCGCGGCCATGAAGTCCTTTACGCAGCTGTTGAGCAGCCTCTACCGGCTCTTTGCCCAGTACGACTGCTCGCTGGTGGAGATCAACCCGCTGGTCCTCACGGCCGAAGACGAGGTCATCGCCCTGGATGCCAAGATGGATTTCGACGGCAACGCCCTTTTCCGCCACAAGGACATTCAGGCCTACCGCGATACTGACGAGGAAGACCCGCTCGAGCTGGAGGCCTCCAAATTCAACCTGAACTACATCAATCTGGGCGGCGGCGGCAACGTGGGCAACATGGTCAACGGCGCCGGTCTGGCCATGGCCACCATGGACATCATCAAACAGGCCGGGGCGGAGCCCGCCAACTTTCTCGACGTGGGCGGCGGCGCCAATGCGGAGATGGTCGAAAACGGGTTTCGCATCATCCTGAGCGATCCCAACGTCAAGGGCATCCTGATCAATATCTTCGGCGGTATCCTGCGCTGCGACGTGCTGGCCGAAGGGGTGGTGGAAGCAGCCCGCAAAACCGGGCTCAATGTACCCGTGGTGGTTCGCATGGAGGGCACCAACGTCGAAGAGGGCCGGCGGATCCTGGCCGAATCGGGTCTCGATCTGACCACCGCCGTGGATTTGAAGGACGCGGCCAAGAAAGTGGCGGCGATGGTCGCTTAGAAACCAATCCTGAGGGGCCATACTGGGCGATGGCAGGCTTAACGGCTCAGCCCCGATGGCCTGTAGCCATGGGGGCGGACCCCAATGAAACCATTACTACTGCGAGGATAATATCGTGAGCGTATTCGTCGATGAAAATACCAAGGTCCTGGTTCAGGGCATCACCGGCAAGGAAGGCCAGTTTCACACCCGCCAGTGCGTGGCCTACGGCACGCCCGTGGTGGCCGGCGTCACGCCGGGCAAGGGCGGCCAGTCCATGGACGATATCCCGGTGTTCAACACGGTGAACGAGGCCGTCAATGAAACCGGGGCCAACTGCAGCATGATTTTCGTACCACCGCCCTTTGCGGCCGATGCCATCATGGAGGCCGCCGATGGCGGCGCCGAGCTGATCGTGGCCATCACCGAGGGCATCCCGGTCATGGATATGATGCGGGTCAAGAATTTTCTCAAGGACAAGCGCTGCCGGCTGATCGGCCCCAACTGCCCGGGCATCATGACCCCCGGTGTGGCCAAGATCGGGATCATGCCGGCTGCGATCCACAAGCCCGGCGGGCCCGTCGGCGTGGTTTCCCGCTCCGGGACCCTGACCTACGAGGTCGTCCACCAATTGACGATGCAGGGCATCGGCCAGACAACCTGTATCGGCATCGGCGGTGATCCGGTCAACGGCACCAATTTTATCGACTGCCTGGAGGCCTTTCAGAACGATCCCGACACCACCGGTATCGTCATGGTGGGCGAGATCGGGGGCTCGGCAGAAGAGGATGCCTGCGACTACATCAAGGCCAAGGTCACCAAGCCGGTCGTCGGTTTCATTGCCGGGCTCACGGCCCCCCCCGGGCGCCGCATGGGCCATGCCGGCGCCATTATCAGCGGCAACAGCGGCACGGCCGAGGCCAAACTGGCGGCTATGAAGGCCGCCGGCGTGCATGTCTCGGAGAACCTGGGGGCGGTGGGGGAATTGGCCGCCTCCGTCCTCTGATGTCCGATCGGAGGCGGCATCTTTCGGCCCCGGT
>JASJED010000186.1 GCA_030065585.1 Desulfobacterales bacterium | reverse complement strand
GCACCGCGTCCGAACGACTCTGCCAGAGCCGCAACCGTGGCGCTGTGTCAGATGCGGGCCTGGTGTTCGACGTACACCAGCCCCATGGCCCTCAGCAACGATTGATAGATCCAGCATTCCTCGTTGTCCATGGCCGCACTGCCCGTCGAGGCGATGGCCGTGGTGCGGTTGACGACCTGGCCTTTGGCGTTCTTCGTCTCGAAAGAGGCGTCCCGGGTTTTCTGGATGCGAGCGGCGATTTCCGAAAGGGCCCAGTCCCATGAGACCTTCTGCCAGTGGTCGGAATTCGGCGCCCGGTAGAGCGGCTCGGTGATCCGCGCTTCGTTCTCCGTCAATTGGGCCAGGGAGGCGCCTTTGGAGCACAGGGTCCCCCGGTTGATGACATGTTCCGGATCCCCCTCGATGTTGATGACCCGACCATCGCCCTTGCGGCTGGTATGGACGATCAGACCGCATCCCACGGCACAGTAAGGGCAAATCGACGTGGTTTCTTTGGCGTACTGGGTTTTGAGCAATTGGGCATGGACTTTGACCGGTTTGAGGTCGAAACCCAGCCCGCTGACCGCCAGCCCGGCGGCCGCTGCTCCCGAAATCTGCATGAATTGCCTTCGGTCGACTTTCATGGATGAACCTCCTGCTTTCGGTTGGTGATGCCAGGACTGCGGTCGCCGTAACGCTACCCGCCTGGGCCGTTAATGGGAGGGGCCGGTTTCCAGCCGCCTTGCGGAGGGCCGCTAATTAAAGGTCAAGGGGCGGAACCATCGGCAGCATACAGTCTGTATGTATGCGTTCAGGACCTCTAATATATCGGGGGTTACATCGGGGTTACAAAGGGGTTACAGATCCACGGCGCCGCGGAAGCATTACCGATTCTAGTTGTCGCGGATCGATTGGTAGAGCTGGACGGTGGCCGTTTCCGGCACAGCCCCGATTTCCGTTTGAAGGAAGGATCGGAAGTCCCGATAATGGCGCAGGGCTTCCTGGGCGCGGCCCGCGTGGGCCAGCAGACGCATGAGGCGCCGCTGCGCTTTTTCCTGGGTGGGATCGGTGCGAATGATGCGGCGGTAGCAGCGGCGGGCCGCAGCGAATTCATTCTCGTCGTTCAGGCGCTCTCCCAGGCGATACATCAATTGGATAAATTCTTCCCTGAGGGTTGTGCGTTTCATTTCCGCCCATGGCAAATAAGGCTCTTCCGGCAGAAAATCACCCTGGTACAACGCGAATGCTTTGCGGCAGATCTCCACCAGGTCCTGCGGGCTCATGCCCGGATCGGGTACTCGGAACTGTTGGCACAGGCGATGGAAGGCCACCGTGTCCACTTCGCACAGATGCTGATCGAGGGACACCAGATTGTCTTGCAGATGAATATAGGCCGACCCCAGCGCGGGGTTCAGATCGGGTTCGAGTAATTTGCGCAGGCGATGCAAGGTCACCTTGAAGTTTTGGAGGGATTTATCCGGGTGCCGGTCGGGCCACAGCGCTTCGATCAACATATCCTTGGGGATATGGCGTCCGCCGTGGACCAGGATCGCCTTGAAAAGCAGGGCGGGACGGCTTCCCCGCCACTCGCGGGCGCGGATCGGCTCGCGGCCGTGGCGCAGGACTTGTAGCCCGCCGAGGGTGCGAATCGCAATCACCGGAATGCGGGCCCGATAGATGGCGTTGTGCGTATCGCCGTTATCGATGGAGCGCGCCAAAGCACCGGCATGCGGAGACGCGTCCAATATCTGGGTGTCGGTGTCGGCCAAACGGGTCGCCAGTAAATGCCGGGCGTGGGCAGCGGCGGCGGGGATTTCCCGATTGATGCACAGCACGCAGGCGCGGGCCAGATCGGCCGGGCGGATAACGGGGAAGTGCTGGTAGTTCTGACGGTTGGCGGTCTGGAAAGCGGCTTGGAGGTCGTGGCGCATGGCGGCCTCATCTTGGAGGGCATTGTGTGCCAGAGCCCGGCCGATGCGCGTTTCACAGGCGGACAAGCCCAGACCGGCGTCGTCAAAATAGTGCAGCGCTCTCTGGAAATGAGCGTTCGCCTTTTCGAATTGACCGGTGTTCAGCGCGATGAATCCCTTGAGTTGACGATTGCGGGCCCCTAGCAGGACTGGCCGTGATAGTCGGTCGGGAAGCGTAGCGGCCTGCCGTGCGAGGGCCAGGGCGCTGGGGAACCGGCCCTGGTGATAGCAGCTGAGACCAGCCAGCCAGAATGCCAGGCTTTTGTACAGGGGGTTGTTGAGCAGTGTGGCCACATCTTGCAGATGGCGATGGGTTTTTTCCAGGGTGCCAAAGTGTTTCCCGTAAATTTGCAGCAATCCGGAGGCTTCCAGAAAGGCCGGGTAAAGGGCGATCAATCCCAAGGCGTCGATGTCGGCTTCGACCTGCTTCAACTGATCCGCAGCCGACGTCAAATCACCGCGCACGATTGCCAGGTGGCTGCGCGCCAGGTCGTGCAGCACACCATATTCCTGAAAGACACCGCTCGCATTGATCGGCTGCAGGGCCTGCAGACGTTCCTCGGCCTGCTTGAAATCACCGGCCTGGACATGGGCATGCGCGGCGATCGACAGGGCATTGCTCACCAGGCTATAGGCCCCGATGCGTTTACCCAGAATCGCCGCATTTTGACAGGCTGACAGGCCTTTATGCAGGTCTCCGGTGGTAGCGGCAATCGATCCCAAACCAATCTGTTGCCACAACAGTGCCTTGGCGTAGGTGAAATGGGAAAGATGGCGGGTTTGATTCAAAAGGTCTTCGGCATCGGCAATCCACTGCCGGCGTTCAGCCGGGTCGTAACCCACGAACACGGCCGTTTCAATCATATAGGCCAGGGCGAGCATCTGACCACGGACGCGATCGGCGCGGGCGAATGCCCGACGTGCGGCCTGCAGTTCGCTGATGGTCCGGCGGCCGCCGCGAATCCGATAGACCATGGCGTGCAGGAGACCCAGCCACGGATCTTCTGCCACGACGGAGGCCGGCAGCATCCCGGTCCAGTGTGCGATTTCGGTGAAGCGCCCGGCAAATGACAATTTGAGGCCGATCGCCGTGATGTCCCGGAGTGCGAAGTCGATTTCACCCGCCCTGAGGAAATAGCGCACGGCGGTTTCTAAATCTCCGCCGGCCTGGCAGCGGCGGGCGGCTTCGCGCAGAAGCTTGCGGGTTCGTTCCGACGACAGGATTTCCGTCGAGCGGGCGCGCAGAAACGTGCGGAAGAGGGGATTGAAGCGAAAGGACCAGCGGTCCTGATCCGCCGTGATGACGTGCAGAAAAAGATGCCGGCGGATGGCTTCGTCAAACAATTGGTCGGCTTCGTTGGTGCCCAGATGATCGCGCATTAAATCGGCCGGGACCGTATCCAACTGGGCGGCACTGACCAGAAAGGCCTTCATGGTAGGCGATTGCTGGCGGTAGATGACTTCTTCGAAGTAATGATCGGCCTCGGTCTGAATCCGATCCGGCAGCGTCGCCGCATCTAGGATTTGATCAGGAGCGCCGGGCCGGCAGTGGAGTTCTTCCGAAACCAGATGGAGCCCACCGACCCAGCCGTCCGTAAGATCGCGGATTTGCCGCCCCCGACCGGCATCAAGGGATATGCCGTGGATGGTTTGGAAATAGGCATTGATTTCGGCTTCCGTAAAAGCCAATTCGATGTCCGTCAGGAAAAGGGCCTGGCGCTGCATGCGGCTGCGTTGCATTTTGATGGGCAGGGTTTCACGCGAGAGGAGATAGACGCATCCCCGGGGGGGACGCACCGCCAAAACGGCCTCGATTAGATTTACGGCGCGCGGGGATGCGGCGATATGCTGGCAGCCATCGAAAATGATCCTTAAATCGTCCGGAAGGCGATCGACCAGATTCGCCGCGCCTGCGTCCGGGATTGATGCGTGCCGCGCCTCGGGGGTCTGCGGCAATCTTTTTTCATGATTTAACCAGGATTGGAACAGACGAGAGATGTGCTGATCGAGGTGTCGGTGGTCATTATCCTCCGGCCCCAGATGAACCCAGATGCTGGGTGCATCGATGGTTTGCAGGTAATCGGCAATCAGCATCGATTTGCCGCAAGCCGCCGGTGCGGTGACGACAACGATGCCGGGCGCCACAACACTCCTGAGACGTTTGATCAAGCGTTGCCGTCGAAGGACGGACGACGGTCGGGGCGGCGATCCAGGATTAGCATGCATTCCGAGCGATTTCTCCTCGCGGACGCGTGGCCGTTCGGTTTAGTGGCCGGCAGGGCCTGCCAAGCATGATCGAACGCCTCGCATCACGCAACATCAGCCAAGATGAACGCGGCAAACTATAGCAGAAGGGGCCGTTCATGGGAATTCCTAAACGCGAATGAATTCAGCGATAAACTCAAGGTGCACCAGGTCTTGCCGCCACTTGACGGCCGTCGATTCCACGCAAACCGTGATCAAGAGAACAGATGACAAAGACTTCAATTTCCGCTACGATCAAGAGCCGTTTAACAAGGCGAATGCGAAGGTTTGCTTGAACCATCCATCCAGGGTCACGCGTTACGTCCGAGCCTATGCCACCGAGCCGGAAGCCCTCACCGTCCTCCAGGCTTAACTTCCTAGCCGGTATACGCTGAAACCATGAGCCGTCCTGGCACGGCTGAACGGCCGAAAGCAGGACTTGCCGGCTATGCGCTGTCATCCGGACGCCGCGATTCTCAGGCGCTGAGCACCCCGGCACCGCCCCAGCTTATCCGATGGTCGGTTGCGGGCGCCGCCTGCGCAATGGGATATTTTAAATGCAAGCCCTCCCGGTTACCGAAATTCTCGATACGCTCAAGAGCCGTCTGGCCACTTGTCCGGGAGCCGTTTTGCAGGCACCGCCGGGAGCCGGCAAAACCACCCTGGTGCCGCCCGCTTTGTTGGATGAACCCTGGCTGGCACCCAAGCGGATTCTCCTGCTGGAACCCCGCCGCCTGGCCGCCCGCGCCGCCGCCCGCCGCATGGCCGATCTACGCGGGGAACCGGTGGGAGGCACGGTGGGCTACCGCATGCGCATGGACCGGCGTGTCGGATCGTCGACGCGCATCGAGGTGGTTACCGAAGGTGTCCTGACGCGCATGTTGCAGTCGGATCCCGGTTTGAGGGGAATAGGTCTGGTGATCTTCGACGAATTCCATGAGCGCAGCCTGCAGGCGGATCTGGGATTGACCCTGTGCCTGGATATCCAGGGGGTATTGAATACCGATCTGCGGCTCCTGGTGATGTCGGCGACACTGGAGGCCGAGACCGTGGCGGCTTTTATGGGCGGTGTGCCCGTGATCACCTGCCAGGGGCGCGTCTACCCGGTGGCCACCCGCTACGGCAATCCGCGGCAACGGCGAGGGCTGGAAGATCGCGTTGCCAACGCTGTTCGACGCGTGACAGCCGAGGTTGACGCCAGCATCCTGGTTTTCCTGCCCGGGGCTGCTGAAATCGGGCGGGCAGCGCGACGTCTTGCCAAGACTCGCCTCGGCCCGCAGTGGATCATTGCGCCTCTGTATGGACGCCTGACCCGATCCGATCAGGACCGGGCCATTCGACCGGCGCCGCGCGGCAAACGCAAAATCGTGCTGGCCAGCGCCATTGCCGAGACGAGTCTGACCATCGAGGGCATCCGTGTGGTCGTGGATGCCGGTTTCATGCGGGTGCCGCGTTATGATCCCCGCAGCGGCATGACCCGTTTGGTAACCTTGCCGGTTTCCAAGGCCTCGGCGGACCAGCGCCGTGGCCGCGCCGGGCGCACTGCGCCGGGTGTCTGTTATCGCTTGTGGTCCGAGGCGGAGCAGGCCGCCCTCATCCCAGTAAACCAGCCCGAGATCAGCGTTAGCGACATGACCGCGCTGGCCTTGGAACTGGCCCTCTGGGGCGTCAGTGATCCGACGCAGCTCCGTTGGCTGGACCCACCGCCGCCGAATGTCTTTGGGGAGGCCTGCGATCTGCTTCAGAGCCTGGAGGCCCTCGATCGAAAGGGGCGTCTGACGCCGCACGGTCGTCGCATGGCGGCCCTGCCGGTTCACCCCCGTCTAGCCCACATGCTGGTGATGGCCAAAGATCATCATTTAGGGCGCACGGCCTGCGATCTGGCCGCCATACTGGGCGAGCGCGATTTTGTTTACCGGCAGCGCCTGGCACCAGACAGCGACCTGCAGTTGCGCCTCGATTGTCTCGCGGCCTTGCGTGCCAAGACCGGCGGTCCCCTGACCGGCATTTCCGTTGAACGACCCACGGCCCGACGCGTTATCAAATCGGCGGAACGACTCCGCCGGCAGCTTGATCCGCCCGCCGAGCACGCCAACCGTCTTTCCGCCGGCCGCTTGCTGGCCTGGGCCTATCCAGACCGTATCGCCCAGCGCCGCATCACGGGTGAGGGCCGTTTCCGATTGACCAATGGACGCGGGGCCTTTCTCGATCCCCGGGAACCGTTGGCGGCCCAGGATTTTATCGTGGCGGCCGAACTGGACGGCGACCGACGGGATGCGCGCATTTTTTTGGCCGCGGCCTATGGTCGGGATGATCTGACGGTCCAAAACGCCGAACGTCTCGTTTGGCGAGAGCACGTGGATTGGGATAAGCCCCGCCAGCGGGTGCGTGCGGAGCGCCGTCTCGTTTTGGGGGCCCTGACCCTCCGTTGCGAGCCGCTCGGCAACCCTGATTTGCAAAGCGTCCAGGCGGCTTTCCTGAAGGGGGTTCGCGAGTGCGGCTTGGACTGCCTGCCTTGGAGTCGGAAGCTGCGCGGTTGGCAGGCACGGGTCAATTTTGTGCACCGGATTCTGAACGGGCGCTGGCCGGATCTTTCCGACGCGCACCTGACAACGACCCTGGAGCAATGGCTGGGCCCTCACATTACCGGTTATGCACGCCTGCGAGATCTGAAGAAGCTCGATTTGCACCGGATCCTATCCGGTCGGTTGGATTGGCGCCAGCAAAAGGCGCTCGATCGGCTGGCACCGACCCACCTGAGCGTGCCCAGCGGGCGCCGCATCCCTATCGATTACCATGCCGCACCACCGATCCTGGCGGTGCGGCTGCAGGAGATGTTCGGCCAGGAAGATACCCCGGTGGTGGCCGATGGCCGGCAGCCCCTGGTAATTCACCTGCTGTCGCCCGCGGGCCGCCCTGTTCAGATCACCCAGGATCTGGCAGGATTCTGGCAAAAAGGCTACAATGCCGTTCGGAAAGACCTGCGGGGGCGCTACCCCAAACATTACTGGCCCGAAGATCCCCTTAAGGCCCGGGCCACGCATCGGGTCAAACCCCGTAAATCTTGACGGTCTCGTAAGAAGTCCGATCCGCCCGCGGCGGATAAATACCGGCGTTGCGCTTCGATCCTCGTCATTGCGGCGTACCGTAAGTACGCCTCATTCCTCGAATCTCGCAAGCCGTCACTCGAACTTTTTACGAAACCGTCCAAAAATGACGATTAATGCTTTGATCAAATTTTGAGTGACCAACTATCGAAGGAATTTTATCAATGCCGACCGAAACCGCACGCCAGAACGCCATCGCCGCACACATTCTCAAGGATCCCTTTGTCCGCAAACTCGGCGCTCGCTTCGAAGCCATCAAACCGGGCTACAGTCGGGTTGCGTTGACCGTGGCGGAGGACATGCGCAACTTCCATGGCATGACCCACGGGGGATTGGTTTTTTCTCTGGCCGATATGGCTTTTTCCGCCGCCAGCAATTCAAACGGGCAGGTAGCCGTGGCCCTCAGCGGCAGCATTAATTTCTTGAAAGCGTCCCGGCCGGGCGATCATCTGGTGGCCGAGGCCCGCAAAATTCAGGGCGGTGGCCGCACGGCCGTTTACACGATTACCGTGCGCGAGGCCGCAAGCGGCACCGTCATCGCCTGCAAGCAGGCCACGGTGTATCGTCGCCAAGAGTGGTTTGTGGATCCTGCCGATGACAAAGACGTAATCCTTCCGCCGAGCGATAGCTGATCGATCCCCCGTCCAGCGGGGCGCGCCCAGGCCGGTCAACGGCACGCTGCCGGGTCGGTCTCACGGCAGCCTGCGCTGACGACGCCGCGTTGTCCGGGCCCGGGATGCCATCGCGTGAACATTGAGCACCACCATCCGAAACGCGTCTTTTACGCGTCCATCAATCTTATATGCTTGATTATTCGCTGGAAATTTCGCTATAACAGATATCAGCCGACCGGCGGCAAGGCTATAACGGGAGTTGAAAACAAGTTCGCGATCTCGCGGACTGTTTTTTTTCAATGAGATGAACACAACAATGACCATCATTGTCTTCGTGCTGGCCGGCATTGGCGGCTGGTTGCTCTACGAATGCCATCGACTGCGGATGCGCCTGGCGCGCATGAGCCGCACCGCCCAGGGTAAGCGCAACGAATACGAGAGACTCGAAAATGATCACCTGGGCGAAGTCGAAGCCCGCCGTCTGACCGAGGACAAATTGCGGCGCTACCTGAGACTGATGGATGCGATCATCAACGCCATCCCCAACCCGGTATATTTCCGGGATGGAGAGGATGTTTTTCAAGGCTGCAACAATGCCTTCGCGCGGGATATCATGGGTCTGACCCGTGATCGCATCCTCGGGAAGCGGCCACGTGATCTGGCCGATCAGATTCCGGAAGAACTCATCGCCTGCCTGGAAGGGAAGATCCAGAGAACCCCATCGGGCAATGGGCTGCTGACCTTCGAAAAAGAGGTGCCATGTGCGGATGGCATCCGGCGGGAATTTCTTTTTTCGATCAGCCTGCTGTCCGAAGACCAGGGCCAGACAGACGGAACCGTCGGCGTCATGCTGGACCTTACCCAGAAAAACCGGGCGGCTCGGGAACGTGCCCAGCGGGAGAAATTTCAAGGTGTCCTGGAAACCGCCGGAGGGGTGTGCCACGAAATGAATCAGCCCCTGCAGGTCATATCCGGTTATACGGAAATTATGATGTCCGAGATGCCACCCGCGCATAAAATGTTCCGCATGGCCCGCCTAATCAGCGATCAGGTGGACCGCATGGCGGATATCACCTCCAAACTCCAGAAAATCACCCACTACGAAACCATGGACTACGGCGAGCACGCCAGGATTATCGACATCCACAAGTCTTCGCGTTCGGATTGAAGACGAGGCCTCCCCAACCGGTTTGCCAAATCCAGTGGAAGGATCAATTCCGTAACCAAAACCTTGAACGGGATCGTTCGTTCTCGTTGGCGGTGAAGCCCAAAAAAGCGGAAACCCGCCGTTTCCGGCAGGCTTCCGCTCTGGAGGGAGGAGGACAATACAACAGGGAAAAGGGTTTAAAGGTTAATTAACAGTGTCTTCGGCCAATACCCAGGCTTAAATACGGCTGCCCAAGGTGGTTCACGATCATCCAGTCGCATTACCGGGACATCAAATGCCGACGGGTGCGGCAAGGAGCCTTTTTAGGCAACGCGCTGATATTCGGCATAACCGATGAGGAATCGGGCTTCATCGCTGTAGTCGATCGCGTGGCAAATGTTGACTTCATTTCGGCAGAATTGAAGACGGCGAATTTCGTTTAACTTGCGGCAGGTCTCGACGCATTCGTCTTTGGGCATATCGACGTTTTCACAATTGCGGCAGGGAGAAGAAATCATTTTTCACCTCGTGGGTTGATTGGGTTGATAATGACATCTGAGGTGCAAATTTAAACAATGAATCTTGCTCATTCGTTTAAGCAATATGGGTGCCAATATAAAAAAATCAGATTGGGAGAAGATGAAAAAAGCATAAAAGATGTAATTCCAGAAGGTTGACAGAAATGTTCGCGATGGCGTGATAACAGGTGAAGAACACAACATGGTGCGGATGGCCGTTGCTCCAGGGTCAAAATATTGACGGCGGGGAGTCAAAACCTGAATCGAATCCGATGGTGGAAAAAATGCAGTGAGGTCTGTTTTTAAGTTGACGAAGCCGTGAGGATTGAAGTTATCTCCATAAAAAAACTTAAAAAAGCGGCTTAAATGATAATGATTTTTAATATGGAATAAAAAAATTTAATACCTGCTTGGGGTACCTTCGGGGTAGTCATAGCGTCCCGACGTATTAGGTTGACGGTAACTGACCTTCGGGGAGGAGGTCTCGTCGATGAAATCCATCACC
>JASJED010000185.1 GCA_030065585.1 Desulfobacterales bacterium | reverse complement strand
AGCATATTCAATAATATGTACGCCGTAGCGCGGGGTGGGGGCCCTGCGCTGCGGCCCAGAAGAAGCCTGCGAAGCACCGTTAATTAATAAAATCGGCGCTGAATCCAGCAGCGCTGGGAACACAGCTATTGGACGTTAGAAGGGGTCTTGAAACCACTTCTAACCAGCTGCAACCCAGCCGCCCGCTATCAAGCGCATCAACCCAGACAGGCAATTCATTTGCTCACCGTCTCCTACCGGTGATGCGAAGCGCTCGGCAAGTTTGTTCCTATTTCAGACAAAAGCCATAAGGAGGTGAAGAAATGCAAACCATTGCACAGCAGCAGAGAAACCTGTTGGTCGGTGCAGGACGTGCGCTTAACACAACTTTGGATTTTGTATTTTACGATGTCAGTGCCTTGACGGCCGACGAGAAAGCCGGGCTTTCGGCGAGTGCCAATCCTGAGGGGTCTATCCTGATCGTACCCCCACAAGCCGACAACCGCGAGATCACCAAGCTCACGTCGTTGGAATTCATATCCGCACAACGCGAAACCGATGCCAACGCAATCGATACCATCGTCGTGGCCGGCGTGGGCAGCTCTGCCCTGGGAACAGCGGCCTTGGCGCGAAATGTAGCCGATAGCATCAATCGCCCTGTGGCCGGGGTCGTATCCGGGTTTGGCCTTGCCGATGTACTTTCGGAGGCTTTGGGCGGATGGTTTGTCCTCGGATTCAAAAATAGCATCAGGGATGGCTTCGCCAAAATGTTTGATGCGCTTGAAATGAAAGACCACGTTTGGGACGATGACTCCTACCGGTCCCTTGTGAAGGATAAAAACATTGACGATTTTGTTATGGATCGCTTTGTGTTCGGCAGCCCTGACTCATTGGCCTTATTGCTTACCTTGTATCATCTGCGCACCAAAATCAAATTGTTGGTGGGACACAGCAAGGGCAACTACGTCATCGAAAATGCGCTTGAAGGGCTGGCTTCATTATGCACTTTGAAGAAACAGGATATTCCCCGGGATTTACAGGTCGTAACCTTGGGTGCTGTCGTTCGTTTTCCCGAACAGTTTTCCGAAGTTACCCAGTTTATCGGGGGAGTCGATTGGTTTGGTATGATGAATTCCCGGCGGGAATTGGAGCGACAGAAGATCTCCGGATCCTGGCACTCGCTGAACACGCGTTTGCTTGGGCATTTGTCTGTCGAAGAAGCGCTGAGGCTTGCTGGGGTGCAATAAAACAGATTGATACGCCCCCCTCTGGGAGGCTACCTAAGACCTCCCACTCTGCGGGATGAAATTCACTCGGATAATCGGGAAGCTCCTGGCTTTGGCTTTAGGCCTTGTTTCACAAACGGCAAAATCCTCTTTTGGGGTCATTCATTACAAGATCAACAGGGTATCTTCGATGGCGACGATGATCAGGGGCGTGCGCGAGGATATCCATGCATTCGAGTAGATGGAAATGGACGCCAGACTTGGAATTCTAGCTATTTTCTTAATTGTTCTAACGGCAGGTTGCTCAACCACCCAGACCATGAATGGCATTATGTCCTCCTGGGTCGATTCGGATGTCGGCGAGGTCGTGGCACAATGGGGGAAACCCGATGAGATGCGCGAATCTAACGGAAACAAGATTTACGTCTGGAACCATCCGGTCGCCGCTACTACGCCAGAAATCACGGTGAGAACATTGGGTATCTCCAGTCGCATTGGATCGACGGGATCAACCACAATGGGCGGCGGCCCAAAATATGATAATTGCCAAAGACGCCTGGAAGTCAACGCGCAGGGCCAGGTTGTGAATTGGCAATGGAACGGTGATCATTGCCCCTCCAGGGAAAAGGGGCCGTATGCGAATTGGCGCCGAAAAAAAACCGGCCAATAATTCAGACCCCCCCTCTCAGCACTAGAGCGCTTTGAAGCCCGCATCTTGAGGTGCGATCGGCATTCGGTTGAACATATCCAGTGATATAAAGGGATATTACAACCCGTCCGCACCTTGCCCCCGAACGCGATTTGGGGTATTGATTGCGCGCTCTCTAAATGCAATCCCCGCGAAAGGGAATTCGATCCACGGCATGTCGTGCGTTTCATCGTAGCCCCAATTGTTTTCGCCATGAAAGTAACGAAAAAACATTACGTGCTTATATCGATAGCGGCGCTCATTACGATTGCAGCGTTTGTATTGCCTTTCCATGCTGTTGATAATTCCCTGACGAAGGAAGACAGGCGATATATTCCTCTATATTTGAGTGCTATCGTCCCTTTACCAGATAATCCTTCGTATAGCGATGAGTTAGCCTATATTACTTCGGTTCAACGTTCGGTACAGCATATAGCGCCTCGGAATAAAGGTCTGCCATTTGGTCAGAAGAGGGAACCAAAAGAGTTGTATACGGCAAGAACGGGTTGGTGTTACGACCGCAGCAGGGTTATCGAGAAAACCCTTCGGTTTTCCGGCTTCGAGACCCGGCATGTTGCCATCTATTCCACGGAAGAAACAGGCGCCGCAATTATCTCTCTGGTTACACCGGGTGTCGTATCGCACGCGGTAACGGAGGTTTTGACCCATAATGGATGGTTAATTGTCGACTCCAACGCGCCATGGGTTTCAATCGATAATAACAAACAACCGCTTTCCATAGACATGATTCAGCGCAGCATTGACAACGCGGTTCCCATCGAATGGGATAAAGTACCCCCGACGAACATCTATACCAAGCCATTTACCTTTGTTTTCGGGTTGTATTCGCGGCATGGTCATTTTTATCCACCCTACAACTTTATTCCAGACATTAACTACGGTGAATTTTTTCAGAATTTTATGTGACGTGCGCGGGATCTAAGAGGCTGTTGAAAAAGGCCATGAGCTCGAGGCCAGGTTAGGCCAACTCCGACGAAAAAGCACCGTTTATGTGGAATATATGCGTATTTTATGTGACAGCGATCTGCTGTGGATTTCTTGGGTATTACACAAAATAAGATATGTACCGAACTGAAATCGATGGTTTAAGAGCCATTGCCGTAATGGCGGTGATTGTCCATCACATCGACAGGACCCTTCTGCCCCAAGGCCATCTGGGCGTCGATATATTCTACGTTATATCAGGATTTGTCATTACCCAATCCCTCATCAAACGGCCGCATTGCAGCTTTGGCGGTTATATCTTGGGATTCTACACGCGACGGGTCAAGCGCTTAATTCCCGCCCTGTTTGTGTGTATCGCGCTAACCGCATTAGCCGTATTTGCCGTATCTTCCCCGGATGCCACACTCACGAAGGCATCCATCCGCACGGGCGTGACCGCTCTTTTTGGTCTTTCCAACTTTTATCTCCTGCGGCATGCCACGGATTATTTCGGTTCATCCGCGCTACTCAATCCTTTCACGCATACCTGGTCTCTGAGTGTCGAAGCGCAATTCTACCTTGTTTTTCCTTTTATCCTGTGGTTGAGCGGTCTCTCCCAAAAACGAAGCGATGGGGTTCGCAACTTTACGCTGATTATTTGGATGACGGCGATTGCTTCACTTGTTTCTTATATTTGGCTGAACAACCAGAATCCTATTATGGCGTTTTATCTTATGCCGTCGCGCTTCTGGGAACTCGCCGTAGGCGCAATCGGATGCCTGGCGCTATCGAAACATCGAAACACCACGATCACACATCATCGGTTTACACGGCATATCACGTTTTTCGCCCTGGTGGCCGTTATTGTGGTCCTTTTCCTACCGCGATCAACATCCTACCCGGGGCTTGGCACATTTGCCGTTGTCATCCTGACGGTTGTCTTTATTTGTAGCATTCGTCCGGCCACGCTTGCCTATGGTCTGATGACACTCAAACCACTGGTGTTTTTAGGGGTGATTTCCTATTCACTCTACCTATGGCACTGGAGTGTGCTGACCATCAGCCGGTTGACGATTGGGATCGATTCCCGGACGATACCCTTTCAATTGGCGACGATTTTTATTTTGTCGGTGTTATCGTATCAATTGGTTGAAAAACCGCTTCGCGCATCTGAATGGCCCGTGCTGAAGATTGGTAATATCCGCCTAGGAGCGGTCGGGCATTCGGTCACCTGTGCACTGGGCTTGGCTGCTGCAATTTTGTTAGTGGCCGCAACCTTTCACCAGCAGGGCTACCTGTATACCGGAAATATCGCCCCACTCATTAAAAAGGGTGTGCAGACGCTTGATGACCGCCAAGTCTTTCTTGATGACACCTGGGAGGGCAATCGGTGCGTCTTGTCATCGAATGATGATGTCGGTAAGGTTATTCGCCCGGAGGATTGCACCTTTGGTTCATTTATGTCAGCCAAGAGACGTTTCCTCGTGATTGGGAACTCGTTCAGTGCCGCGGAAATCGATATGTACCTCATTCTGGTTCATGCGAAACGCGGTTCGGTCACCGTTACATCTTCGTGGGGAGCGTCAGAGGTACCCGAAATCAAGAATCAAGGCATCTTTGATAAAGCCAATAACTATTACTGGACTTCGGTGATACCTTCTCTGATCGACCAGCTACAACCTGGTGATGTGCTATTGATGGTAAATGACGGCGCGGGGTTTTCACCGCCGAAACACACCCAGCGATCGAAACAAAAGATAAGGGCTCTCCGCAAAGGACTTGAGCGCATTATACAGGCAATGGCCCAACGCGGTATTGGGGTCATTTATCAAAGCGGAAATCCCTTTATGCGCGAATCCGGCTGTACCCCTGACACGGCCATGCCTCAGTGGTGGCATTTTCAAAACGATCCACCATGCAAGTACTATACAAGGGAGGAAAGCCTGAGGCGTCGTCGCCTTTTTCATGAAACCCTGCTGGAATTACAGCAAAAATTTTCCAACTTCGCGGTGTTAGACCTTTTTGACTTATTTTGTCCGGGTGAAATATGTCGATTTTTCGACGACAAGGGCATCTTTCTGTATCGTGATAAATGGTCGCATTCCAGCGTCGAGGCCAATATCCTTGCGCAACCCCTGCTGCTGGAGACGGTTGACAAACTCCTAAGCGCTAACCCGCATCCGGCCGGAGAGGGCTAATTGTACTGATCGGGTGGCGGGCCTAAAACCGGGACGGAAACCGCATGGTCTTTTCCCTCCCCGGGTTTGATGCGCGTAGAGTATATCCCATTGTGAACTCAAAGGAGCACGGCGTTATGAAGATTGCAGAAATTTATGCCAAGTTCGATCAAATCGGCTGCCTTACCTTTGCGACCATTGACCACGGCTACCCCCAGACGCGTATTGCGCACCTGTTTGCCTACGACCATGAAGGCTTGTATTTCCGCACCATGATTACCAAGCCCTTTTATGCCCAGCTCAAACAGAACGGGAGGGTTTCCATCTGCGGCATGTTTCCCCAAACCTCCGTGAGCCACGACAACGAGGGCATGCCCTATTTCGCCCCGGGCTACACCATCCGCGCCACCGGGGAGATCAGGGAAATCCCCTTCGAAACCCTCCAGAAAAAAGCCACCACCGAAGAAATGTTTATGCTCGGTGTCAAGGACATTCAAAAATACCCCGCCATGACCACCTTTTGCCTGTATCGTGCCTGGGGGGAGGTGTATGATTTCGACTTCGAAATGGAGCAGCGCCCGCATAAACTGCTGCGCACCGGCTTCAGCTTTGGCGGCCAGCCAATTCCGGAAAGGGGCATGCGCATCAACGAAGACTGCACGGCCTGTGGAGAATGCCAGGAAAACTGCTCATTCAAAGCCATTTACCAAAAAGACGAGGCGTATGTTATCGACCCCGCCAAGTGTGATGTATGCGGCGATTGCTATACGATTTGCCCGGCCGGTGCCGTTGATATCGTTATTGAGAACCCTGAGGATTAGACCCGCCGCCTGATATTTAAAGGCCTTCCTGGGCGTTTTCAAGAAAACACCGTGTTTAAACTTAACCTCTCACAGGGGAACCCATTATGCGCCTCATCGACGACAGCGTCACCGATTTCGAGCGACTGCGGCAAACTTTCCAATGGCAAATCCCGGAAGTGCTCAATATCGCCGAGGAGGTCTGCGATCGACACACTGATCACAACGACCGGCCGGCCCTTTTCTGTGAAAACCAGTCCAGGGACAAGGCCGTGTACACCTTTGGTCAGATCAAAGCGCTGTCCAACCGCCTGGCCAATGCGTTGACGGGCCTGGGCGTGAAATCGCAGGATCGCGTGGCCATCATTCTCTCGCAGCGCGTGGAGACCGCCCTGGCCCATCTGGCCTGCTATAAGATCGGCGCCATCGCTCTGCCCCTGTCGATTCTTTTCGGTCCCGATGCATTGTCCTACCGGCTTGAGGACAGCGGTGCCGCCGTCGTCATCACCGATGCCGCGCAGTTGGACGCCATCCAGGAACTGCAGCCCGAACTTCCCGAACTCAAACAGGTTATTGGGGTGCGCTGCGGCGATCCGCAAATGGAATTCTGGCAGGTGCTTGAAAGGGGCTCAGACCGGCCTCCGGGCATCCGCACCCGGGCGGACGATCCCGCGCTTCTAATCTACACCTCCGGCACCACCGGCCCACCCAAGGGCGCCCTGGTGGCCCACCGCGCGATCCTGGGCAATCTGACCGGATTCGAATTGTCTCACGACTTCTTCCCCCAATCGGGTGATCTTTTCTGGACGCCGGCCGACTGGGCCTGGACCGGCGGGTTGTGGGACGCCCTGTTGCCGGCCTGGTACTATGCCAAACCGGTGCTGGCCTACGAAGGCGGTAAATTCGATCCCGAAAAAGCATGCGATCTCATGGGCCGTTATAGGGTGCGCAATGCCTTCATTCCGCCCACGGCTTTGAAGATGATGCGCCCGTTGCATGGTATCCAGGAAAAATACGGCGTCAAGCTGCGCTCGGTGATGTCCGCGGGCGAACAGGTGGGGGCGGAATTGATCCACTGGGGGCGCGAGGCCTTGGGGCTCACCATCAACGAAATGTGGGGCCAGACCGAGTTCAACTACCTGGTGGGCAACTGTGCGGCGATCATGGAAGTGCGCCCGGGCGCCATGGGAAAGCCCTATCCCGGGCACACGGTGGATGTGATCGACCCGCAAGGCCGCATCCTGCCGGATGGCGAAACCGGTGAACTGGCCGCCCGGGTAGGCGATCCGGTCATGTTTCTGGGATACTGGCAGAAGCCCGAGGCGATGCGCGACAAGATTATCGGAGAGTGGTTTTGCACCGGTGACGTGGGCTACCGCGACGCGGACGGTTATCTGTGGTTTGTCGGCCGCAGGGACGATGTCATCTCCAGTGCCGGCTACCGCATCGGCCCGGGCGAGATCGAAAACTGCCTCCTCAAACACCCGGCCGTTCTCCAGGCCGCCGTGATCGGCAAACCGGACGCGCTGCGGGGGAACATCGTCAAGGCCTTTATCGTCCTGGCTGCGGGGCACGCACCCACCCAGCAATTGAAAGCCGACATCCAGGCCGCCGTTAAATCCCGCCTAGCGGCCTTCGAGTATCCGCGCGAAATCGAGTTTATCGAGGCCCTGCCCATGACCACCACCGGAAAAGTCCGGCGCATCGAGCTGCGGCGCCGGGAGGGATCCTAAGCACGCATGCAAGGCGCCCGCCCGGTGTTGATCGTAAAACCATGACGGCCGATCGGTTCAGGATTCGAAGGCCTGGATGATGGCTTTCAAGAACGCCGGAAGATCGCCGGGCTGGCGGCTGGTGATCAGGTTGCCGTCCACGGCCACCGCCTGATCGACCCACTTTACCCCGGCATTGACCATATCGTCCTTGATGGCAAAAAAGGCCGTGGCGGTTTTACCCCGGAGAACATCGGCCGAGACCAGCATCCAACCGGCGTGGCAGATGGCGGCCACCACTTTGCCCGCCGCAGCCATCTCCCGGACCAGTTTAACCATCGCGGGATGACGGCGCATGTGATCGGGTGCATAGCCGCCGGGAATCACCAGACCGTCGAATTCGGTCGGATTGAGATCTTCGGCGGCGGCCTCGGATTCCACCGGGATGCCTGCGGCCCCGGTATAGGTCACGCCGGACTCCGGCGCCACGATCAGAACCTGGGCCCCGGCTTCCTGGAGGCGGTAGTAAGGGTACCAGAATTCGCGGTCGTTGTATGACTTTTCAACGAAGATCATGATCTTGCGGCCTTTGAGTTCCATGGGTTTCTCCTGTGGGTTGATGAAAAATAAGATGCCCCCCCGTTCTGCAGACCTTCATCGTGATGTGACGGGCCGGCGGCGTAACTAACGCATTTTCCCAATACCTGCTAAGGCGAGCTTGGCCTGGCCCGCATCTCTTGCCGCCGCATGGGCATCGCGTCGATCCGGGCGAAGATCGCCTCGAGCTCCACCCGGCCTTCGCGCACCATTTTGACGCCGCCGTCCTTGCCGATCAGGACCACGGTAAATTTTTGGGACCGTATCGCGAAGCGGTGCCGCAAGGATTGGGCCTCTTCGGACGACAGCGGCCGCGCGCCCAATTGTGACGGGCCCTGGGCGAAAATCCTTCCCACCACGATGTCACGATCCTGCACCGCATCACGCCGAGCCGACAAACGGTCGGCGAAAACCCTGAAATCCGAATCAGAGGGATGCGCCGCAAAGGCCAGCAGCAGGCGCTGCTGCCAGCGGTAGGGGGTTAGATCGGCACTTTGCGCAGGGTCGTGCGGCACGGCGAGTCCCAGGGTAAGGGCCAAAAAAACTTTGAGGGGATAAAGCATATGGATCTCCGACAACGATCATCTCTGGCGGGCATAACATCATTCCCAACAATACTAACGCCGGCCGCCGGCATGTAAAGGGCGGGCCCCAAGCCAACCGCCGCTTGAGGCCAAGGGCGGTAAATGCAGCCGTTGACGTTTGTTTTCGCCTTAGGGTGATTACTATCTTTCGTTAGGCCGCAGCCGAGTCGGCGGGAGCACGCAAGACAATGAATGCCGCACTGCAACCCACCCCTTATGGACTTTACTGCCCTCCGGGTGATTTTTACATCGACCCCCGGAGACCGGTGGCGCGCGCCGTGATCACCCATGCCCACGCCGACCACGCGCGGTCGGGCAGCCGGGCGTATCTTTGCGCGCGCGAGGGCCGTGCGATCCTGCAAGCCCGCCTCGGTGCGAATGCCAGGATCGAGACCCTTTCCTACGGCGAAGTCGTGCACCGCAACGGGGTGGCGCTGTCCCTGCACCCGGCCGGACACATCCGGGGATCGGCCCAGGTCAAGATCGTGCACCGGGGGCACATCAGCGTGATTTCCGGTGACTACAAGACAGCGCCCGACCCAACCTGCACCCCGCTCGAGCCGCAGCGATGTCACACCTTCATCAGCGAATCCACCTTTGGCTTGCCGATCTTCAAGTGGCCGTCTGTGGAGGCGGTGATGGCCGCGATCAACGCCTGGTGGCGTGAAAACCGCGACCAAGGCCGCACCAGCATTCTGTTTGCCTATGCGCTGGGCAAGGCCCAACGCCTTCTGGCCGGCCTGGACGCGTCCATCGGCCCCATTTTGACCCACGGGGCCGTCGAGCGGATCAATCGGATTTACCGGCGGGAGGGGATCCGGTTAGCCGAAAGCCATTATATCGACGATCAGGAAGATCGGGAACTGCGCCGGAAGGCCCTGGTGATCGCCCCGCCGTCGGCCGACAACCCCTTATGGATGCGTCGCTTTCCGCACCGCTCGCGGGCCTTTGCCTCGGGGTGGATGCGGATTCGCGGCAATCGCCGGCGCCGGTCGGTGGATCGGGGCTTCGTTCTATCCGATCACGGCGACTGGGATGCGCTGGTGGGCACCATCGAGGCCAGCGGTGCGGAGGCCATCGGCATCACCCATGGTTATGCCGCCGAAATGGTCCGCTGGCTCAACGAGCGGGGCCGGCAGGCGGCGATCGTTTCGAGCGCGGACGCGAACGCTCCCCAGGCGGAAGGGAAATAGTACCCATGCAGGCCTTTGCCGAACTCTATCGCCGCCTGGATGAAACCACCAGCACCAACCGCAAGGTCGCGGCCATGGCGGACTATTTCGCAGGCACGCCGGCCGCCGATGCCATCTGGGCCGTGCGTTTCCTGATCGGCCGCAAACCGCGCCAGGTGGTGCCCACCCGTCAACTGATGGCCTGGGCCGGTGAGCGGGCGGCGGTGGCCGA
>JASJED010000184.1 GCA_030065585.1 Desulfobacterales bacterium | reverse complement strand
TGCGGAGAAACTGGCATTGAGCCGGATGTCCGGCAGGGGATTGATCACCCCCAGGCAGTTCGGGCCGACGATGCGGATCCCGGCCTCCTTGCAAATCGAGATGATCTGGTTTTCGATGGCCGCCCCCTGCTCACCGACTTCGCGAAATCCGGCCGAAACGATGACAATCCCTTTGACGCCGCTTGCAGCGGCATCCTTGATCGCTTCAAGGGCACGTTGGGGAGGCAGAATAATCATGGCCAGATCGACTTGATCGGGGATCGCCTTTACCGAGGGATAGGCCTTGACACAGGAAATCGATTTGGCGTTGAGGTTGACCGGATAGAGCGTTCCCGTATAGCCGCCCTGCAGAATATTGGCGAAAATATCGTGGCCCACCTTGCCGGGGGTCGCGGAAGCGCCGATGACGGCTACCGATTGGGGTTTAAAAATAGCATCGAGTTCATGCATGGCCTTATGCTCCTTTATCGGGCGTCAGCGGCTCCTGAGGTTCATCGAAGCGGCAACTCAGCAGCAAATCTTCGCCCAGCGATGACTTGACCTTGTAGGGTAGGGTTTTAAAAAGCTTGATCATTTTCTTGTTTTGCGGCGAGGTGTAGGCAAACAACCCGGAAATACCATTCTCTCTAGCCGCCTCGGCCAGTTTGCGGATTAAAATCCGGCCGAGGCCCTTGCCTTGATAGGCCTTGCTGACCGAAAAAGCGATTTCGGCCATATTCTTGGCCGGATCGAGGTAGTACTCACCGGCACCCACCACCGTATCAAAACCGAATTCGCCGACCAGCGCGACAATCGTCATATTGCGGATGTAGTCAATCCGACTCATCCCCTCCACGTCATCGCGCACAAAACGCTTCTTCTCATGAAAAAATCTGGAAACGATATCCTTTTTATCCATAGTGTAGAAGTGTTCCTGGATACGGCGCTCGTCAACCGGTTTGGCTGGTCGGAAGGTAATCTTTTCACCATCGATGCGCATGGTTTCTTCCAATTTGACCGGGTAGATACCGCGCACGGATTCGCCCAGACTTCTTTCAGGACCGATCATGCCCAACTGTTTGGCCTCGTCGAGCAGTTGCTCCCTGAAATTGGGATGGGCGATGCTGATCATGGCCAGAGCCCGCTCCTGGGTGCTTTTGCCGAATAGGTTCACGGCCCCGTATTCGGTAACCACCCAGCGGACATCATCCCGGGGAACGGTGACGACGGTATTGTTGAGCAGGGGGACAATCCGGCTGTTGTTCGCACCGTCGTCAGCGGCATTGAGCATGATGATCGATTTGCCCTCCCTGGATCGATTGGCCCCCCTCACAAAGTCGGGAATGCCGGAAACACCGGCGTAAAGGGTGGATGACCGGGCATCGCAGGCCACCTGACCGGCCAGATCCACGGTGTGGGCAACGTTCATGGACACCATTTTGTTGTGCCGCGCGATGATATCGCCGTCGTTGACGTAATCCGAGGGGTGGAAATCGACGGCCGGGTTGAGATGCAAAAATTCATACAAGGCCTGGGTTCCCAATGCACAGCTGGCCACCAGCTTGCCGTTGTTGAATCCTTTGACCTTGTTATTGACGACCCCCATGGAATAAAGGTGCATGATGTCATCGGTGAGAAACTGGGAGTGGATCCCCAGATCATTTTTTTGCGTAAGGGCCAGACTCGTTGCCTGGGAGGCGGCATCCAGGCCTACCTGCAACGTCGAGCCATCGTCGATCAGCCTGGCGATATGCTTGCCGATGAGGGTGGCCTGCTCCGAAGGGGGACGCGGGGACAGGGTCAAAAGCGCTTCTTCGTGCTCAACGACGGCATCTACATCGTTGACATGCAGAAAACTTTGACCCAGCACCATGGGCATCAGGGCATTGACCTGGGCAATCACGATATCGGCGGAAAGCGCGGCCGCCTGCGTGACATCCACGGATACCCCCAGACTCATCCAGCCAAAATCATCCGGTGGGGATACCTGAATCAAGGCCACATCGATGGGTATCCGTCGACTGCTAAAAAGATGAGGTGTCAAGGACATGTTCACCGGCGTGTAGAAGCGCTTATTCTTGGCAAGGGACGCAGACTTGGCCGCTCCGAGATAGATCGAGCGGATATTGAGGCTTTCATCCCGGGTCTTGTTGGCGATCGATGTCAAGGGTGTGGTTTCGCGAGACATCAGGCGAATAATTTCGAGATCGCTAAATTGCCGGGATGTTTCCGCAAGCCCTCTGACCAAGCATTGGGGCTCACCGCAATAGGATCCGATAAAGATCCGCTGACCGGATCGAATCAAATTGAGCGCCTCGGCAATAGACTTTTTCTTTTGGACATAGTCGTCCGCCCAATAGCTGGTTAAGGCCATGATAGTATCCTCAGAAAGGGTCGCATCTCAATTATTCATTAAGCTGACATTGACCCATTTTACGGCCTGACCCAGATTGGCCTGAGGGGTTTCCACCAGCAGATGATAGTGATTGGTCATCAAACAGTAGGTGTGAATCCGCACGGCGAATCGCTCGCTGGCTGTTTGCAGATATTCGAGAAACTTTTCGCGATCGCGCACGCTCTTGAAAATGGCCTCACCGGCATTGCCGCGATTGATGACATGGTAGAAGGCTCCCGGATACTCGATGCGTAAAGGACGGGCCATTGGGGTATCCAACTAGAAAAGTATGGGCGGTGGAAAACGAGGGTGCGGATCTATCAGGCTTAATCGTTTGATGCGTACTCGCTGCCTGATCATGCAACCGGAACACAATAAGCGGCAGGATAAAGGCGCTTGGAGGGCGATGTCAATATTTAATTTTTAAGATGCGACCCCATTTCCTGGACTGGATCTCAAACCGCTTTTCTGATAACTCGGTTGACGGAGCGTCCACACAAGCGACCGACTTTCAGCGGACCAGACGATGCCACTTGCCAAAACCCGCTTTACGGCCAGGCTCATTGAAGCCAACGGTTACGATCCCAATGATTTCAAATGCTGGGTCTTCTGTCCGGGCATGCTCTTCGAGGCGCCGGACAAGTGGTGGGGCGACTACGGTCGGCGTGATTTTCCCCATGAAGGTCTTGATTTCTGTCTCTACCGCGATGCCGCCGATAATTTGCTTCGTTTGGATGAGGGCACCCAAATCCCCGTTATGCACGGCGGTCGCGTCAGGGCCCTTTTCAACGACTACCTTGGAGAGGCCGTCGTGATCGAACATGAGAGTATCGCCGCGCTCCCCGGTAAATCGATATCGATCTATGCCCACACGAAACCGCAGGATGGCATCCGTCCCGGTGTCAAGGTCAGGGAGGGGGACATCATTGCAACCATCGCCGGCACTGGCCGCTCCAAGACCAACATCCTTCCCCATCTGCACTTATCCTTCGGGCGGCCGTCCGTGGATATTGTCTATGAACCCTTCGTCTGGAACCAGATGCGCGACCCCCGCCGGGTGACCCTGAAAAACCCCCAAGGGCTTGTGGACTGGCCTTGTGAGGTGCTGGGCCCCAAATGCCAGGGCATTCCTTTAACGTCACGCGAAACCGGGGCTGGCGGGTAAAACATGCGGGCCGCGACTTTACGGTGGGGCTGTTGTTATTTACCTTGTCTTAATAGGCAGGGCTTGATTCGTTGTTGAGATCAAGCGATCAGTATCGCGAACGCGGCCTAAGGCGCGTTACGCATCACAACCAAATCGGAGGCCAACATGGCAAAAGAAAAAAAAGATGTCTGGGTGCGCGTCAAAGATAATGCCGGTAACGAATTTATCTGCCCGCTCAATGCGCTGAAAGACAGACAATCGGCCACAGACGAAGAATTGGACCATTGTGTGGACGATGCCGTCACCGGGCGTTACGCTGCCAAACTGGATATCGAGGAATAATCCGGCCGGTGAAGCCCCGATCAACACGCATTTCTAAATTGCGTGTGATAAAGCTTCGCATATAATCCTTCTCGACTTAAAAGCTGCTCGTGAGCGGAATGATTCTGCGCGCCATGCGCATGCTCGGCAATGCGGCCTCGATCTAAAACCAGGATCACGTCGGCATCCAAGATCGTGCTGAGTCGGTGGGCGATAACCAGGCTAGTCCGTCCCTTCATAATCCTTTCCAAGGCTTCCTGGATCAGGGCTTCGCCTTGGCTGTCGAGACTGCTGGTGGCTTCGTCCAGCACCAGGATGCGGGGATTTTTGAGAATCACCCGCGCGATGGCGATTCGCTGCTTTTCACCCCCACTCAAGCGGTAGCCTCGTGCACCGACCACCGTGTCGTATCCATCCGGTAGGCCGGCGATGAATTCGTGAATGTTGGCGGTCCGGCATGCGGCCTCGAGATCTGACGCAGTGGCGTCAGGTGCGGCATAGCGGAGATTGGCTCTGAGCGTATCGTTGAAGAGATAGGTCTCCTGAGTGACCATCCCGATGGCGTTGGCCAGGGAATCCAGCGTCATATCGCGCAGGTCGTGGCCGTCCAAACAAATTTTACCCGCGGTTGGATCATAGAGACGTGGCAATAAATAAGTGACGGTCGTCTTGCCGGCACCACTGGGCCCCACCAAGGCGGCCAACTCGCCGGGTTTGATCTCGAAGCTCACCGACGCCAAGGCTTTGGTACGGCTCGCTTTCTGAACAACCTTGGTGACGGTGGCGTCATAATCCCTTGCGTGTCGATCAATATCCAATCCCAACAGCGCTGACCCGCCATCTCCGCCCTCGGTATAGCTGAAGGTGACGTCGCGAAAGCTGACGCGGCCTGTGACATCGGGTAGTGTCATCGCCTCCGGCCGGTCACGGATTTCCACCGGCAGGTCCAGTACCTCAAATACGCGCTCAAAGCTAACCATGCTGGTGGCGAACTCGACATGCGCATTGCTGATCGAGCTTAGCGGGCCATAGAGCTGGGTCAGGTAGGCGCCGAAGGCAACGAGGGTACCCACGGTGAAAACATCTCGCAGAATCATGTGCCCCCCAATCCAAAACACCACCGCCGTGCCGACGGCGCTGATAAGCCCCAGACCCATAAAAAACCAGCGCCCCACCATGGCCGAGCGAACGCCGATATTGGCGACCGCTGTGCTCCTCTGTCGAAACCGCTCCCTTTCATCGCTTTGTCGTCCGAAGAGTTTGACCAGCAAGGCCCCGTCGATGTTGAGCGTTTCCTGCATGAGGTTGTTCATGCGGGCGTTCAAGTTGAGACTCTGGCGTCGAATTTCGCGCAGCTTGCGGCCCACCCTTCGGGTGGGTGCCAGAAAGATGGGAACGATGGCGATACTTAAAAGGGCCAGACGCCATTCCAACGAGAACATAATCGTCACCGTGGCTACAACGGTCACGAGATTGGTGACGATGTTGATAAAGGTGCCCGTCAGGGCTCGCTGGGCGCCGACCACATCGTTGTTGAGCCGGCTCATCAAGGCGCCGGTCTTGGTGTGGGTAAAAAAGCGCAGACTCATCCGTTGCATGTGGTTGAAGAGGGCATTGCGCAGGTCAGCGATCAGCCCCTCGCCAATGTTGGCGCTGAGATAACGCTGCCCGAATCCGACGGCCGCACTGAGCAGTGGAATGCCGATCATGCCCAACGCCAGCCAATTGAGTCGGGTCGTGTCTCCATTGATGATGGCGTTGTCGATGAGGTCTCGATAGAGCAAAGGCGGAATCAAGCTCAAGCCGGTAATGGCAAAGATGGTCGCCAATAAGCCCATGACCTTTAGTTGATATGGCTTGGCGTAGCCCCATACCCGACGAAGCAGTGCCCAGCTCATCTTGGGGCGATCATGTTCTTGGTCGTATTTTATATAGGTCCACCAACCAGTGCCAAGATCTGGTGCCATCACTTTACCTCATATCGCCGAATCATGGATTATGCCGTGTGGATTCTAATAGCATTCGATCAACGTGTTTCCCATCCTAAAAGCGCATGATTCCTATATTCTCAGAAAGACCCCCATAGCCCCGGGATGAGACCCAATTGTATGGCGCGATTGCCGAAATGTGTCACCGCTGCTGTCATATTTCTGCACACTGTTGCCTAAACCAACAGGGCCCAGCCTGATAACTGCCTGTTATCGAATCTGATACGGCTTAATACCTCCATTTGGCGTCAATTTTGCTGGATTTAAACTACTGGGGCTGCTTCTGAAAATGGAATGCCACAAGGAGGGGCTAAAATGGGACGCTTGAAAGTGATGGATTTGAGATTACCGCTGGCAGCGCTGATGATGCTTTTTATTTTTGGCTGCGCCTCAACAAAAGATGGTGTCGGCTATGAGTGGGGCTCTCAAGAACCCGCCCATCGGCCGGAGAGCAAAGTTGCACACACGCACGGGCCTCCCGATCATGCACCCGCCCATGGGTACCGCGCCAAATACCGCTACCGGTATTACCCGGCCAAAGAGGTTTATTACAATACCGAGCGAAGGGTCTATTTTTACATCGAAGGCGGTGTTTGGGTATCGGATGCATTGTTGCCGTACCAGCTCAAAATAAGTCTCGGAGAATACGAAACCGTGGAAATGGATTCCGATACGCCATACGCGTACCATGAGCACAAAAACAAGAAGAAGAATAAAGTACCGCCAGGACAGGCGAAAAAGAAGGGAGACTTGGTTAAGTATTGATCTTGGCCTTCTTAACTGTCAGCAACCATTACTAAAACTGAGGCAACGTGTTTGTAAAAGTTTGCTTTCGCTTAAAAATGGGTTGATTTAAGAATAACAGATGAATGAAAAATAGCAGCTGTAACTTTGAAAAGAAAATAGCCGGGATATGCAACACTTATTACTTTTGCGGTGCGATGATAGCCGTGGATAAAAAAGGTAAGAACTAGTGATATCATGAAAATAACCCCAAAAATAGAATATAAAAACAACTGGAAGTTAATTAAAATCCAATTTAAAACAGTGAGAATCAAGTTCATGAAAATCGCCTTTCATTTGAAGAAATCTACTAAGTTTACACCAAATAGTTTTAATGGTTCGTTAAATCGCTACATTAACACGGAACACTTCCGGACACATGCAATAGAAATGCCACTATTAGTGAATGAATATTTCATATAAATTACGATCAAATAGCTATTTTGAAGGGGTCTATGCCGATTTGAAATTGGCATAATTCGTCAGTACGGCGACAGATTCTGTCACCTAAAGCTGCTCGTGGAGCAAAGGAAAAAAACGGGGGCCTAAAAACGGGGGTGGGTTCGCACTTAAAGAAACGTGTGAGTGGAAAACAAGAAATTATGGTTGATCCGCTGGCGGCATTCCCGTAGCTACAGCTTTGGCTCGTGAACGGAGCGCAGTCGCAATTTCAATCCACCAGGGGCGATCGTCCTACCATTTTCGCAGAAGGACTTTATCAAACTTCTTCACATCGGGTCGGCACAAGAACGCCTGGATTTCCAGGAGATCTTGAAGAAACGCAACGAAGTCGTATCATGTGACATTTCGGATAGACGTGTTTCGCATATTCAGCAACACGTATAACGGGCAAGCTCTTTTTTTTTGCTTGCAATCGTGCCACTATCGTCGACGTTCTCCTAAAAAGTGCGATTCTCCCGAGGCGGATAAATATCAGCCTTACGGTATGATGCGCAGCTCTTGTCATGGCAGCGCACCGCAAGTACGCTTCACGCCTTGGGCATCGCATGCCGTATATCGAACTTTTTACGAAGCTGATGACATAAAAAGATCGCATCGAAGAACCGCCAAGAGGTTCTAATGACCCCCGTCTCTGAAAAGCATACCGTGACCCGTATAGAGCGATGGGTGGGATTCGGCGTACTCGCTGTATTGGCGGCGATTGCGCTGGGGATATACACTGTTCAATTTCGGTTCAATCCGGCGGTGAACGCCCGGCAGGTGCTGTCGGAATCGGCAACCGCCACGGCGTCGTTCTCCCTGGCGGAGCTGGCGCCCGCCGAGATTCAACCGTTCTCTCCGCCGGAGCGCTTCAATCCGGATACGCTGTCCGACAAGATCAACGGCAAGGCGGAACTCTATTTCAGCGCCGGTTTCCGGTCGCTGGAGACCCAGCGGTTCGCCCTAGCCATTGATTCGGCCCTTTGGTTTGAAATGTTTGTCTACGATATGGGCACCGCTCGCAACGCCTTTTCCGTGTTCAGTATGCAACGTCGCGGCGATCTGGAGGCCGGCGGCCCCACCCCGTTTGCCTATGCCACGCCCAATGGCCGGTTCTTGGCACACGGTCGCTACTATTTGGAGCTGGTGGGCGCCGAAGCTTCGGAACCCCTGATGACGGCGGCCGATGCCATGGCAACGGCGTTCGTCGACCGGATCGGAGCGGATGCGGCCGAATTGACGGAAATGGTCCTATTCCCGGAGGTCGGCCGGGTGTCGGGCAGCCGGTCTCTGGTGGCCTCCGATGCCTTTGGTATCGCCGGGTTCAACCAGGTGTTCACGGCGCAATACCAGCACGATGGGGCCGACATCACCGCCTATGTGGCCCGGCGGGAATCGGCGGCCTCGGCGCGGTCAACGGCCGAGACCATTCGGGATTTTTATCTCGAGTTCGGTGGCACGCCCCTGGACGGGCCGCAAGGCGTGGCCGTCATCGATATACTGGATACCATCGAGATCGTGCTTCACCAGGGGCGGTACGTGATCGGCGTGCACGAGGCCCCGGACAGGGAAGCCGCCCTGGGCCTTGCCGAACGAATCCGAAAACGCTTGCAGGAGATCGGTGATGACGGGGCTTAATCGGCGGGAGTTCATCCAGCGGTCGGTCAAGGCCGGGTTGGTTTCGGCGGCGGCGTTGGGCGTGGGATGGTGGCGGCACGCTACGGATCCTCCGGCATTGGAGCCATCCACCGCGGCCCTCAGCGGCATCCCTGATTTTACTCTAACCGCCGATGGCGGTCCGCCCATGGCCATTGCCAGGGGAACGGATCGGGGCGCTATGCTGCGCCGGACCGTGGGGGCCCTGGGCGGGATGAACCGGTTTGTCCGGCCCGGCGATCGGGTGGTGATCAAGGTCAATGCGGCCTTTGCCTCGCCGCCGGCGATTTCGGCCACCTCGCACCCGGACCTGGTGGAGGCGGTGGTGATGGCCTGCCTCGCCGCCGGGGCGGCCGATGTGGTGGTCACCGACAACCCCATCAACGATCCGGCCAGTTGCTTTCGGCTCACCGGGATCGGGCCGGCCGCCGAAGCCGCCGGTGCCCGGGTCGTGTTGCCGACCGCCGATCGGTTTGCCGGGGTCACCCTGGCCGGCGCGCGGTTGATCCGGGACTGGCCGGTGCTGGTCGGACCGCTGGCCCAAGCGGATTGCCTCATCGGTATGGCGCCCCTCAAGGATCACCATCGCAGCGGCGCTTCCATGACCATTAAAAACTGGTACGGTTTGCTGGGCGGTCGCCGGAACGTCTTTCATCAGGATATTCACACCATTATCGCCGAACTGGCGGCCCTGGTGCGCCCGACCCTGGTGATCTTGGATGCCGTGACCGCCATGATGCACAACGGTCCCACGGGCGGGTCGATCACGGATCTGGCCGCCACCAACACGCTCGTGGCCGGCACCGATCCCGTGGCGGTGGACGCTGCCGGTGCGGAGATTTTAGGGCGGCGGCTGGATCAGCTCCCCCACCTTCAGCAGGCGGCGGATGCCGGCCTGGGCGTTCTCGATTACCGAACCCTCAACCCCGTGGATGTCCCATGAAACTCGTCATCGTCAGGCGCATTTGCCAGGCTTTTTTTCTGCTGTTGTTGATCTGGAGTTGCCTGGTCACCACCGTCGGCGAACGGTGGTTCGAACTGCGGGGTTGGCCCGTTGGCTGGCTCCTAGAGTTGGATCCCCTGGTGGGGCTGGCCACGGTGCTGACCACGGGGAGTCTCTACAAGGGCTTGCTCTGGGGCGCGCTTACACTGGCGGCCACCGCCTTGGTGGGGCGTTTTTTCTGCGGGTGGCTCTGCCCGCTCGGAACCCTTCAGCAGATGGTCGGCGCATGGGCCGACAAGCGGCGCAGGTCACGGGCGCGGGC
>JASJED010000183.1 GCA_030065585.1 Desulfobacterales bacterium | reverse complement strand
ATGGGCACCTTGCCGTCATAGCGCTGGCGGTTGCTGGCGTCGTAGTTCCATTTGCCGCCGACCGGCTTGCCCTTTTCCAGCAGAATCTTATGCCGGGTACGCATGCGGCGGTAGAAGCTTTCCATGAGGTAGCGCTTCTTGCCGGCGAACATCTCGGCAACCTCGTCCCGCTCGGTGAGGAAGTGTTCGCTGTCGCAGCCTTGGGTCTCGACGGGAAGCTCTGCGGCAATGGCCTCGAGCTGCCGGTCCAGGCGGTATTCGTCGGGCCACTGGTATTCGAAACGCTTGATCTTGTGTTTGCGGATCAGGCGTTTCAAATTGGCCGCAAAGTCCTGCCGGTTGTCGGGATCATCCAGTGTCAGGTAGATCACACGGTGGCCTTTTTGGCGGAGGGCCTCGGCAAAGGCGCGCATGGCGGCAAAGAAGGCCAGGATCTTCTGGATGTGGTGCATTACATAGTCGGTTTCCTGGCGCACCTCCATCAGGACGTAGATCACGGTATCGTCGGTCTTTTGAAACCAGGAATGCCGGGGGTTGAGCTGATCGCCCAGAACCAGGCGCAGGGTGCGGGCAGCGGCCATCAGTTCTCCTCGCTTTTGCGGACCAGCCGGTCCACCTTGCGGACATAGGCCTTGATATCGCATTTGCGCTCCAGGCCGCTGGCGGCCATGTAGCGGATCTTGCCGAACACGGGCCGCTCGAACCAGGCGCGGTCGTGTTTGCCGAAGACCCAGGCCACACCGGCAAAGGAGTTGGGGTCGCGGCCGTCAAGAAAGTACTTGTTGTTGATGGCCAACGTGGTGTCGAAGGCTTCCTCAGGACCGGCGGACCACTCAAGGATTTTCTTGCCCCAATACATGCGCATATAGTTGTGCATGAAGCCGGTATACTTCATCTCGCGCATGGCCGCGTTCCAGTAAGGATCGTGGGTCTGGGCCGCTTCGAGTTCCTCACGAGAATAGATGTTTTCGCGACTGTCGGCGGCGTGCTCGCCCAGGGTCTTTCTGGCCCAATCCGGCAGACAGGCGTAGCGATCGTAGTCCGGCGTGAAGTAAACGAAATTGACGGCCAGCTCGCGGCGCACGATCAGCTCTTCCAGGTAGGCGGCCCGGTCGATCCCCTGGCCTTCACGGGCGTCGCGCACCTGAAGCGCCAGGTAGACCGGGGATACCTGGCCGAAGTGCAGGTAGGGGCTCATGTGGGAGATGTCGTCGGTCTGGGGCTGGTTGCGATGCTTGTCGTAATGCGCGAGGTGCTTGCGGATGAATGCCCGCAGCCGCTTCTTGGCCTCGCTGGTGCCGCCCTGGAAAAATGCGGTCACTGGGGGCACCCCGCGGTCGACCTTTAGTTTTGCGAGTACCTCGTCGATGTCGCTAAGATCGAGACTATCCAGCGGAAGATCCAGGGAGGCATGCCGCGGCCGAACGACGCGGGGCAGCACCAGGTAGTCGTCCACATGCTTCTGGATCCGGGGACGAATTGTGCGGGCCGCATATTCGGCCTTTTGCGAAACCACCGCCACGGGCACCACCACGTCGCCTTCCACCTGCAGCACCTGGCATCCGGCCTCAGCGGCCAGCGTCCAGCGCCATTCCCGCTGATGGCGGGTGTAGCCCCGGTCGCAGACGATCAGCGCGGCCCGGCGCCCCAGATCGAGGGCCACCTGCGGTGGCGAGCCTTGCTGGAGCACAAAGCGGATGCCCTTGCGCCGCAGGGCCGCTTCCACGTCCTGGAGCCCTTCCAGCATGAAGCGGTAATGCCGCAGGTTGGCGTCCGGGTAGTCGTCCGTAAGGCCGAAAGCCACCACCACCGGCAGCTTAAGATGATTGGCTTCCCGGATGGCCAGGTCCAGGGCCGGATTGTGCTCGGCGCGCTGGGACTGCTGCATCCAGTAGAGCACGTAGTCCCCCGGTAGGATTTCGCGATCATTTAACGCCTGGATACGGGTTTCGGCCGCGGTCATATTAAACTCCCAGGTTGGATCGTGGTTCGCCAAACGCCTGACGGCGTACCGCGTGGCCACTTTAACAACGGGGTGAATTGTCTCCTAGCGGGCTAATAACCTGTGGTCGTCCCTCACCGGGGTGGGATGCATACACTTGTTTGTCCTGAAGCTGTCCCCTTTAATCGGCGTCGGTATCGCTATCGGGGTCGGGGTCGAAAACTTTGAATCATGTCCCATTTAATTCGATACCGATTGCGATTCCGATACCGATACCGATACCGATGGGAACCGTATAGACCGACCGTGGGATAATAGATACCGTTCCTCTAATTCTTCCCCGCCTTCAGTTCCTCGAAGGCCTTGCGCTGCTCGAGCCAGTCGTGCAGGTCGATGGCGGACTTTGACAACTGGTAGCGGCCGTCGGCAAATACGCCGTAATCCCCGCCGCCGGCCATGGCCGAGGCAAACCGCACGGTATTGGCGTAGAACAGCCAGGCGTCGCTCCACTGACGTTCCACCGCCTCGTCAAAAGGATTGGCGCCTTGGTCAAGCCCCTGGGCATAGCCGCGCTCCCAGGCCTCCTGCATCATCTTGGTGATGGTCAGGGTTTCGGTGTTGGTGCGCTTGATCGTATTGTGGTATCGGCGAAAATGGCCCTCGACCCAGGAGGTGCCGTGGCAGGCCAGGCAGGTGGCCTGCATGGTCTCGGTGTTGGTGGCCTGTTCTTCGGGGGTCAACAGATATTTGTCGGCAAAGCCACCCTCGAAATCGGTGGGCAGGGGGAGTCCATCCTTGTTGCGGATAATCGTGGTGTCCGGCGAACGCGGCTGGGGATGGGCGTAGATCAACCCGAAGATGCGCCAGGACAGGCGGTTTTTCATCTCGTGGGTGCGCTCGTTGACCACCTCTTCATCGGTATTCACCAGCAGGCTTACGTGGCAGGCAGCACAGGTGGGGGCGGTGAAATCCTGGCCTATCGTCCAGGGCACGGCCTTGAAATCCCATTCCTGCTTCTTGGAGGAATAGATGTTGCCGTGCTTGCTGGCACTGTAGACCTTGAAGGCTGGCACGTCCGGCCCCACGTGGCATTCTTTGCAGGTATACGGTTTGCGGGCCACCTCGATGGAAAAGCTGTGCCGGGTGTGGCAGGCCGAACAGGCCCCCTTGCTGCCGTCCAGATTGATCCGCCCCACGCCCTGGTTGGGCCAGCCTTCGATCACCGGGAATTCCAGCTCGCCGGCATCGGTGTCGCGCACCTCTGTGCCGCTGACCTTTAAAACGGTGCCATGGCAGTAATAGCAGGCCTCGGCCCGGGTGTCCGCATCGGGCGCTTCGATTTTGAGCTGCCCCTTCTCGCGGGTGCGATGTCCCAGGATCGAATGCTCGAGCTGGTTGTAAACCTTGTTGTCGGCCAGATTGGCATAGGCATGGGCCATGATGTTGCGGGAGTACTGATCGGCCTCTACGGCATGACAGGTGCGGCAGTCGTCCGGGCTGACCACTGTGTGGACGTCGTAGCCGTTGTGTTCGAAAGTGCCCGTGTGGGCGTCGGGCCGCAGATTGTGGCACTCGGCGCATCCCACGGCGACTTTCTGCAGCGCTTCGGGGATATCCTTGCTGGAAACCTTGAGGGCCAGATCGTCGGCTTGCATGGCCTCGGCCGGTGTGATCGCGGCGTGGCGGCTTTTTTTCCAGCCCTCGACGATGCCCGGGTGAAAAACGGCGTGGCAGTCCAGGCACTCCTGGGTGGCCTCACTGACGGGGACCTCCTGGGCGGCAAGAATGTTAGGGAAAAACAGTATCAAGGCCGATAGCAACAACCGATGGCGAAAACGCACGGGGAACTCCTTGTGGCTTGGGGGTGGCATCAACGTTGAGCATTGAAAATGCGAGCGAGGGCATCATAGCGGAAACGGAAAATTTCGTCCAGCTTGCGTCGAATTAAAAGCGCATGCAGCCCGATGCCGATCAGCCCGCCGGGCAGGGCGTAATGGACCTGATCGGTCTTTTCGACCCCGTCGTCAACCGCGTGCAGCCAGTGTTGATGATGCCAGAAACGGTAGGGCCCAAGCTTCTGCTCGTCCACGAAAAACCGCGGGGGGTCGACCTGAGTGATTTCCGAAACCCAGGGAACGGCAATGCCGGCCAGCGGGCGGATGCGATAGGTGATGATCAGCCCGGCATAGACGATCTCAGGAACCGGGGAGGTAATCCTGAAATCCAGCCAGGGCGGGGTGATCAGGCACAGGTTGGCCGGATCCGAAAAAAAACGCCAGGCCGTCTCCGGATCGGTGTTTAAAATTTGACGGCGGGTGAGATTAAAGGTTTTCATGGTTAGCGTTCGGGGGCCAGGGTACTTAGATAGATCCGGGTCGGCATCGCTATCGGGATCGGGGTCGAGAGTTGTTAGGCTGCATTTTTTTTCAATACGGATTGCGATACCGAATGAAGTATTGTTTGTGGCCCTTTTCTTAACCAACAAGATTATCGTTTCAAGCTACTCCCTCTGGTGCACTGCCTTAATCCGGGTCGGGGTCGCTATCGGGATCGGGGTTGAATGCTTTGAACCCGTGTCTATTATCTTTCGATACCGATTGCGATTCCGATAGCGATACCGATTGAAGTAATGATTGCAGCGCTTTTCCAAGCCAACAAGATTATCGATCCTACGTGTCGATATCGGAATCGGGGTCACCCCCAGTTTGGCCGTATTCTTCGATTTGCTCGTGCACGGCATAGCCGCGGCCACCAAGTTTCGTGAGCATGGCAACAATTCTGTCCAATCGCATTTTCGCTTTGTCACTCTCTTCTGGATCCAGTGCACCACAAATCACGAGGACATCCTGGATAGCCGCACATTCAAGTGCCGAACCGCGCGCAATTTCGAAATAGCGTCTTCGGTCCCTTTCGGTTGCCTTGCCGTTTCCCTCCGCAATATTGAGTGGGATGGATTGTGACGCCCTCAAAAGTTGGTCTTTAGCATTGCGCTGTCCTTTGAGTGCTTCGCACAATCGGTAGGCCCACCCGACATATTCGATGGATGAACGGTATACATCAAGCTTTTCGTGACCGAATGCCATTACAACTCTTTCGGGGTTGATGCCGATTTAAAGATCGTCGTCGGAGGCACCGCCAGAAACCGAATCGGGGTCGCTATCGGGATCGGGGTCGAAAACTTTGGATTCGGCCTTTTTTTCGATAGCGATTGCGATACCGATAGCGATACCCGATAAGTACTTCAAAGTTTACAGACCACCGGATCCTCGGCTGCGATGGTCAGGGGGCCCTCCAGCACCTGCTTGCCCGTAAAGCGGGCTACGTTCCGAAGCATGCCCTCGAAGAGCCACTTGTGGGCCGGCACCAGGGAATACCAGTAGGCCAGGCCGGCCAGCCCCCGCGGCAGGAAGCGCGCCACCATTTCCAGGCCGACGCGTCGCTCACCCTCCGGTTTGATCCTGATCTCCAGGAGGGCATCGCCCGGGGCCTTCATCTCGGCCAAAAGCAGCAGCCGGTGCGGGGCCTCCAGAGCCACCACGCGCCAGAAGTCGAGTCCGTCCCCGACCCGCAATTCGACGGAATCCCGCCGTCCCCGCCGCAGGCCGGGCCCCCCCACGAACCAGTCCAGGATGCCCCGCAACTGCCAGAGCGGCTGGGCGAAATACCAGCCGGTGCGGCCGCCGATCTTCTGCACGGCCGTCCAGACTTCCTCGGCCCCGGCCTCCAGCACGATGCGGTGCCCGCTGCGCAGGATCGTGCCGCCGGCATAATCGGCATCGCCGCAGGTGGTCCATTCCGGTGGCAGCGCCCCGCCGGCGTCGAACCAGCAGGTGTCGACCTCCTCCTGGCGGATCCGCTCCAGCGCCGTGCGGATGGTTGCGCGGCTGTCATTCAATTCGATCGGCACCATGTCGCGGATGCGGTTTTCTTTGCAAATCACCGGAATGCTGAGTCCCTCAGCCAGGGGCTGGGCAATGGAGGCCGGCACCGGTGTCACGAGATTGACCCATTTGGCGCTCAGCCAGGGCGTCAGCACCGGCACCGGTAGGATCAGGCGTTTGTGCAGTCCCGCCTCTTGGGCATAGATCCGAATCAGGTCGCGGTAGCTCAGAATGTCGGGGCCGCCGATATCCAAGGTTTCGCCGGCGGTTTCCGGCACCCCCAGCACACCTTCGAGGTAATCCAAGACGTTGCGGATCGATATGGGCTGGCAGGGGGTTTGAACCCAGCGCGGGGTGATCATCATCGGCAGGCGGTCCACCAGGTAGCGCAGCATTTCAAACGAGGCGCTGCCGGAGCCCAGGATCATGGCCGCACGCAGGTTGGTTACCGGCACGGCCCCGGCCATGAGGATCTTCTCCACCTCGTGGCGGGACTTGAGATGCTTGCTCAAGGCCTCGTGGTCCGGCTCGCCCAGCCCACCTAAATAGATGATCCGCGCCAGATCGTTCTGCACCGCCGCCGCCACCATGTTCTCCGCCGCCGTCCGGTCGGCCCAGGCAAACTTGCCCTTGGCCGCATTCATGGAGTGGATCAAATAATAGGCCACCCCACAGCCACGGGCCGCTTCGACGAAAGACTCCCGATCCAGGGCGTCGCCGGCCACGACCTCGATGGCGGGATGACGCCCCCAGGGCCGGCAAAGCAGGCGCTCGGGCGAGCGTGCCATGGCCCGGACCTTGAAGCCGGCCTCCAGCAGCCGCGGAATCAGCCGCCCGCCCACATAGCCGGTACCACCCGTCACCAGAATAGGTTTGGTATCCATCGTCAATTCCTTACTTTTGGCGGTTTAATCGGAATCGGGGTCGCTATCGGGATCGGTATCGATTATGGCGTCGTATTTTTATTTTTTTCGATACCCGATTGCGATCCCGATACCGATCAATGCAATGTTTGCAGCGCTTTTCCAAGCCGACGAGATTGCCGTACCAAGCTGCTCCGTTGGGGTCACTAACTTTGATCAGCGTCGGGATCGCTATCGGAATCGATATAGAATATGAACGTGGCCTTGATTCCTTTTCGAATACCGATCCCGATGCCGATACCGATTACGACGTAAAAATCGATGCGCTGAATTTTATAGCCTCACCCAAACGCCATGTAAGACGATGGGCTACAAGCCCGAGAGCTGGATCGCGCCGAGTTGCTTCTGGGCAAGGCATCCGAGGGTGAAGCTGTACGCATGTACCGCGAACCCGAGGTAACGCCGCCCAGGGGCATCTCGGCGCGATCCAGCCTCGAGCTAGACATGATTTCTCAACTTGAGATCCACCGGATGCGGATGCAAGTAGGTCTGCTGCGCCAGGTAGGGCTGATCGTATTTGCGCACATAGTGGTTGAACAGCGTCAGCGGCACCACCAGCGGCACTAGCAGCTTTTTGTAGTGATCCATGACTTCCAGCAGTTCCTGTTTTTCGTCCGCCGTGAGGTCCTTGCGGAAATAGCCCAGCATGTGGAGCATGACATTGTAGTGCTTTTTGACCGTGGTCTTGAGCCGCAGGGCCTCCAGCAGCAGGGTTTCGTAATCACGGTAGAGCAGACTGCAGCCCATGGACTTGCCGCCGGCCACCATGGCGCCCATGGTTTTCAAATGCTTGGGGCTGTGGGCCATCAAAACCAGCTTGTTGCAGGAGTGAAAATCCACCACATTGCCCACGCAGGAGCGCCGCGCCCGGGTTTCCCGCCAGCGTTTGAGGGTGAAGACCTGCTCGATGAAATTCTCGCGGATCAGGGGATTGCGCAGGCGGCCGTCATCCTCCACCGGAATCAGGGGAAAGTGCTCCATGAAGGCCCGGGCAAATATCCCGACCCCCTTCTTCTGGGGCATGCCGCCCTTGCCGTAGACCTTGACCCGCACCATGCCGCTGCTGGGGGAGTCGCTTTTGAAAACGAAGCCGCACAGATCTTCCTGGGCCAGTTCCTTGAGGCGCCCGCGGGCCCATTTCTTCATGCGGTCCGTATGGTCGATCTTGGTCTTGGTGGTCAACAGGCGGGGATCTTCGGGATCGCCCACCAGACGGAGGGTTTCGCGCGGGATCCCCAGCCCCACCTCCACTTCCGGACAGACCGGCACCCACTCCACGAACTGGCCCAGGGTATCCGTAAGGTAGCGGTCGCGCTTGTGTCCGCCGTTCCAGCGGACATCGTTGCCCAACAGGCAGGAACTGATGCCGATTTTAATCTTTGCGGACATAATCCATCTCCCTTGTGGCGATATTGTTGACGGTTTTGAAAAATCCCAATCCACCCGAGGCGGATAAATAGCGGCGTTACGGTATTTCGCGTAGCCCTCGTCACTGCGGCATACAATTTTTACGTCGCATTCCGCGGGTTTTGCAAGCCGTCTCTCGAATTTTTTACAAGACCGTCTGAAGTATGATAATTGACGAATTTCATTCTGTTCATTCGTTACGATCCATTAGGGTCGAGTTCATTCGATTACGGTGATGATTAGCCTCGCATGGGCGTAAGCTGGAAAAACTCCCGCGCCCCCTGAAACCCTTGAAGATTGAGAACCAAAGCGTCAAGCCCCATTAAGCTCGCTGTTGAATTATTTTTTCGGATTGTCTTCCGATGATCACGATCCCCAGATAGCCGTCCACCGTGACCTCGTCGCCGCTGGCGACATAGCGCATGATCTCGGGCACGCCTGTGACGCAGGCCAACCCGTACTCGCGGGCGATGATCGCCCCGTGAATCAGCATGCCGCCGCGCCGTTCCACGATTCCGGCGGCCAGCGGGACCACGAAGGTCATGTTGGGGTCGACGGCATCGCAAATCAAAACCTCGCCGGCACGAAACCGGGCCAGATCGTGCGGTGAGTGCACCACCCGGGCCGGCCCCCGGGCAACCCCCGGGCCGGCCGGCTGGCCCACCAACTGACGGGCGCTGATCTTGCCCGCTGAAGCACTCTCGACCGAAGGCGCCTTCGGTTCCCCTTCGGAAGACAGGGGATGGCGCGCCACCATCTCGGCCAGCACGCCGTCGGCCGCTTCCCGGTCATCCAACCGCGCGTGCCCCACGCGCACTGCCCGGCGCAACTGGGCTTCAATACGGCTCAGGTGAATGTTGTCGTCGTCGCGCAGGCGGTAGCTGGCCCGTGCCAGATCCAGCAGCGCGGCCGCCCAGGCCCGTTCGTCACCACCAAAGCAATCCAGAAAGCGTTCCTCCCCACGGCGGGCATCGTCCGATATTCGCCGACCGGCGGAGGGTGCTGCCGCCAGTTCCAGCACCAGATGGATCAGGGGACCGTGGTTGACGGTCCGCTCCCGGTCGCCGGTGACGCTCGAAGACAAATCACCATAGTCGGATAAAAATTCATCCAACGCGGATCGAAACGGACCCGAGGACGGGGGCCCCTGTCCGCCCCGCAGGCGCGCGGCCAGATCGGAATCGTCGCGGACCATGGCCGCCAGTGCCTCCAGCCGGCGATTGCGCGCCAGACTCTCCATGGGGGTATCCGTGAGAAGATCCACAAAAGCATATGGATCATCGGGTTTGAGGGCATCGTTGTAGACCTGCCCGAAAAGGCGCACACCGTGGGCAAAGGGGATGAAATCGGCGTAGTAGACATTGCTCCAGTGGTGGTTGATTCCCGCGCGCCGCTCGATTTCCGCCGCCAGGGCTTCATCGGGCAGGCGATCGAGATCGTTGAGGGCCAGTTCATGGGCCACCTGGATCATGCGCGGAATGAGGTCGTCCTCGATCTTGCTCCGCAGCCGGCAGAGGTTTTCATAGCTGCGCCGCAGGCTCAAGTACCAACCCCGCTGGTCGCGGCCGCCATTGGCGGTGGCCGTCACAGGCCGGGTCTGGAGGTAAGTAAAACGGCCCCGCCCCAGGGTCCACTCGACGTCCTGGGGGCATCCGAAACAGGTTTCGATTTTGCGCACGTCGGCAAAAAGACGCTCCACATCGTCTTCCGCCAGGCAGGCTTCGCCCGCGCGGCGCGCGACCGGGCGCCGGGCGACCCCCTGTTGCGCCGGGAAGACGGCCTCAGCCCCCTCACCAGCGGTAAATGCCGTCACCTTGCCGGAGCGGCGCTCCAGAATCCAGCGGTCCGGTGTGATCATGCCGTCCACCAACCCCTGATTG
>JASJED010000182.1 GCA_030065585.1 Desulfobacterales bacterium | reverse complement strand
GATGTCAAACCCAAGCAGATCACCATTCACTGAGAACCTTAATCTGGGAAATGAAGACGAGGCGGCCACCTTACCGAAGGGAGCCGCCTTTCTTTTGCGGGCTTAACAATACCTGGGGGGCGGATGGGACCTAACGCCTGGGGACAGGTCCTGAGAGCCAACCAATTACGGCCTCTGGCAGAAGGCGATTCACTCCAAGGCGCTGCGGTGTTTGCGCAGGAGGCCGCGCAGTTGGTCGTAAGTCAGGCCCAACCGGCGTGCGGCTTGGCGCTGATTGTATTTGGCGCTCGCCAGGGCCCGGCGCAGCATATCGATCTCCAGCTTCGCCACCGCTTCCTTGAGGGGGCGGTCGGGATCCCCGGTCTGGGGCATCGGTTGGGATGATGGGGGTTCAGGACGCAGTGGCACGGGTTGCGCATCGGTCGCCGGCGATGCGTAGGGCGATACAAACGGATCGAAATCGATTTGCGTGATCAGGGCGGTTTCCGACCGGTAGACTGCCCGTTCGACCACATTTTTAAGTTCGCGGATGTTGCCCGGCCACGCATAGCCTTCCAGGGCACGCAGGGCTCGGGAAGAAAAATGGGGGCTATCGGCTCGGCCCAGTTCGAGCCCCATGCGGCCGGCAAAGTGCTCGGCCAGCAGACGGATGTCCCCCCGGCGTTCCCGCAAGGGGGGCAGGATTAGAACATCGAAGGAGAGACGATCCAGAAGATCGGACTTGAAGCGACCGGCGGTGGCCAGGGCTTTGAGATCGGCGTTGGTCGCCCCGATGATGCGAACATCGACCTCCACCGGCCGGGTGCTACCGACCCGTTCAAACACGCCGTATTCCACCACCCGGAGGATTTTGGCCTGCACCTCCGGCGGAATGGCCCCGATTTCATCCAGCAGCAAGGTTCCGCCGTCGGCGCTTTCGAAACGTCCTGGGCGACGCTGCAAGGCGCCGGTGAAGGCGCCTTTCTCATAACCGAACAGTTCCGGTTCGATCAGCGACGGCGTAAGCGCCGCACAGTTGAGGGCCATGAAGGGCCCTTGCCAGCGCCGGGAAAGATAGTGCATCCGTGTGGCGGCCAGCTCCTTGCCGGTGCCCCGCTCCCCCAGCAGGAGCACGGGGCGGTCGATGGGCGCGACCCTGGATAAGCGCTCCTGAAATTCCAGGAAGACTTCCGACTGACCGAGGGCTTCCGTCGCAGTGAGCATGGCACCCGTCCCGAAGGCATTCAGGCAATGCACTACTTATAGTAGAAAAGACGACCCGAAACATTATTCATGGTAAAATTACCAATAACTGGTAAAAATAACCAAATAAAGGTCATTTTAGCATTTATACTCATGGGCTGTCAAATCTATAATTAATTGAAAATATTTGTATTAATATTATTTCCGAGGTATGGCATATTTTGTGCTCAATGATGGCGGAAAACACGATGGAGGTCAAACCATGGGGATTTTTACACGTTTTCGTGACATCATCAGCGCCAATATCAATGCCATGCTGGACCGGGCCGAGGATCCGGAAAAGATGATCAAGCTCATGATCCGGGAGATGGAGGACACCCTGGTCGAAATCAAGGCGGCTTGCGCCGGCTCCATGGCCGAAAAGAAGAAGGTTGCCCGCCGTCAGGAGGAGGTGCAGGCCCGCGAACGGCTGTGGGAGGAGCGGGCCCGACTGGCGGTGGATAAGGGGCGCGACGATCTGGCGCGCGAAGCCCTCATCGAGAAGCGACGCTTTGCGGGTATGGCGCAAAAGCTGGATGCCGATCTCATGGATCACGACGGATTGATCGATCAGTACCAGGATGATATCCGGCAATTGGAAGACAAATTGCACAAAGCCCGTGAAAAGCAGCGCCTGCTGGTCCAGCGGCACATTCACGCCACCCGGACGCGCCAGGCGCGCGAGGAAATCCGCCGGGCCGACAACTACGAGAGCATGGCCAAATTCGACGAGTTGGAGCAGCGCATCGAACGTATGGAAGCCGAGGCCGACCTGGTCAATTTCGGCCGCCAGCCGAATCTCGACGACGCTTTCGACGAACTGGCGGCCGATGAGGACATCGAACGCGAACTGGCCGCCATCAAAGCCGCCCAGGCGCCGCATCCCGATACCGCTTCCGAAGACCAAGATCGGAGAACGTCCTAACGATGACCGCCGTGTGGATCCTGGTGACGATTTTCGGCAGTATCATCCTCTTGCTGGCCACCATCTGCGGCACCATTCTGGTGGCCATGAAACTGCGCCACGGTAGCCTGTCGGTCAAAAGCCGCGAGGCCCAGGCCGAAGAGGCGGCCACCATCCAGGAAATCTACCAGGGATTGAGTCAGATGGAAAAGCGGATCGAATCACTGGAAACCCTCCTGATGGAGCGCCAGGCAAGGAAAGACGATCAACATGAATGACACCGGCAGACAATTGCGGCGGGGATTGTATCGATCCCGCGAAGGGGCCTTCCTCGGGGTTTGCCGCGGACTGGCCGAATATTTCGACTTCAGCGTAACCTGGATTCGCATCTTCATGGTGCTCATCCTGGTGGCCACCGGTATCTGGCCCATTCTGGGGATCTATCTGGTGGCGGCCCTGATCATGAAGCCCGAGCCCCTGCGGCCCTTCCAGAGCGCCGACGAACGGGAATTCTACGACAGCTATACCACCTCGCGTGAAAGTGCCGCCCAGCGGATCAAACGCCGTTATCAAAATCTGGAGCGGCGCATCCGGCGCATGGAAGATACGGTGACCTCCCGGGAATTCGACTGGGACCGGCGCATGCGGTCCTGACACCCGCGAATCGATCGTCCGAACCACGATTTGCGGGCTTCGCCCGGAAACGGCCGCTCCCGCCGTGGGGCGCCCCGGCCCAACGTTTCACGTCGGCGTCCTTCAAATCCACCCAGCGTCCTGCGGTTTCAACTTGACTCTTCCAAGCCTTTCCTTCATCTTGAGGGCGTCACGTCCGTTTCATTTCACCGATTACCACGACCCGGGAGTGCCCCCATGCAATCCCGCTTATCCTGGATCTATTGCCTTCTGGGCTTAACCCTCTTGTCGCCCCTGGGGCTTGTGGCCAGGGCCGAGGTCGTGCGCCAGCCGGTTTTCGCCGGGCGATTCTACCCCGCCGACCCCAATGAATTGAAAAGCCTGCTGAGCGAGCTCGATCGGCAGGCGCACCGAACCTCGGTCAAACCGCTGGCCGACCGCGCCTTGAAGGCGATCATCATGCCGCATGCCGGGTATATCTATTCCGGCTGGACGGCGGCGCATGCCGGTCATGTGCTGCGCGGGCATCGTTTTGCGCAGATCATCGTCCTGGCACCCGACCATCGGGTGGGGTTCATGAACGGAATGATCAGCGACGTGGATGCCTACGAAACCCCGCTGGGGCGCATCCGACTGCACGCCGATGCGCGCCGGCTCCGCGAAGAAAATGCGCTCTTCGGCTTCGACCGTGTATCGGATGCGCGCGAGCATTCCCTGGAAGTGGTGCTGCCCTTTCTCCAGTATTATCTCAAGGATTTCGAACTGATACCCGTCGTACTCGGGCCGAGCAACCCTAACACCATGGCCGATGTGCTCGCACCGCACCTCGGGCCGGATACGCTCCTGGTGGTGAGCTCCGATCTGTCCCACTATCTGCCCTACGAACAGGCCGTGGCCCACGACCGCCAAACCCTCGACCTCATCATGGGATTTGACGTCAAGGCGTTGGCCCGACGGGAAAACTGCGCCTGCGGCCGGGCACCCCTCCAGGTGCTGATGACGCTGGCGCGGCGCCTGGACTGGGAGCCCGTTCTGCTGCACTATGCCAACAGCGGCGATACGGCCGGCGACATGGGCCGGGTCGTGGGCTATGCGGCCCTGGCGTTTTACGGCAACGCCGCGGTACCGGATAGCGCGGTGCGGCCGCAGGCCTTGAGTCCTGCCCAGGGCGACCAGCTCGTGCGGCTGGCCCGGCAGACCATTGCGGCGGCCTTCCAGGATGGTTCCTCCAGGAAGGGATCTGTGCGGGAACTGCCCGATCAACCCGTTTTCGATCAAACCCGCGGGGTTTTCGTAACCCTCGAGCAGCGGGGCCGGTTGCGGGGCTGCATTGGCAACCTGGTTGCCGAGGAGCCCCTGCGGACAACGGTTCCCCGCAACGCGCTCCGGGCGGCTTTCAATGACCCGCGCTTTGGGCCCCTGGCCGCGGAAGAACTCGACACGGTGAGCGTCAGCGTCAGCGTGCTCAGCCCGCCCGTTCGGCTTGTTTACCATGATGCGCACGAGCTGGTCGACCGCCTCCAGCCGCACCGGGACGGGGTCATTCTGCAACGCGGCCGCGCACGGGCCACCTTTCTGCCCCAGGTCTGGGGGCAGATCCCGCAACCGGAAAGCTTCCTCAGCGCCCTGTGCCGCAAAGCCGGCCTGCGGCCAGACACCTGGCAGCGGGAGAACCTCGTCATCCATACCTACGCGGTACAGTACTTCGATGAAAAACCCTAGCCGGGCCGTGGAACGCCTGGTGGTGGCCACGGGGGTGGCCTCGGTGGCCGCCCAGCTGATCACCATTCGGGAATGCCTGGCCGCCTTTCAGGGCAACGAGTTCGTGATCGCCCTGATCCTGTTTGGCTGGCTGGCCTGGGGGGGAATCGGGACCCTGGCCGCACGCTTGGTCACAAGCAGCGCCCGTCCGGCGCGCTTGACCGTCCTGGCCCAATTATCGATCTGGCTGGCCGGTCTGGCCGTGGTCCAACTGGCCGCTTTTCGCCTGCTGCGGGATGTGGTCTTCCTCCCGGGGGCCTCGGTCGGTTTCTATCCCACCCTGGCCTATATCGGTTTGACGATTGCCCCCTACAGTTTCCTGGTGGGATTTCTGCTGCCCTACAGCCTGTATGTGCTGCGTGGTTCCATCCAGCCCGGCTATCCCGGCGCGCGGATCTATATTCTGGATAACCTGGGCGATGTCAGCGGCGCGGCGCTGTTCGCTTTCGTGCTGGTTTACTGGGCAACACCTTTTCAGGCCGTGGTCCTGGCCGGACTGCCGCTGATGGCCGTCGCGGCGGGGTTACCCGGCGATAAGCGCCGCGCCCCTTACGGCCGGTGGCTTGCCGCCGGACTGGTCCTGGCCGTGATGGTCATGGGGGTGGCGCTGGAGCGCGATACCCTGAGGCCGCTGAGCGGCCGCCTGGCCTATTATGAAGAATCGCGTTTCGGCCGCATCGTCGTGGTCCAACAGGCGGAGCAGGCCACCCTGTTCAAGGACGGGGTGCCGGTCTTCGACACCCAGAACGTGGCCCTGGCCGAAGAGACCGTGCATTACCCCCTGATCCAGCTGGACCGGCCGTCAACGATCCTCCTCATCTCGGGCGAGGGCGGCATGCTGCGCGAGTTGGCCAAATACCGGCCCGGGCGCGTCGATTACGTCGAACTGGATCCGGCCATGACCAGTGCCCAGTTTCGTTTCGGCCTGCTGGCGCCGATACCGGGGCTCAATCTCAGCCACCGTGACGGGCGCGCCTTTCTTGCCGCCGTCGAGCGAACCTACGATGCCATCCTCGTCTGCCTGCCCGAACCGGACACCTTTCAGGTCAACCGGTTTTTCACGGACGAGTTCTTCGGCCTGGTGCGCGCGCGTCTGAGCGCCGGCGGCGTCTTCAGCTTCTCCATGGCAGGTTACGACAACTACCTGGCCGCCCCCCAGCAGCGCAAGCTGGCCATGCTCTACCACACGGCCGCGCGGCATTTTAAAACCGTCCAACTGCTTCCCGGTCAGCGTATTTTCTTCATTTGCCGCCAGGGTCCCGTGGATCTCGACATGCCCGCCCGGTTGGCGCGCCGCGGCATCACCTCCCGCTACATCCGGGGCTATTACGATGGCAACCTGACCGCCGAGCGGATTGCCCAGCTCAACGCGCTGGTAAAGCTGCCGGCCGCCCCCAACACCGATTTTCGACCCCGTCTGATGAGGATCATGTTCGACCAGTGGTTCGCCCGTTTCGAGACTTCACCCGTCCCTTTTTTTGCCCTTTTGGCCGTGGCCCTGAGCGTTTATCTGCTACGCACGACCCGGGCCGCGTTCGTCCTGTTTTCGACCGGCTTTATGACCATGGGCAGTGAGATCCTGGTCATTTTTGCCTTCCAGGTATTGTTTGGTTATATTTATTTTCAGATCGGCCTGATCGTGACGGTATTTCTGGCCGGCCTGCTCCCCGGCGCTTGGCTGGGGGCGCGCATGGCATCCCATGCCCGACGGGTGCTGGCCGCCGGCGATCTCCTCTTGATTGTGTGCCTGGTTGGTTTCAGCTTCGCCCTGGCGACCCTGGGAATGCGTTTACCAGCGGCGTTTTTTCTGGTATTCGGCTTTCTGGTGGCCTTGGTCTGCGGGTTTCAATTTCCCGTGGCCCTGGCCATCGAGGGCGGCCATGGCCGGGCCGTCAGCCGCACCTTCGCAGCCGATCTACTGGGCGCGGCGGCCGGGACCCTGGTTACCAGCGTCGTATTGATACCCTATGCGGGGTTATACTGGACGGCGGCCGCATTGATCGGGTTGAAGCTGATCAGTCTGGCCGTAGTGGGCGTGAGGCGCGTTAAGCGATGACCATCAACCGTAGACGGTTTCTGTATTACAGCAGTGTGGCCCTCGGCGGCAGTGTCTGCCTGGGGCTGCCCATGTGCTTCGCCGGCAACCCGCTGGTCGCGGCCGGGCCGGATGACATCCGGGGGCGGGTTTTGCGGGGCGATGCCCCGAAGCGTCGCTGGAAATGGTCGCGGGAAGCCCTGCACTATCGTCGTCTCGAAGATGACCGCACCCAGTGCCTGATCTGTCCCAACCGCTGCACCCTGTCGCCGGGGGACCGCAGCGTCTGCCGCTCCAAGGTCAACCTGGAGGGCACACTCTACACGCTGGCCTACGGCAATCCCTGTGCGGTGCACAACGACCCCGTGGAGAAAAAGCCGCTCTACCATTTCCGGCCCCAGACCAAAGTCTTCTCGCTGGCCACCACCGGGTGCAACTTCCGCTGCTTGAACTGCCAGAACTGGGAGATTTCCCAGGCCCGCCCCGAGGATGTGCGCTTTTTCGAACTCTTTCCGGCGGAAGCCGTGGATGCGGCTGCCGCGCGCGGATCCGTGGCCATTGCCTATACCTATTCCGAGGCCATTACCTACTACGAATACATGCGCGACACGGCCCGTCTGGCCCGGGCCCGGGGCCTCCAGAATCTTCTGATCTCCAACGGCTATATCAACCGGGAGGCGTTGGAAGATCTCTGCGACGTCCTGGACGGGGCCAACATCAACCTCAAGGCCTTCTCCGACGGCATCTACCGCAAGCTGAACGGCGGCACCCTGCAACCGGTGCTGGAGACTTTCAAAACCCTTCACCGCCGCGGGGTGCACTTCGAAATCACCACCCTGGTGGTGCCGGGCTACGTGGACGACGATGCGATGACACGCGCGATGTGCGACTGGATCCTGGACAAGCTCGGTCCGGATCACCCCCTGCACTTCACGCGCTTCGTTCCCCGCTACAAGCTGAACCGCCTGCCGCCGACGCCGGTCTCGACCTTAGAGCGCTGCCGGGAGATCGCCCTCAAGGCCGGTCTGCACTATGTCTACGTGGGCAACGTGCCCCTGCATGCGGCCAATCACACCTATTGCCATCAATGTGGCCGCCGGGTGGTGGAACGCCTGGGCTACCATATTCCCGGCTATCATCTGGAAGACGGGGCCTGCAAGTTTTGCGGGACCGCGATTCCCGGGCGCTGGGATGCCTGAGCCGACCGCCGGTCAAGATACCCATCAGCGGATTCTGCGCTTCGTCAGCCGGGCCAACTGGGTGGTCTTCATTGTCTTTCTGCTGATCAGCCCGGCGGTGCCGATCACAGGATTCGCCCTGGGAGTCGTCTGCGGGGGACTTCTGGTTACCGGCAACTTTCATCTGGCCTATCGATCCCTCAACCGGTCTTTTCAAGGCGGCCGTCCGCCGGCCTTTCCCGTGGTGATGGCCAAGCACTACCTGCGTTTCCTGGTCACCGGCGTGATCATCTTCGTGCTGATCAGCAACGGCATCGGCAGCCCCCTGGGGCTCCTGCTGGGATTGTCGGTCGTGGTGGTGAGTCTGCTGGCGGCCTCCATCGTCGAGGCCCGGCGGATGATGCGGGAAAAATCGCAGGGTTAAGAGCCTACCGGCAGAGAGGGCTGGCCTGGCTTGCGTAGGAACGGCCGTTTACGCGGGCGCCCTGATCGGTTTCCTCGATCGGCCAGAAGAACTCGCGCCCATCGCTGGCCGACAGCACGAGGATCGCACGCCCTGCCAGATCGGCGACCAGCGCCCATTGGCCCTGGTGAGCATCACCGCTGGTGCTGGATGCGGATGCCCCGGCAATCGAGACGAAGGTTTCGCTGTGGCTCTCAAACCCGTAGGTTCCGTCCCTGCAGAAATCCATCGTGGTTTGCGAGGCGGATGCGCCGGAGCCCCCGCCTCCGGCACCGCCGGGGCTGTAGTCACTGTGGCTGCCGCCGCCGCTGAGCCGCAGGCCCGCCAGTCGCGCGCGCCAGTCGTGCGCCTGCGGCCGGCGCCAGCTTAGCGAGCCCACGACGGCACCCACGGACGTTTGCAAACGGTCGACGTCGGCCGGGCGGCCCAGGCCCACCACGGCCGCGGCGTTGCCGTGATCTCCCGTGCGCAGCGAGGCCAGCAGCAACGCCGGGCCCTCCGCCGTCAGCGCCGTGAAGCGCGCATCGAAACCATCGGGGGCGGTCTGCCGGCTTTCCTCGCCGATGACTTCGATACCCTGCTCGGCCAGCACCTCGCCGACGCGCGCCACCAACTCGTCGACGGTCGCCTGCGAAGCGCCCCAGATGCCCAGGCGGGTGCCCGCCTTGGGTGAGGCCAGGATGATGCCCCACAGATCGGGGTCGTAGGCCCCGGAGAACCCCGCGGGTACCGTCAAGGCGATCCCCACCTCCGGCGATGCGATGGTTAGGCCGCCCGTGATGGTGCGCTCCGGGGTGATTTTGACGCTGCTTCCCGCTTCGGCGACGACCGGCGGGAGGAGGAACGGGATCATCGAGGCCACGATGATCAGCCCGCAAGACCATTTCCCGAAGTTCGACTCATGGCTTGCCACGTTTCGCATCCGAAGCTCCTCTCCCGGCGCCGGCTGTATTCCGGAATACCCGTCGGCAGGCCGCAGTGATTTTCAAGCGATGTTCAGCATCCGCCGCCGCGCAAACAGCAAGCGTCCTTAGAAGGGTGTGTAACGGAATACCCGCCCCTTGCCCTCTGTGCCCCCGAGCTGTGACCGGCCGGTATAGCCGACGCTGAAGGCCGCGGCCCCGGCCGGCAGTTCGAATTCACGGCTGAAGCGGTTGTCCATGACGCGGCCTTGGATGGCCCTCTGGGGGCGCGCGAAAAACGGAAAGTAGTCGATGACGATGCCCTCTTGGTCGAGATAGAAAAGGGTCATGGAGAGCCGGTCGATGTCCCGATAGCGGATGTCCCAGGTCCCGGTCACCTTCAGCTTGCCGTCCTTGACGTGAAACGAATAGTTGATGGTCATGTTACGGGTGACGAAGGTTCCGCTGTGGGGGCCGCCGGGTTGGAGCATGACGCGGTTGCCCTTGGGTACGATCAGCCCCTTGCGCGATGAGCCGGTGCTCTGGCAGCCTGTCGCCATACCCCACAGCAAGACGGCCACGAGCGCAAAACCTAAACCCCCTTTCACGTAGCGCCCCAGGCAGGCTCTGGAGGCCAAAGGCTTTCGATGGGATTCCATATTGCCTCCTTAGGACAAAGATCGATTGGAGATATGTAACCTGTCTTCTAAAACGGTGTAAAAGCTTTAATGGATGGGTC
>JASJED010000181.1 GCA_030065585.1 Desulfobacterales bacterium | reverse complement strand
CTTGATCCAGGGCCATGATGATCTTAGACATGTTGGGCCTCCCTCAGTATTGTTTTTGACTTCCGTATCCTTGATGGTTTCGCACAAAGTCATAATTCGGACGGTCTCGAAAAAAGTTCGAGATCAAGGCTTGCGAATCCCGAGGAATGAAGCGTACTTAAAGTACGCTGCAATGACGAGGGGTGACGCGTAACGCCGATATCGGACTTTTTACGAGGCCGTCATCCTTACGCCAGCAAGTACTCCTGGGCCAAATCGGTGTAGGCGGCCACCTGCTGCGCTTGCCACGGGTCGTCGTAGCCCAGTTCGGCGGCCATGATCCGGGCCACCTCGGGCGCCATCGCGATACTGGCCCGGGTATCCAGCAGCAGCGCCCTGCTCCGCCGGGCTAAAAAATCTTCCACCGTTCGGGCCATCTCTTCGCGCACCGACCATATGACTTCGGCCTTGATATAGGGAAGATCCTCGTGAAGTTTTTGCCCCATGGCGGGATCGGCGTTGGCAATCTTCCTGATGTGGATCGCGTCGGTGCCGTAATAGTGGAGCGGATCGTTCTTGTCGAAGTTTTTCAGCCAGCCGTGGATGCGAAGATCCTTGGTCACGCAGGGGTGCTCTTTAAGACCGGCCACGAGCAGGGCCTGATTGACGGTGTCCTCGGCCATTTTGCGATAGGTCGTCCATTTACCGCCGGTGATGGTCACCAGGCCCGATTCCGAGATCACCAGATAGTGATCCCGGGATATGGCCGCCGTGCTCTCGCTCTCCCCCGCCTTGACCAGGGGCCGCAGTCCGGCGAAAGCGCTCTTGACGTCTTCCCGGGTGGGATCCTTGGTTAGGTACAGGGCGGCATGGTCGAGGATGAATTGGATTTCTTCTTCCAGGGGCCGAGGTTCCAGGCTGACTTCCGGCACCGGGGTGTCGGTGGTGCCCACCACGACCTTGTCGTGCCAGGGAACGGCGAATAAAACGCGGCCATCGGCGGTCTGCGGCACCATAATCGCCGAATCGCCCGGGAGAAAGGCCTTGTCCAGGATCAGATGGACACCCTGACTGGGGGCGATGATCGGTTCCGCCTGGGGGTTGTCCATGCGCAGGAGGCCATCGGTGAAGACCCCGGTGGCGTTGACCACTACCCGCGCATGGATTTCGTATTGCGCGCCGCTCTCCATATCCTGGGCGACGACACCGTCGATCATGGGTCCGGCTTTGTTCAGGCCAATCACCTGCATATAGTTGATGGGGGTGCCGCCGTGCTCGGCCATGGTCTGCGCCAGGTTGATGGCCAGGCGGGAATCATCGAACTGGCCGTCAAAATAGGTCACGCCGCCCCGCAGTCCATCCGATTCCAGGGTGGGAATCCGTTCCAGGGTTTCCTCCTTGGATAAGTGTTTGGATGGCCCCAGCCCCAGCTTGCCCGCCAGCAAATCGTAGACTTTCAAGCCCGCACCGTAAAAGGGTCCGTCCCACCAGTCATAGATGGGGACGACGAAGGCCTGATGGCTCACCAGGTGCGGGGCATTGCGGATCAACAGTCCGCGCTCGTGCAGCGCCTCGAGGACGAGCGAGACGTTACCCTGCCGCAGATACCGCACCCCGCCATGGACCAGCTTGGTGGAACGGCTCGAGGTGCCTTTGGAAAAATCGTGCTGTTCCAACAGCAGGGTCTTATACCCGCGCGATGCGGCGTCCAGGCCAACACCGAGCCCGGTGGCACCACCGCCGATGACCACGAAATCCCAGTAACCGTCGTCGTGGGCCAAGGTGTCGATCATCTCACTGCGATTCATGAAGTACTCCTTATCAATTCTATAGGGGCGCCGCCCCTTTCAAAGCAAAACCGCCACAAATCCAAAGGCAATCAAGGAAAGCGCCGTCCGAATTCATGCCATCAGGGTTCGATCGGCGGCGGCCCGATTGCGATCCCGGGCCAATTCATTGGCGATGCTCACCTTTCCTGATTTCGCGCTCATCTAATCCTCCCGCTCATCTTGAAAATAGTCGGCGCTCCGCACGGAAGGCCCAACCTTGACAAACGGTCACCTGGCGTTGGCGTTTTCAGCCCCCATCTTCTCACGGGGTGAATTCCGGGCATTTCGGCGCCCCGCGTCATGCGACGCCCGCGTCCATCCCCCGAATGAAGGCCCGCACGTTCAAGCCCAGCACGTCATGATTGTAGCCGCCCTCAAGGATACCGAAGCATCCCGCCTGTTGGCTTTCCGCCGCCCGCCGCACCATCCCGCCCAGGCGGTGGTAGTCGTCGGTGGCCAATAGACCGCCCCAGTCTTCCACATGATTGTCGAAACCGGCGGAGACCCCGATGATGTCGAAGGTATCACCGGCCAGCGCCGCTTCGGTTTCCTCCAGATAGCGGCTTGGCGAGGAAGCCTCGGGATTCACGATCGTGATCCAGGGCAGCGCACCCAGGATATTGACGTTGCCGTCGCCGTAGTGGAGATCGAAATCGAGCACGAACGCCCGGGTGATTGAACCCTCCTGCTTGAGCCGGGCCAGGGCCACGGCCATGTTGTTGAAGTAGCAAAACCCCCAGCAACTGTCCGCGGAGGCATGGTGGCCGGGTGGGCGCACGAGGGCAAAGGCCGGTTCGTTCAGCGCGCGGGTGGCCGCCTGAATAGCGCCTCCGGCGGCCAGGGCGGCCATTTCGAAAACGCCCTCGTCCCGGACGCTTTCGAGGTGACGGCGGCTGTGGACGCGCAGGATGTCGATCTCGGCGGCGGGCCGGATGGTCTCGAACGCGACCTCATCCTCGAGGGCGGCGACGACCGCCTCCATGCGTCCCGCCGCGGCGGCCGGGTCGGCGGCGTAGACCTGATAGAATGCGTCGTGAAAATAGACTTTCATGGCAGCCTCCGATGGTGTAGAAGCGATTTCAGATCCTTGGTTGGCGGCTTGCGCCGGCACACCACCATAGGATTGAACCGTCCAGCGCGTCAACTGTCAAAGTCATCTGGGGGCCGGATGTTTGCCGGGATGTCAAATGAAGCGCGCAACGGCCACCGGCAACGCGATGCCGTAACATTCAGGGGGTCATCCCGTGGCAAGCCACATGATTCAATCCGACGGCATCCGGCTTTTCGCCCGCGAGCGCGGCGCCGGACACCCGATATTGATGGCGCACGGGATGTGGTCTGATCACCATGCCTTCGACGATGTCGTGGCCGGCCTGGCCGGCGCGTATCGCACCGTCTGCCCCGATCTTCGCGGTCACGGCCGCAGCGAGACGCCGGCGCAGGCCTGGACCGTCGTGGACCTGGCCCATGATTGGGCCCGCATCCTGGATGCCCTCGCAATCGATGCGGCGGTCGTGGTCGGCCACAGCCTGGGCGGCATGGCCGCCCTGCAATTCGCCCTGCGCTATCCCGACCGCCTGCACGCTCTGGTCCTTCTGAGCACCTCGGCGGAGACCGAAAAGCCCGAGCGGCGCACCCAGTTGGGCCTCCTTTCGTGGACCATCAATATGTGGGGGATGAACAACTGGCTCGCGGGCCGGGTCGCCAGCGGCTTTTTCAGCGCCGCCTTTGCCCGGCGGTTTCCCGCCAAGGTCAAGGCCTGGCGCAAGGGGGTGCTGGCAATGGATAAGCGCGCCCTGCTCCAGGCCCTCGAGGCCGTCCAGGATCGACCTTCGGTGTGGGACCGGCTGGGCGACATCACAATGCCCGCGCTGGTCATGGGCACACGCGAAGATCCCATCGCCGATCCCGCCCGCACCATGGCCATGGCCCGCCGACTTCCCAATGCCCAACTCGTGATGCTGCCCGGCGGCGGCCATGCCCTGCCCATGGAACATCCGCGTGAATTGACCCAGGCGCTGCGCCAATTCCTGGCTGCCGGGCGCTAAAGCGGGTCCGACGGAGCCCCTGCGGCATAACCACCTGGAAACGCCTGCGCCTGGAAAACAGCATGCTGCTGGCCATGGTCGGCGCCAATCTGCTCAGCGGCCTGAGCATGAACATTCTCATGATTCAGGGGGATGCGCCGCCGTCGCCGCATGTTCTAAGGCTGGCCGGCTTTGTGGACATCACCTTCATCCCGATCGTTTGCGGTTTCAAGTCATGGAGAGAAGATAGGCCCGCAGATTGACGCGTTTGTTCTTCAGACCGAATTTCTCCCGCAGGTTCTTACGGTGAAAATTGACGGTGGCCTCGGAGATGATCAGAATCGAGGCGATCTCCTTGCTGCTCTTGCCGTCGCGAATCAGCGCCGCCACCTGCATTTCCTGGGGTGTCAGGACCAAATCGGCGTTGGCCATCTGCTGCAGAAAGGGTGAGATAATGTCTTTCAGATGCGTCTCCACGATCTCGATCAGTGTGCGTTCACGTGGCTTGAGGCGGGCCGTATGGAGTTTTTCCAGATAGGGAAACACCAGGCCCTTGACGTTGGCCAGAACCTTGCGCTCCAGATCGGCTTTATCATCTTCGCGCTGTTTCAACAGCACTTTCAGGGCGATATTGGCCTCCGCCAGACTTTGCTCCCGCTCCTCGATGGCCGCCCGGCTTTGGCGCAGGGCCTCTTCGCTGAGCTTCAGGGCCGTGATGTCTTCATGGCTCACCACCACCCGCAGCGGATCGTCCCCGATCATGCGAATCGCCCGCATGTAATACCAATGCTTACCTTCCGGTGAATGGCAGGGGTAGTCGTAGACGAATTCCCGCAGTTTGCCGGCAATGACCCGGCGAATGCCGGCCGCCACCTGGTGGGCGTCCTCGGCATCTTCACCGGTGGCTGCCTCGCAGATGGTGATGTAATTGTCCCCGACGGAATCGATTTCATCACTCGGATTGTGGGCATTGGCAAAGCGCCGCCAGGCTTCGTTGGTTTCCAGAATGACGCCCTCGGCATCGAGGATGGCAATGTGGGCCGAGAGCGAGTTGAGCACCGCGCTGGCCAGCGGATCGGATTGCGGTTGGCCTCCCATGGGGTCTTCCTTTCGTCGCTAAATCCTTAGTGTCGCAAACCAAGTGACTTTTAATGAATTTTGTTATAATAAAGCACGTACAAGCCAGATGGCAACCTCCCCTGAATGAATCGCACGCAGCCCCTAGCAACCATGAACCGTAAAGGAGACTTCGATGAAAAAACTACTGGTGGGTTATGTCAGCCGCACAGGCAATACCCAGAAAATGGCCGAATTCATCGCCGAGGGAATTCGCTTTTCAGGAAACGACGTGGTCCTTAAAAAAATCGCCGAAATCAAGGACGAAAAAGACCTCGAAGGCTATGACGGTTATGTGTTCGGTGGCCCCACCTACCACCGCGATCTGGTCGGCAGCATGAAAACCTTCCTTTTTCTGGCCCAGAAGATCAATATGGTTGGTAAAATGGGCGGCGCGTTCGGATCCTACACCCACAGCGGCGAATCCGCGCAGATGATTTTCGACACCATGGAGCATGTCTACAAGATGGACATGGTGGATCTGGGGGCCCTGAACCTCAAGGAGCACGTGGTCAATACCGAGGAGGGCCTGCGCGCCTGTCAGGACTACGGTAAAGCCGTCGGGCAGAAGCTGGCCTGACCGGCCGTCCGATCGAGGGGCAAGTTCCTCAGTCGCTCCGCATGCTGAACCGGGATACCGGCTGAACCGGTCGACCGGTTCAGCGCCGATCCCCGGGCCGCTTATCCTTTAAACCCGCCGCATCCGACACCCATGCGTATACGCTACAAATACTTCCTCGTGCTACTGGCCTTCAGTTTGATACCCCTCGTGGTGGTGACGCATATCAGCCGCCGCCACATCAACCGTCTTGGCACGACCCTGGCGCAAGGCGCCCGGGAAAACCTCACGGCACTGATCATCCGCGACCTGGAGCAGGTCGCCAAGTTTTCGGCCGGCGCCATTCGTCACGATGTCGACCGCCTGAGGCTTTCCCTGCACTACCTCGGTGAGGCCGTGGCGCACGCCCTGCAGGAGGAACAGCCATCGGATCCCCTGCGCCTTTACTTCCCCCGGGACTACGCGCATCCGGACACGGCACCGCCGGATCTGGCCGCCTCATGGCGTTACCGCCGTGTGCTCCCCGATGGGAAACAAGCGCCCACGGCCATCAGTATGGATCACCCGACTTTCGTCGTTCCGGCCGATCAGCAGATAAATCCCGAGGCGTCGTGGCCGCGGCTGGCCGCGATTGGAACCGTCCTGAAACGCATCTACGGTTTTTCCGGATCGAACGTGCATCGCGTCTACTTCGGCCTGGCCAACGGGGTTCACGTATCCTACCCCGGCCATGGCCATTTAGACCCCGCCTTCGATCCGCGCCAGCGGCCGTGGTACCGAAACGCGGTTCAACACGAAGAGGTGAGCTGGCTATCCTATGAGGACGTCAGCACCGGACGGATCGTATTTACCGCCGGACTGCCGATCACCGGTGAAGCCGGCCAGATCATCGGCGTCGCGGCCATCGACATTCTGCCCGAGGAGTTTATGAAGCTCGAGCAGATCCAAACCCAATGGTCGGATCAAACCAGGGCCTTGCTGGTCATGACCCAGTCGCGCGAGGGCCGCGAAGGCGAACTGTGGGTGATTGCCCGCGGTGACCTCCATTCCGCCGAACGGGGTGAAATCGCCGATCAGCCCCTGGCCCAAGCCATCCAAACCGATCCCGCACGTCTGCAAACGTTTGCCCGGCAGCTCCAGACGAACAATACAGGCTTTGCCGAGATGCCCAACGACGGTGTGGAAGCGATCTGGGCCTTTGCGCGCATCCCGCAGCCCATCAAGGAAAAAATCTATCTGGTGCTGATCGTGCCGCAGACGATTGTGACCGCCCAGGCCGACAGCGTCAGCGAAGATGTTCTCACACTGACCGACCGGATCTACCGGATCACAGGGATCGCCGCCGGATTGACCCTGCTGCTGGTCATTCTGGTGGGCTGGCTGGGCTCGCGCACGATCACCCAACCGCTGGCCATCATGCTCGACGCCTGGCGGCAGCTGGCCCGGGGCGACTTCAGCGTGCGGATTAATACGCGCACGGGGGACGAGCGTGACAGCCTGGCCGAAGGCTTCAACACCATCGTGCCCAAACTGGAAGCGCATTTCAACATGAGCCAGTCCATGGCGCTGGCCCGCGAAATCCAGCAAAATCTTCTACCCCACCGTCCGCCGGAACTTCCGGGTCTTGATTTTGCGGGCGACAGCCGCTACTGCGACGAAACCGGTGGCGATTACTACGACGTTTTCAAAACCGGGGCGGCCAACGATAAAAGCTTTGCGGTGATTGTCGGGGACGTTTCCGGGCACGGTGTTCCCGCCGCCCTGCTGATGACCGGCGCCCGCAGCATGATTCGCAGCCTCTCCGTCCTGGAGGACGACCTGGCGGCACGACTGACCCTGGTCAATCGTCTGCTCTATCCTGACACGTCGGATTCAGGCAGTTTCATCACCCTGTTCTATCTGGAAATCGACATGGCCCTGCGGCGTCTGCGCTGGGTGCGGGCCGGACACGACCCGGCCATGGTCTACGATCCGGAGACCGATCGCTTTTCGGAATTGAGCGGCCGCGGCGCAGCCCTCGGGATTCAACCGGAGTTCGCCTACGCTGCGGAAGAAACACCGCTGGGCTCTTCGGGCCAGATTATCGTGATCGCCACGGACGGCATCTGGGAAGCCCACAATCCCCAGCAGGAGATGTTCGGCAAAGCGCGGGTTCACGAGGTGATTCGGCGCCACTGCCGGGCAACGGCCGCCACCATCCGGGATCAGTTGTTTGAGGCCGTGGCGGCATTTTCCGCAGAGCGGCAGGAAGACGATCTGACCCTGGCGGTCATCAAAATCCTTTGACGGTCTCGTAAAAAGCCCGATAGCGGCGTTACGCTTCTGCCCTCGTCATTGCGGCGTACCGTAAGTACACCTCATTCCTTGGGCTTCGCAAGCCTGGCTCTCGAACTTTTTTCGAGACCGTCCGTAAGATGACTTTTTACGACTTCATCCAATAAGTGGTTTCAAAGCCTCGAATCGCGTTCAAGAGCAAGGCGCGGGCTGATGAAAAAGCGAAGCATATTCAATAATATGTACGCCGTAGCGCGGGGTGGGGGCCCTGCGCTGCGGCCTCCAAGAAGCCCACAACACAGCTATGGGACGTTAGGAGGGGTTTTGAAACCACTTATAGAACCGCTTCAAGGAGTCCCTACTCGCCAGTGCTCCGCAACCAGCCCAGCAGTGATTTGATGGGTTTCCATCCGGGCCGCTCGAGCCAGGCCGGTGCCGACTCGTCGGTGACCGCCTGCCTGGCCTGGGGCCACCACTCCAGGGGTTGAAAACGGCAGTTCAGCGTCTCGGCCAGCTGCGGCAGGACATCCTTTTCCAGAAGGGTCTTTTTCTGGTCGATCGGCACGCGGTAGAAAAGTTTGAGTTCCTTGACGAACCAGCGCTGGATCCCCCCGATACAGTCCAGACAGGTCATGTTCAAACGTTCGAAACCGGCCCCCACCCCTTTCGCCAGACCGGGTTCCGAAACCCGATCGAAATGCCGGGTGAGCTGGTCTTTGTCCGTCCGGCCCGGGTCGGCATCGATGATAAAGGTCAGAATCAGCGCATCGCCCCGGTAGGGTGTCTTCTGGGCCGAAACTTTCAGAATGCCCTCGGTCGTATCACCCGATGCGGTGGTGAGTTCAAAACCGGTGAAGGCCAGCATCCCTTCCCGGGATTTGAGGGCGTGATAGGCTTTGCGGGGATCGAATTCAGGACTGGGCGGCAGATCCTTCAAGGGTATCTCCTTTGAGCGGCGTGTCGCGGCGATAACGGTCTATGAACAAAGGGTTAATACGGCATGCGCTGCATCCAGGATGAATCGCCGAACCAGCGTTCTTTCAATAGGTCCAGCTGGCCGCTGCTCCGCATGGTGTTCAAAAAATTGGTCACCAGGTTGATCAACAGCGGATCGTCACCCGGCATGGCGATGCCCAGCGGCTCGTAGGTAATGGGCGTAATGCTGGCGATGTATTGCTTGGCCGGGTTGCGCAAGACGGCATAGAAGCAGTAGGGATAGTCGGCCACCAGGGCGTGGGCCTTGTCTTCATCCAGCAGGCGTGTGGCCTCGGCGTAGCTTGCCGCCGGAATCAGTTTGACTTCGGGGATGACCTCCTCCACCAGCATCTGGCTGGTCGATCCCTTGAGGACGGTCAGGGTTACGTCCTTGACGTCTACCGCATCGATACGCTCGGCATTGGCCAGATTCTGGTACTTGGTCAAAAATGACTTGCCCGAAATAAAATAGGGGCCCACGAAAGCCACCTTCATATTGCGGGTGGTGAGGATGGTCAGCCCGGAGATGGCGAGATCGGCCTCTCCGGCCTGCAAGGCGTCGAGTATTTCGGGAAAGGGCTTTTCCACCAGCCGTAATTCAACCCCCATTTTGGCAGCCAGCATGCGCGCCAGGTCGATCTCGAACCCGAAGACCTTACCGTCACGATCTTTCATGTTCAGCGGCGGCTGGGCGGCGCTCGTCGCCACCCGCAGCTCGCCAGCGGCCAGAATCCGGTCGATGTGCGAGGGGCTGGCTGCCATGGTCGCACCCGTCTGCTGGGTCGACTGGCAGGCGGCTAGTAAAAGAACCGCAATCAGAATTAGGCCGAGCCATTTACGATTGAAGGTCATAGCGCTTTCCTTTCCAGAGAAGTTGCAGAGTCGATGGGCACCAAAAAGTGTCCATCCAAAGCTATAATGAAGTCGACAAGGTGTCCGATTCAGAAATGAGGATTTTTGGTTCTGATACGGCCATACCTGCACAGGGGTTTGCGGTGAGGTGTACGCCGGTACGCCGCAGCCGGAAACCCGCGGAGAACGCCGAGCAGGGCCAAAAAGACCATTTCTGGACGGACACTAA
>JASJED010000022.1 GCA_030065585.1 Desulfobacterales bacterium | reverse complement strand
TTTGCAAATGATTTCGCGGATCTTGAGTTCGAAGATCCGGGCGGCATGGGCCGGCTTTACCACCAGGGCCGCGTCCGCACCATGCGACGATCCGCCCACGGCGATGATGTCTCTGCCGCTCAGGGTGCCGGCGTCGGCTGCCATGACGGCGACCTCCACGGCCACCTTGGTGCCCTGCCCGAAGAGCTTGAGGGTGTCGGCCATCAGCAGAACCGGATAGAGCCCGGGATGCTTCTTGGACAGACCGCGCTCGACCCCGGAAAGGGCATGGGTGGCGGCGACCACCCGAACGCCCTTGCTGGTCAAGTCGGCGCGTACGTCTTCCGGCAGGACGGATTGAAAGGGCTCCCTGAAACCGCAATGGTAGGTTACGGCCGTGAGCTTGAAGCCGGGGCAGTGCTCCAGGGCCTGGTAGGCCGTAGCCCCCGTGGTGCTGGCCAGCACGATTTCGTCGAGTCCCAGCGCCTGGCCGCGCGCGGCCGCGGCTTTCAGGGTCTCGACGGTGTTGGATTTCCCGGGTTTTTCGAAATACATCGCAACCCTCCTCTTGGCAGACCGCCCAGCCTGCGATACTAGAGGCTATCTTAAAATCGTCTTTTGGCCCCATATCGGCGTTGGGCGCTCGTTTCAAGTCCGCAAAATACCGATGTATTCCTCCGGCTTGCAACTTGCGGTCAGCCGTATCTGGAGCCAAAATCCTAATATTAAGATGGCTTCTGATAATGGGCCGGCTGGCTTCTTAACACTTGGAAATGTACCCTTAAACACTTGCCCGGCGGCCTTGTCAATTTCAAAGGGCGGCCACCGCCGAACGTGAGAACGGAAAAGGAATCATGCTGATCGACTGCCACACCCACCTGTTTCCGCCTGAAATCCGCAAGGCGCGCGAGCGCTTCTTTCCCAACGAATCGGCCTTTGAACTGCTTTACGGCGATTCGCGCTCCCGCATGGTGGGTGTCCGCGAATATATCGCGGCCATGGATGCCGACGGGGTCGACCGCGCCGTGGTATTCGGGTTTCCCTGGCGTCAGGCGGACATCTTCAGGCGCCACAACGACTACATCATGGAAGCGGTGGCTGCCCACCCGGACCGCCTGATCGGCATGGCCTGCTTCGAGGCGGTCCACCCGGAGGCGGCGGAGGAGACCCGCCGCTGCCTGGACGGTGGTTTAAAAGGCGTAGGGGAACTGGCCTTCTACGAAAACGGCATTACCGTCGCCAGCCTGGAAAAGCTGGCACCGACCATGGACATCTGCCGGGCGCACGGAGTGCCGGTAATGCTCCACACCAACGAGCCCGTGGGCCACAATTATCCGGGCAAGGCCCCCAACACCCTACGGCAGATCTACGACCTGGTGCGCCGCTTTCCGGAAAACCGCATCATCCTGGCCCACTGGGGCGGCGGTCTCTTCTTTTATTCGCTTCTCAAGAAGGAAGTCAAAGACGCGCTCAAGAACGTCTACTACGACACGGCCGCAACCCCCTATCTCTACGACCCGGCCATCTGGCGCACGGCCTGCGAGATCGTGGGCGCCGAGCGCATTTTGTTCGGAACGGATTATCCTCTGCTCGATTGCCCGCGTTATCTTGATGAGATCGAAACGGCCGGGGTGAGTGCCGAGGATCGTGATAGGATCTTGGGCGCCAATGCGGCCGAGTTGTGGGGGCTATCTGGGACCTGACCGGAACGGAGCGGGCATTGCGGCTCGGTTGGGATCACCAAGGAGGATTTTCTTTTGTCAGGTTCTTTTGGCCCACCTCGAGTGGCGGGTTCGAATGCTATCGGGGAGAGATCTTTTCAAGTCTTTCCGCAAGCCAGATTTTGATAATCGACTGTCGGGGGACACCGAGCCGTTTAGCCTCTTTGTCGAGCAAGTGAATCATCCAGAGGGGAAAATCGACGTTTACTCGTTTTTGTTCTTGATTCGGGCGCGTTGCCTTGGAAAGATCGAGATGCAATTATTCCCCTGTTTGCAAATAATGATTCAACGCCTTTTCCCAACTCTGCATGAATTCGGCATAAAATTCAGTTGTAAATTCTTCCAGGAAGGCATCACCCGGCATGTTCTTTGATTCGCCAGATAAAAATGAGTAAAATTATCGCAATGCCAACCAGCAACAGCTGAAGCTCGGTCTTGTTGTCGAAAATGGCTACGGATATTGAAAAGGTGATAAAAATCAAAAAGAACGCTTTGTATTTGGTCTTCCGCGACAAGGTTTTTGTATCTTCCCACTGCTTCAACGTAGGACCAAACCAGGCATTGTTCAGCAACATTTGATGAAACCTTGGTGAGCTTTTTGAGAAGAGTACCAAAGCGACAATCAGGAATGGTGTGGTCGGAAGTACCGGCAGGATTGCGCCAACAACCCCAAGAAGCGTAAAAAACCAGCCCAAGATGACAAGCAGATGATTTTGTAAAAATTTTTTCATGCCCCAGCAACCTATTCTGGAATCAATGTAAAATTGTATGTGCGAATGCGTTGTCTCAACGGCTAGGCTGAGGATTCGGCGCGGTCAGGGGCGATATGCGCCAGCCTTTGGTGGTCTGGTTCCATCGTTTTAAGTTGCAGTTCCCAGTATACGACACCCGGAAGTGGGTTTGCGTAGTAAGATTGTATTCTTTGGAAGCCGAGGGCCTCGTAAAGACGCATGGCCTCCGTGAGCCTGTCCAACGTGTCGAGCCGCATCAGCTCGTAGCCAAGCGCTCGTGCAACGGCAATTATCTCTTTGGCGAGCTGTCGACCCACGCCGGTTCCTCTGGCCTCAGGCCTTACGAAGAGGCGTTTCATCTCGCACACGCCGTCGTTCAGCCGCCGCACGCCGACGCACCCGATTGCTCTGTTTTCGGTGAGGCCGATCAGCAGAGCACCACTTGGAGGGGCATACTTCCCGGGGAGACCGGCAAGCTCCTCCTCGAAGCTTTGGAAGCACAGGTCAACGTCCAGAAACGCCTCGTACTCCCGAAAGAGCCGGCGCACTTCTTCTAACTCGCTCGGCGTTTGGGCGTGCTTGATTCTCATATCTGTTGGCCAACTTGGATTAAGCGTTCTAAATGAATACAAGCATATATAAACGTGTCTCCCGCCTCGGCCGCTTCAGTTTTTTATCATGAAGCTTGGCAGGGTTTACAACCTGTCAGCATCCGCAGTTGAGAGTATAGATCTAATACGAAAAATTTAAAGCGCTTCCCATAGGAATTGAATGGTGAATTTCCGCAGGCGGCCCTGGGGGCAGACAACACCCCCTCTTAGGACGCGTTGGCCAACGCGCGAATGGCCTGCAAGAGGGGTTGGATTTTCTCCCGGTGTTCGGGCGGGATCATCAGGGCCGGGGTGGGCTGGTTGGGGAGCAGACCGGCGGCCTCACAGGCGGGAGGCGATTTTTTTTCATCCCCTTTTGCGCCCCCATCATCCAGGCTCAGAAGCACGTCGCTGAAGTTGCCGAAGCAGCCGGGCCGGTCCAGGTTTTCGATGGTCTGCAGGAAGACGGTGTTGGCCGTTACCACCCAGTCGTCCACATCGGCGTAGCCGTGATCACCGCAGCGGCGTCGGGAGACGAAGCAGCGGCAGCCGAACGGGCGGCGGCTGTAGAATGGGCAGGCCCGGTCGGCCAGCAGCGGGCAGGGCATGATTTTTTCAGGGTGGGATTCTTCCGGGGGCTCACGCTCTTCGAGACAGTAGCGGGCCAGCGTGTTGGTGGTCAGCAACGGCCGGTAGCGCGGCTGGTCCGCCTGTCCGCGCACGGTCGCCATCAATTGTTTGCGTTCAACGGGTTGAAGACCGTCTAACAGATAGATGCCCTCCAGAGTGGTCATGGTCACGTTGCGCGTGCAGCAGTCGTCGCAGTGCAGCCGGCAGGCCAGAGACTCGAGGGATGCCGTGAAGTCTGCATGGATCTGGTAAAGACCCTCCAAGAGACGAATGCGCCGGGGGACATCCATTCAGGGCTCCGTCGGCTTCAGATAACTCAGGAGGATTTCGGGCGCAGTGACGGGGCTCATGCCCAGGGCGGCCTTCATGTACTCCAGGAAGACGACCGCTTCGAGCTGCGGCCGCGTCAGCTGATCGACGTAGTCGCTCTTGAGCACCTGTTTTTTAAACCAGCGGCGTGGAAAGGCCCTCTTTTTGCCGTAGTGTTTTTCGAGGGCCAGTAGGTAATCGCGGTTGATCTGGCGCAACTGATCCAGGGGCAGCCCGTCGATACGGCGCCAGACGGATTGGATCTGCGCCGGGGGCGGCAGGTTGGGGCTTTCGATGATCCGGCGCATGATGGCCCCGAAACGCTGCAGCCCATCGCGGATATGCTTGTCGCGCACGAAGTTCATGCCGTTCCACCCGGCGCGCAGCCACTTGAAAATCGCCACCTTCACCTGGTCGGGTGTATCATCCGCCTGGATGTAGAAGGAACAGGTAAAACCCTTGTACATGTAAGAGTCGACCCATCCCAGCCCCGTTTTGGTAATGCCCTTTTCACCACTGTAGATGTAATGCCAGGCGTTCTCCTCATCCAGAACATAGCCTTTGCGGCCCACGTCGGATTGGTTTTGCTGGCGGGCCATTGACATCCAGATCGTATATTTCCCGTAGCGAAAACCGATCAGGGTCCGATACACGTCGTAGCCGTAATAGGCACCGGAGGAAGGATCCGGGGCGATTACCTCGTGTTCCCAGCCGCGGATCACGAATGGCGATTTCGCTTGGAGGATGCGTTCGCTGACATTGGGCAGATCCGGATAGCGGTCGTCGAATCCTTTCCAGTAGGCGTAGCGCAGCGTACCCAGGGTAAGGAGGTGCGGCGGGATGCCGGATTGATGGGCATATTTGAGGATAAACGGCAGAGAGCGTGACACCGCAAATTCATGGTAGGCCAGCGGCTCCAAAAAAGCCCCCGAACGGCCCGCGATGGAAACCCCCTCGTCCTTGGGGGTCAGAATGAAAGTCATCAATTTCGCGAGGCGTTTGACCTCAAACGGTGTGGTCGTTCCCGATTCCGCGAATTCATACAGATAACCCAGGCCGCCGTCGATATTGGCCGGCAGCTGCTCCGCCGCCCACGTGCCAGGGGTAAGGCACAGGATGCCGGCCAGGCAGACCAACGCTGCTTGGAACATGCGGCCGCGGAATTGACGCCACGATTGCATTATGCTCTAAGATTCTCCATCAAAAGACTGTTGAAAAACGATTACGCTTGGTCATAAGCTATTAAAATCCTCCTCAAAATGCTCATTTATCGCATATATGCGGCGCTTTTTCGTCGGATTTGGCCTTGTCTGGCCTGCGCGCATGACGTTTTTCCACAGTTTTTAGTTCAGTTCGGTTCAATGGGGCGCCACGACGGATGCACCATTGTCTGACCTGACACGGTGCTCACGCCGTGATCACGAAAGCGTACAGTTAACCACTTGCGGCGGATGAATCAAGCCCGAACGTCATGCGGTAATCGCCGTTGGCGGCCTTTGAGCGGACCTGATCAGCGGGCGTTTTGCCGCAGCCAGCCTTATTTTCGCCGTCGATTGTTTGCATATCGTCAGGAAGGGGAGAAATTCTAGAAATGAATGCCGATCCCACGAACTGGCGGACAATGACCGTTGCGCCCGATCTCGCACTGGGTCGCATCGAGCCCGGGATGAGTATCTACCTGGGCACCGGCGTGGCCGAGCCACGGACCTTGGTCAAAGCCCTGATGGCCTCTGCGGCCCCCAATCTTCAGGATCTGGTGCTGACCCAACTGGTCAGTTTCGGCGATGCCATCTCGCTGGAGGAGCTACAATCCACCAAATACCGGTTGCGCACCTTCTATGCCGGCTGGGTTGCCAGCGATGCGATTACCTCGGGGCGGATCGACCTGATTCCCAGCCGCTTCGCCAACATCCCCGATCTGATCGCGTCGGGCCTGATCACCTTCGATGCCGTCTTCGTTCAGATCACGCCCCCCAACGAAGCCGGCTACTGCAGCCTCGGCATGGTGGTGGACGCCGCCCGGCAGGCCATCGACAGTGCCGCGCTGGTCATCGGGGAGATCAACCCGGACGTTCCCTTCACGCTGGGGGACACCCTGGTGGCGCTTTCCGAATTCGACCTGTTGGTGGAAGCCACCGCGCCGCCGATTTATGTGCCGCGCCTGCCGGTGGATGCGGTCTTCGATCGTGTGGCCGCCAATGTGGCCTCGATCGTGGAGGACGGCAGCTGTCTGTCCTTTCCGCCCGGGCCGGTCTACGAGGCTCTGGGGCGACATCTGGCCACCAAACGCGACCTGGGCATCCATACGCCGTTCTTCACGGATGCCGCCATGGAGCTCGTCAAGAGCGGGGCGGTGACCAATCGCCAGAAGGCCATCTTCCGGGGCAAATCGGTGGCCTGCTACGCCATCGGGACCCCTGAGCTGATGCAATGGCTGGACCGCAATCCTCTGATCGAATTCCAGGGCCTGGACCGGGTCTTCAATCCCATGCGCATCGGCAGCAACCCACGTGTCGTATCCATCTTCCAGGCCCGCAAGGTGGATTTATCGGGGCGCATCGCGCTGCATGCCGACCGGGGCAACGTGGGGGCCGGTCCCAGTGAAGCGGCTGATTTCGTCAGCGGGGCCGAGCTTTCGGCGGGCGGCCAATCCGTTTTTGCGCTGCCGAGCCGCAATCTCAAGGGGGAGGCCAATATCCGGCTTTCGGTGGAGCAGTTTCCCAACCAGTTCAACCTGCGCGAATCCGTGGACATGGTGGCCACCGAGCACGGAGTGGCCCAGCTGCGCGGACGGACGGTGCGGGAGCGCGCGCTGGCCCTGATCGAGATCGCCCACCCCGACGACCGGCAGACCCTGGTGGACCAGGCCAAAGAGGCCAATATCCTCTACCGGGACCAGATCTTTCTGGCGGAAAGTGCGCGCCTCTACCCGAATGATATCGCCACCCGCCAGACCTTCAAGAACGATTTGCGCGTCGATTTCCGGGCCATCAAGCCCTCGGACGTGGAGGACATGCGCCGGCTGTTCTACCGCTTTTCCGATACGGCCGTCTACTACCGCTATTTTAGCCCGATCAAGACCATGCCGCATGCCAAGATGCAGGAATACGTCAACGTGGACTTCAGCCGCAGTCTGTCGATCGTGGGGCTTGTCAAAGAGGCGGGGGAGGGACGGATCATCGCCGAGGCCCGCTTCGTGCGCGACCGCCAGCGGCCTTTCGCCGAGGTGGCCTTTGTCGTGGACGAAGCCTACCAGGGCTCCGGGATTGCCACCTTCATGCTCAAGATGCTGATCCGCCTGGCCAGGGAGCGCGGCCTCAGGGGGTTTACGGCCGAAGTCCTGAGTTCCAACAAGGCCATGCTCAAAGTCTTCGAAAAGGGCGGCCTGCCCGTGGAAGCCCGGGTGGTCCATGGCATCTACGAGGTGACCATTCCCTTCGGGCATCCTCCCGCAGGTTGACCCGCATAATGTTGATCAGGATTTTTTCTTGGCATCTAAAGCGGCCTGGAGTTTGTCGGCCAGATCACCCAGGGAGGCATTCCCGGCGGCGGGGCTGAACTGCTCCCAGTTCTGATCTCCGGCCCGATCGCCGGGACCGAGTGAAATCCGTCGCTGTTCAAGATCGATCTTGTCGATGGAGACGGCGAGCTTGTCCCCGGGCTTCATTTTTTCGATGCGCCCGGGCGCGCTGGCCTCGCCGATGCGCGCTTTGGGCAAAAGGCCTGTGATCCCGGGGGCGAGCGTGACCAACAGACCGAATCCGGCGCGCTTTGCGACCACCCCTTCGACGATCTGCCCCGTCTTGAACCGCTCCTTGACGGTCTGCCAGGGGTCACCGGCCACATCTTTGAGGCTCAGGGATAGCTTGCGGTTTTCACGGTCGATCGATTTGATCATCACGGTGACCGATTCACCGGGGGCGACGATATCTTCGGGTTTGCGCACGCGCTGGGTGAAACTCAGGGCGCTGATGTGGATCAGGCCCTCGATCCCCGGGCTCAGCTCGGCAAAGGCGCCAAAGGGCATGCAACGCGTGATGCGGGCCGGCACCACCATTTCAGGCTGAAAGCGCTCGATATCGGTCTGCCAGGGATCGCCCTGGGCCTGTTTGAGGGACAGACTGATTTTCTTGCGTCCGGGTTTGTCTCCGTCTTCGATTGCCAGGATCTTGACCGTCACGGTATCGCTTTCGGCCACCACGTCCTGGGGGTCGTCGACCCGGGACCAGGACAGCTCGGAGATGTGGGCCAGGCCTTCCAGACCGGGGGCCAGTTCGACAAAAGCGCCGAACGGGGCCAGGCGGGTAACCCGCCCGTCGCAGAGCGCGCCGGGCGCCGTAGCCGCCAGGAAGGCTTCCTGGGCTTGGGCCTGCTCCTTTTCCAGCAAACGGCGCCGTGAGACCACGATATTGCGGCCCCGGTCCTCGAACTGGGTGATCAGAAAGAGGTGCTCCTGCCCCACATAGTCTTCCGGGTTCTCGACGTACAGCACGTCCATCTGACTGACCGGGCAGAAAGCCCGGCGCTGCAGCATGCGGATTTCGAAGCCGCCCTTGCAGGTAGCCCGCACCTTGCCCTCCACGGGCATCTGGTTGTGATGGGCTTCCCGCAGCATATCGAGCCCGCCGGCCCCGGCCAGGGCCTTGGAAAGGTGGATTTCACTTTCGCTCATTTCGACGACGTAAAGATCGAGGTGGTCGCCGACAGCACAGGACAATTCCCCGTCTTCCGCGGTCAATTCCCCGCGCGCCACCGTACCGTCGATCTTGGTGCCGGTGTCCACAAAGACAGCGTCCTTGCCGATGGATATGACCTTGACCGTCACCTTGTCACCGACCTGCAGGGCGTCGGTACGTCCGCCGTCGTAGGCGTCGAGCATATCCGCGAAGCTCATCTCTTCTTCCGGCGGGTATTGTTCGTCATCACTCATCGTGGGGCCTCATTTGGGGATTTGGATTGATTCAGCTTAACCGCTAAAAAGCATGCCAATGACCCTGAGAAGGTGCCATCGGCAGGGGTTGACCGGTTTCTGCGGCAGCGCCTCCGCGGGCAGGCACTGTCGGCGCCGTTCCGCCCTGAAGATACGGGTGTCGGGGCGCAAGATCAAGTTGCATTTTTTATATCAATTCCTATATTTGATGCTCATAAACGTGTGGTTTCCAAACGACGCATCAGGAGGAATGACAATCCATGGGCAATCAGTTCAAGACCGCTTTGCTGCTGGCCGCCATGACGGCGTTCATTATCTGGATCGGGGGCATGCTCGGTGGCCGTCAGGGGATCGTGATCGCTTTTCTGTTGGCCGGCGGCATGAATTTTTTCAGCTACTGGTACTCCGACAAGATGGTGCTCAAGATGTACCGGGCCCAGGAGGTCAGTGCCTCCCAATCACCCGAACTCCATGAGACGGTGGCCCGCTTGAGCCGCAATGCCGGCCTGCCCATGCCCCGGGTCTATATCATTCCCCAGGACACGCCCAATGCCTTTGCCACCGGCCGCAACCCGGATCACGCCGTCGTGGCCGTTACCGAAGGGCTGCTCAAGCTGATGAACCGCGCCGAACTCGAAGGGGTGCTGGCCCATGAACTCGGCCACGTCAAGAACCGAGACATCCTGATCGGCACGGTCGCGGCCACCATGGCCGGCGCCGTCATGATGCTGGCCTCCATGGCCCGCTGGTCGGCCATCCTGGGGGGCGGCTCCCACAGCGACGAGGAAGGCGGCCTGGGGGGCATCGGCTTGATTGTCATGTCGATTCTGGCCCCGATCGGGGCCATGATCATCCAGATGGCGGTTTCCCGTTCGCGCGAATACCTGGCGGATTCCACCGGCGCCGCCATTGCCGGCCGACCCGACGGGCTGGCCAGTGCTCTGGATAAACTGGGCACCTATTCGCGCCGCATCCCCATGGATGCCAACCCTCAAACCGCCCATATGTTCATCGTCAATCCCCTGAGCGGCGGCAGCTTTCGCAACCTCTTCAGCACCCATCCGCCCATCGAGGAGCGGGTGGCCCGTCTGAGCGGCACCCGGCCCCAGGCACCTTCAGCGCCCCGCGGGGTATCGGGGTCCTCGGGCTCGGAAAGCGGCAAAGCTTTTTGGGACCGCATGTCGGGAAACTGAAGCCGTATCTCGAACTATTTCCGAGACCGTCTGCAACATGACTGTTTGCCAGTCTATTGGCCTTATGTAATGGTCTGCAACCTGCCCCCACGATCGCAGCGGATGCCTCGGCCGATTTTGGAGGTATCGTGGCATTCGCCGGCGGTTCGGCAGAGCTGGCAGCGATCTTCGCTGCAGATCTGGCACTGGTAACAATCGGGGCAGGCATGCTTCTTGTGTGCCGCCGGGGTTTCCGCCGGTATGAAGACACGTCCCTTGATGCCGGGTGCCGGTTTGAATCCCATTAAACTCCCCCTTACACGCTCGAATCATAGCGCCGCGAGGCATGCGGCTGTTGCCGCCCGTCTTGGGAATGGGTTAGCGCGCTGCAAGTCGCTCGCAATCCTGGCAGTTGAAGCGCTGATAGTCCATCTCGTAAGGCGCAATGTCGAGAACTTCCGGATGGGTTTGCACATCAGGAGCCGCTGCGAGATGGGCGACCGCATCGCCAAACAAGCTGCGCAGCATGACGCTCAGACGCTCCCGCAGGATCGTATAGGAATAGTGCTGTCGGGCGATCGCGTAGTTGCGGTCGACCATGGCTTTGCGCCGTTGCGGGTTGGAGAGAATCTCCTTGACGAGCTGCACCGTCTTTTTCGATAGATAACCATCCATCAGGGCCAGATCAAACCCCAGGGGTTCGATGTCGCGTACGAAGATGGCATAACGGTTGACCATCATGGGTTTCCGGAAATAAATCGCTTCGATGAACGCGTTGCCGAAACCCTCTTGAAGACTGGGGTAGGTGATAAAATCGGCGAAGGGATAGACATCCCACAGCGAGGGCGCCAGGCTGTCGGCCTGGTCCGCTCGCAGGGGGTCGCTGATCCGGGTGGTGACCAGCCGCAGGTCGACCTGGTGCTCGCAGGCGTATTCCTTGAGCCATTCGGCATACTCGAACCCTTCGTCGCCGGCCTCATGGGAGATCACGAGTTTGCAGCGCGGGTCGTCGAGGGCCTTGACCAGCTCGATGGCGTGTTCGATGCCCTTGCGCTGCACGATACGGGTCGGTTGCAGGATGATGCGGTCGTCGTCCCGCAGACCGATGGACCGGCGAAAACGAAGCGGCCCTTCGGTGGCCACGTAGGGCGGTTGATCGAAATCGAGCACATTGGGCACGATGACGGAAGCGATGCCCGTGCGCAGCGCCAGCTGCTCCCGGGCTTCGGAGTTGATGACCACGTGCTGGATGTTGGGCAGGTTGGGGGGGAAGGCCATCCGCAGGTAGTCGCTTACGCCATTGACCGTGAAGCGCACCCGCTCCCAGTAGAAATCGTGGTGGTGGCAGATGGTCGGAATCTGGGTTTCGGCGATCGTCTCGGTGAGCGCCAGGCCCAGCGGTACCTGCATGGGGATCGTCAACGCATTTTCAACCACCAGCAGGTTGATGTTGAACCGTTTGATGAAGCGGTGCAGATGGGCTTTGAGGGAGGCGCGCTGGTCATGGATGGCCTGGGTCACGTTGGGCTTGCGCTCGCGGCGTCCGATCACGCGGTCATTGATCCAGGTATTGGCCTCGCTCTGGAAGTGGGCCTCCGGCATGAGGTAGCTGCAATCCGCATCGTGATCGAGCTCGCCGGCAAACCAGAAGCAGCGGTGGTGGTTGCTCTCCAGGACCTCCGCCCATTTACTGGCCTCCAGGGTGACCCCGTCGGTGCCGGCAAAGCGCGTTGAAACGAAGCCGATATTGAGTTGCATGGTCGCGTCGCCTCCATCCATCATTCGTTGATTTCGTTTGCTGTGCCTAGTTGGTGATATCGGCTCAAGCATGATCGAGCCCAAAAGAATAAGACGTTTCAAGCCGCGGGCAAGGGACACCCTGGGCGGTTGGCGCCGCAGGCCGACATGCTCTGGTATTGGGGGATCGGGGGAGATCGGCCGGGTGGGAAGGGTGTTGGTTGGGGTTGGGGGCGGCATGCCCTGTTTGGATTTCGGATACGGCCTCGGGAAAAAGAGAAGTTAGCGGTCCCGTAACCCGCTTGGGGGTCCGGCGCGAGGGCCTGTTCCGATCTTGATCCTTCATTGACACGACGATCTTTCCAACGTTTCAAGCATATCGTCAGGTTCCCGGGGCCGCCTCATTTTTTACGGCCACTACACGATGTGGGGGGTAAAGTCAATTAAAACTTCTACATGTTGTATTTTTGGGTGAAAAGCAGTGCTTAGTCGGTTGGTTTGATCAGGACATCCCCGATCAGGGCGCATTCAAGCCCGAAGGGCAGGTAACCGGCATAGCCCAGAAGCGGCATCTCGAACAGGTGAAAACGATCGACCCAGGGAACCGTATAGACCCAGCGGGCCAGGCTGTGAAAATTCCACATTTCCCAGAAAAAGCCACAGACCAGGCCGGCCAGGGCGGCGGCCGCCCAGACCGGCCAGCGGCCGTCGCCAAGAGCGGCCAAGAGCGGGCCGCGGCGGCCGAGCATCTGCAATCCCAGCAGGATGGCCAGCGGCGCGGTCCACAGGAGGGGAAACAGATAGTCGGGCCACAGGCCGACGCCGGCCAGACCCATTGTCGCAACCGCTAAGAGCGCGAGCGCGATCAGTGGGGCCGGCATCCACTGCGGGAGATGCCGGGAGCGGTAGCGACCCTGGAACAGACTGAAGGACAAGAGCAACTCCCGGACCGAGAGCACCGCCGGCAGGACGGTGGCAAACGAGAGCGATGCCAGCGTGAAGTAGGTCACTGGGGGGTAGTCGGCACCGGTGTAGTACCAGTTCTGGACAAACCGGTTGAGGTATTCGAAAAACCACCAGAAAACGGCGCTGGCCGGAAACAACAGGGCAAAACGCGCCGGCTGGGCCAGCATCAGGCAAGTGCCCCGGCGCCAATGGCTCAGGGCGTTGACCACCAGGATGAAGGCGGCCCACAACATCGGGAAGGTATGGGGCTGCAGCGGGGCAAACCACCCCCAGCGGTTCCAGGCCAGCACCCAGCTGGCCGCACCGCCGAGGAGGCCGACCCAGCCCCACCAGGGAAAGGCATGACGGCGCCCAGACGGCGAGGTTGACCCCACCGCGCGAGCGACCAGCCGGACAAGCGGCCAGGTGCAGACCAGCACGAGCAGCCCGATGACGGCAAACGCGGTCCAGGAAAACGGGGCGTGGGTTACGAAACGGGTGTGGGGCGGAAATTCAAGATAGGGCGCGACGGGCCGGCCGGCAGCGACCAGGCCGAGCAGGGGCGCCCCGATCAGCAGGAGGCTCATCAGGGCGGCCCGCGATAGGATTTCAGCGAATGACTTCATGGCCACGAGCGAGTCGGCCGCGCGGGCCTGTGGCGTTAGGGGTGTCCCTTCCCAAGCACGGTCATTTCGGAAGGGCCCCTAATTCGGCCGATTCTTCCACAAAATCGGCCGGTATTTCGCAGGCCGTCGATGATTGGCCTTTCTGGGTTTCCACGTAATGGGCGGCCGCCAGGGCGGCCGTGCTGCCGTCGGCGGCCGAAATCACGATCTGGCGGGCATATTTTTCCCGCAGATCTCCGATGGCGAATATGCCCTGAAGCGCCGTCTCGCACTTTTCATCGGTCATCACATTACCGTCGGCATTCATGCGGACCCCGGCCGGTACGATCTGGTTGTTGGGCTCGAAACCGATAAAGATGAAAACCCCATCGGTGAGCAGGTCCCGCGTTTGGCCGGATACGGTATCCTCGAGGGTCACGGCCTCGACCCCGTCGGTGCCCGCTTTGATGGCTGTCGTCACCGTGTTCCAGAGGATTTCGATCTTGCAGTCGTCCATGACCCGCTTCTGCAGGATCTTGCTGGCGCGCAGCTCATCACGCCGGTGGACCAGGTAGACCTTGGCAGCCAGCTTGGCCAGGTAGAGCGCTTCCTCCGTGGCGGTGTCGCCGCCGCCGACCACCACTACCGTTTTGTTGCGGAAGAAAAAGCCGTCGCACACCGCGCAGTAGGAAACGCCCCGGCCGTAGTATTCGTCCTCGCCCGGAATGCCCAGTTTGCGCGGGCTGCCGCCGGTGGCCAGAATGACGGCATGGGTGTCGAGGGTACGGCCATCGGCCAGGTGGACATGGTGGTAGTTGAGCCCCGGTTCGACTTCGCTGACTTCCTGGGAGAGGATTTCCAGGCCGTAGGCCTGGGCATGCTCCAGAAATTTCATAGCCAGTTCGGCGCCGCTGGTATGCTCGAAGCCCGGGTAGTTCTCGACTTCGTCCGACATGACGACCTGGCCGCCGGTAACCCCTCTTTCAACCAAGACGGTTTTCATGGCGGCGCGCATCGCGTAGATACCGGCCGTGAGCCCGCCGGGTCCGCCGCCGATTATTACCAAATCATAAGCCTGACTGGTCGTCATGGCGATCCTCCTGCTGCGCTGGGTTTGATTGGGCGCGCCATCCTGTTTACGCGGGACGATCACGCCGCCCATGGTCTTGGGTATGGGCCTCGAGGGCCTTCATCAGCCGCCGCGTTCGCGGTCCCGGGCGACCCTCGCCGATGACGACGTCGTCGACCCGCACCACCGGAACGATGCCCTTGTTGGTGCCCGTGATGAAAATTTCGGCCGCCGCGATCAATTCCTGGAAGGTTAAATCGCGAACCTCGATGGTAAACATCGTTTCGGCCATTTGCAGAATGACCCCCCGCGTGATGCCCGCCAGGATACGCCGGCCCGGTGTGACCAGCCGATCGCCCACAAAGGCGAAAATATTGCTGGTCGTGCATTCATAGACCAATCCGTCGCGATCGACGTAGGCGGATTCGACGGCGCCTTTTTCCCGGGCCTTCTGCAGTGCGATGGTCGCCGAAAGGTAATTGATGCTTTTGGCGCCCGGCAGAATCCGCCGACTGGTCATGGTGGTGATCTTGACCCCATCCGTGTACCACTCACGTGGCTGGCGGGGCATTTCCGAAACCAGCACAAGCAGCCGCGGCTGCCCTTGGTGGGTCATGAAATCCACGCTGGAGCCGCCCGTGATGATGATACGGATGTTGGCCTCATCATGGTGAGGATTGCGCGCCAGCGTATCGAGCACCACCTGTTTGATGCGATCGGTATCACCGGGCAGGGCCAGCCCCATTTTTTGGGTCGATGTCGTCAAACGCTTCAGATGGGCATCCAGCGCGAACGGCCGCCCGCCGTAAGTGCGCAGCAGCTCGAAGGCGCCCAACCCCCTGAGTACCGCCAAGTCGTTGACCGGTATGACCGCACGCTCCGCAGGAACGAACTCTCCGTCGACGTAATAGATATCCATAAAACACCTTGACTGTCGGCCGCCATCCGGACCGATGCCGGGGCTGCCGAATGTGCGCCGGGCATGGTAAGCGATCGCTCACGCCGGCGGCATATTTCGGCTTTCCCATATCAGGATGACCGGTAGTTTGCAATCACTGCCTGATGGATGGCGAAACCTCACGACCACCCTGAAAAAAGAAGGCCCTTTTGGTAATTGCGATTTCCGCGTTCGGTCTCACCGGCTGTCATCCGTCAAGGCCGTGGTTGAGCATTACGCTTTGCGGATGGACAGTAAGACGTGTTTTACGATAGGACAACAGGGCCATCATCCCCGTCGAACCAAAGGAGATTTGCCGTGAGCGACTATGAATTCTACCGGGTTGAAAAAAAGCCGCCCGCGGCCTGGGTGCGGCTTAACCGACCGGCCAAGAAAAACGCCATGAACCCACCGGCCTGGAAGGAAACCCTTCCGATTTTCCGCGATCTCGACCAGGATCCCGAGATCCGGTGCGTCATCCTGGCGGCCGAGGGCGACTGCTTCTCGGTCGGGATTGATCTCGTGGAAATGTCCGCGGCCATCCCCGAAATCGCGGAGAAGAACCAAATGGGGGGTGTCAAATGGCGTCTGCTCGAGAAGATCGACCGCCTGCAGGCTGCCCTGACCTGTATCGAGCAGTGCCGCAAACCGGTGATCGCCGCCATTCACGGCCACTGTCTGGGGGCCGGCCTGGATATGGTGACGGCCTGTGATATCCGTTTGTGCTCGCAGGATGCGGTCTTCGCCCTCAAGGAGGCGGCGGTGGGGTTTGTGGCCGACGTGGGGGTGCTTCAGCGGCTGCCCTTGATCGTGGGCCAGGGCCTGACGCGCGAGCTGGCCTTTAGCGCCCGCACGATCGATGCGGCACGCGCCCGGGAGATTCTACTGGTCAACGACGTCCTGGAAGACCGCCAAGCTTTACACCAGCGTGCCGAAGCGCTGGCCGCGGAGATAGCGGCCAACGCACCCCTGGCGGTGCAGGCCAGCAAGGCGGTGCTCAATTACGGCGTGGGCAAATCAGTTGACGAAGGGCTGCGCTACGTGGCCGCCCTGAGCACCACGATCTTACCCTCCGAGGATTTGTTCGAGGCCTTCACGGCGTTTATGGAAAAGCGTGCGCCGCGTTTCGTTGGCCGATAGAAAACGCCCGTGACGGCGCCGGGTTCAATCCCGCGAATGGTTACCAGTTCCACATGACCGGATTGTCGTCCAGATGGTCGGTGACCAGGCCACCGATCCGGTCCATGGCCGCCAAGTCCTCCGGGGACAGCTCAATCCGGGCGGCGGCGGCGTTTTGCCGGGCTTGTTCGGCATTGCGCGCCCCGGCAATGGCACAGGTATTGGGCTGGGCCATGACCCAGGCCAGGGCCAACTGGCCCAGGGTGGCGTCGTAGCGCGCCGCAATGGGGGCCAGCTGACGGAGGGCCGCGTGGGCCCGTTCGAGATTCGCGGGCTGGAAGAGACGGTTCTGGGATCGGTTGTCCGCCCGCTTGAAGCGGTGATCCCGCGCGAACTTGCCGGTCAAAAGCCCCTGGGCCATGGGGGAGTAGGCCAAAATCGTCAGGCCGCGCTCCAGGCACAGGGGACAGGCGTCCTGCTCCACCTGGCGCCAGAAAAGGGAATAGGGCGGCTGCAGGCTGACGA
>JASJED010000180.1 GCA_030065585.1 Desulfobacterales bacterium | reverse complement strand
GAAGCCGCCTGGGTCATCTATCCCGAAGGCCGGATGGTCAAGAACAAGAAACTCGTTGAAAAAGGCCGCTACATGATCTCCTATGCCGGCGGCCAACATCCCCCGCATACCGGTGCGGCCACGCTGGCCCTGCGCACCGAGTTCTATCGGCAACGCCTGCGCCACCTAAACCAGGTCGATCACGATGAAGCCGGGCGGCTCATGGAAATGTTCGGCATTCAGGACATCGCGCCGGTGATCGACGGCAGCTTGTTCATCGTACCGGTCAACCTGACCTATTATCCGATCCGTGCCAAAGAGAACATCTTGACTTCACTGGCCCGGCGCTACCGAGAAAGCCTGCCGGAGCGACTGGTGGAAGAGTTGATGGCCGAAGGCTCGATGTTTCTGTCGGGTGTCGATATCGATATGAACTTTGGTGCGCCGATTTCCATCCAACAATGCCTCAGCTGTAATGCCATCAACCAGGACATTCAATCCTGCCGCCCCATCGGTTTCGACGACGACCTCGATTCGCGGCGCCGGATGCGCCGGGAAGCCTTGCAGATCATGCAGCGCTACATGAACGCGATCTACGGCATGACCACCGTGAACCACGACCATCTGTTCGCCTCGCTGCTTCGCCTATCGCCCTTCAAGCGCATCCGACCGCCCGATTTACGGCGCAAGGTTTTTCTGGCGATTCTTGACTGCCTCTCCAACCCTGAGGTCTACCTGCACCACAGCCTGCGGGACAATCAGCTTCATCTGCTGACCGATGATCGCTATCGTAAATTTCATGAATTTTTGAGCCTGGCGCGCGATACCGAGGTGGTGGCCGAACAAAACGGATTGCTGCACAAAGACGGACCACGATTGACCCACCCGTTCGAATTTCATCGGATCCGTCTGGACAACCCCGTGCGCGTGATGGCCAACGAAATTGAGCCCCTGAAGGATTTGCAGCGCTGCTTGCGCCGGATTGCCTGGCAACCCGATTTTGTGACACGCCGCCGGCTGTTCAAACACCTGCTGCGAATGGACCAGGAGACCTTTGAGACGGATTATACCCGCTACCATATCGAGGGCGAATCCAAACCTCAGCACATTGGCCGGCCCTTTTTCCTGCGGGCACGCTCTCGTCGCCTGGGCGTTGTGCTGGTACACGGCTATATGGCGGCGCCGGAAGAAGTTCGCGAACTGGCCCTTTACATCCAGCGCCAGGGTTACGGGGTCTATGCCCCGCGCGTGCCCGGACATGGCACCGCCCCGGAGGACCTGGCCCACCGTTCCCATCAGGAATGGATCCGGGCCGTGGAATCAGCCTGCGCGCTGATGGCCTGCCACTGCCGCCGGGTGGTGGTCGGCGGTTTTTCGAACGGCGCCGGTTTGGCGCTGGAGGCGGCCTCGCGCCTGCCGTCCATCTGTGGTGTCTTTGCCGTCAGCCCTCCCTTTAGACTGCAGGATTTTTCGGCTCGCTTCGTACCGGCCGTGGACATCTGGAACCGACTGATGAAGCGCATCCGCACCAACGGCCCTGTTAAAGAATTCATTGCCAATGATCCCGAAAACCGTCATATCAACTATCTGCGCAACCCGATTGCGGGTATCCGCGAGCTGGAACGGCTGATGAGCAAGGTCGAGGATCGTCTCAAACAGGTTCAGGTGCCGGCGGTGGTGGTGCAATCGGCGGCCGATCCCGTGGTCGATCCCAAAGGGACGCGACGTGTTTTCGACCTGATCGGATCGGAGGATAAAAAATATATGCTTTTCAATTTCGATCGTCACGGTATTCTGCTGGGGCCGGGGGCCGCTAAGGTTCACCGGGTCATCGGTAATTTTCTGGACGATCTGAACACAGGCGCCAGCGGATGAAGCCGCTTGTGTTGCGTGGGTTTTGGTATTTAAATCCGCGGTCATTGGCCAAACCACCCTTGACAAGGCGGCAAATCGAATTATTCTGTCGTTGGGTGGTTTTTAATAAACCTCCTTCAATCTCCTCGTCTCAAAGGGCGGTCCGCACGGATCGCCCTTTTTGGTTGAGATAACGAGCGCTTCATGAATACGATTGCCTGGATCATTCTGACCGCCCTCATTTTGGAATTCGCACTCCATTGGATGGCCGACATGCTCAATCTCAGCCACCTCAAGGTACCGCTGCCCGACGAATTTCGCGCGTGCTACGATCCAACGCGCTACCGGCGCTCCCAAACGTATTTACGCGACAACACGCGTTTTGGCTGGATATCCGCGGGCGTCCACCTCCTGGCGGTGCTTATTTTTTGGTTTGCTGACGGCTTCCCATGGGTCGATCTACAGGTCCGCAGCCTGGGATGGGGGACCCTGGCAAGTGGTGTTCTGTACATCGTCATCCTGATTGCCCTCAACGGTCTTCTGTCCCTGCCTTTTCAGTTCTATGCCACGTTTGTGATCGAGGCCCGCTACGGCTTCAACCGGACCACCCTGGCGACCTTTGTGATCGACCGTCTCAAGGGGGCCATCCTGGGACTTTTGGTGGGTGTGCCGCTTCTATCCGGTATTCTTTACTTTTTCGAGACCAGTGGGCGCCATGCCTGGTGGTTTTCCTGGCTGGCCGTCATCGCTTTCATGCTCGTCATCCAGTACATTGCCCCCACCTGGATCATGCCCCTGTTCAACCGTTTCGAACCTCTGGCGGAAGGTGCGCTGAAAAAGGCGATCATGGAATATGCGTCTTCGATTCGGTTCCCCCTGCAGAATGTATTCGTCATGGACGGCTCCAAACGCTCGGCCAAGAGCAATGCCTTTTTCACGGGTTTCGGACGCAACAAGCGCATCGTGCTCTTCGACACCCTCGTTCACCAGCACAGCACCGAAGAGCTGGTGGCCGTCCTGGGACATGAGATGGGCCACTACAAGCAGCACCATATCCTGGTGGGCCTGCTGATCCGTATGCTGCAAACCGGCCTGATGTTTTTCCTGCTGTCGCTGTGTATTTCCCAGCCGTCGCTTTTCGAGGCCTTCAACATGTCCCACATGTCGGTCTATGCCGGACTGGTATTTTTCGGGCTGCTGTATACACCGATCGACTTTTTCTCGGGTCTCTTGGTGATGATGGTGTCTCGGCGAAACGAATTCGACGCCGATCGTTTCGCGATGCAGACAACAGGTGGCGGCGAGGCCATGATCAACGCCTTGAAGACGTTGTCGGTCAGTCATCTTTCCAACCTGACCCCTCATCCTTTCTATGTCTTTCTGAATTATTCGCATCCGCCCGTCATGGCGCGCATCGCCGCCCTGCGTGCCGGGATGTCAAAGCCGACGGCGTAATGGCATCCATGGTGCGGCATATTCTGATCATTGCCGACATCGAAGGTAGCTCCGGGTGCTGGAGCCGTCGCGGGGCCGTATTTCTAAATCGGGAATGGGCGCAGGCCTGCGACGGCATGAGCGCCGATGTCGCGGCCGTGGCCAAATCCTTGCTCAATGACGGCGTGGAGAGTATCACGGTCAACGACTTTCACCGGACCGGCTATAATTTACTGCCCGAACGAATCCCCCCGGCGGTCAAGGTGGTTCAGGGCTACCAGGCCGGGCCGGTGCCCGGTATCGGCGATCCGCGCCCCGCCGAGGCCGCAATGTTTCTCGGGCTGCATGCCGCATCTGGAACCCAAGGCTTTCTGGCCCACACCCTGACCTCGCGGTTGTCCGATATCCGGGTCAATGGCCGGCCGCTCCCGGAGGTCCAGCTGTTTGCCGCCAGCCTTGCGCCTTATGGACTCAGATCGCTTTTCTTCTCCGGCTGCCCGGTGGCCTGCCGGCAGGCCCAAGCGGTCATCCCCCAGATAACCACGTATGCCATCGACAAGTCGGCCGGCCGGACCGGTTTTGACGCGGATGACTGGCGTGCGGGATTGGCGGCGTCCGCCCGGGACGCCCTGCATGCCGCCGCACCCGCAATGATCCTTCCCCAAGGTCCGCTGCACACCGTCGTCACCTTCCGCGACGGCCCGTCGCCGGCCAAGGCCGTGGCACGGCGCTGGGGTGTGGAACGTCAACATGACCAGATTCGATTTGTCGCTGCGGACATGCGCGCACTCTATCATGTGCTGATCCGGATCTGCTATTTGACGCCGGGAATCGAAAAGCATCTTGGCTGGCTTCTCCCCCTGTTCAATGCCCGCGGCCGGCTAGGAATGGCCTGGCTGCGGCGGCAGTTGCGCAAGCACGCCCCTCGTGCACGCTTAGCGGACGGACCGCGCGCCGCGCCGCCCGCACCCTAAGTCGCCAGGGCCTCGGGGGATTACCGCAGGCGTCTAAAACCGAAGATGATTGCACGGTGGCGTTTCAACCGATATACCCTTGCCTTGTGCCGGCGACATTCGCCGCATACGATTCTGGAAAGGCCGTGGAACACATCGCGCTGTGGTTTCCATGGTCGGGCCGCAAACCGTTTCGCTGGCCGCGATGCTATACAGGGTGCCGCCATGACCGATGAACCCGACGTCCGCCAACTGAAAACCAGTATCCGCAAATTAGATCAGCGCAACCGGGATCTGGAAAGCCGGCTGGGCCAAATGCAGGACATCGAAAAACACTTCCGTACCCTGGTGGAAAACATGGCCGAAGGCATGGCCATAATGGATGCCCGGGGACAAATCGTTTTTGTCAACCGCCGTCTGGCGGATATAAGCGGATACGGGGCGGAAGATCTGGTGGGTCGCAATGTGCGCGATCTCGTCGATCCCCAAGCGCTGGCGCCGTTCGAGGATATCCTCGCCGGGCGCTGCCGGGACCGGACACGGTCTTTCGAATTGGCATGGACCGGCAAAGACGGCCAGCCCAATTTCAGCATATGGTCCTCGCAGCCTCTATTTGATGAAGATAATCGTTTCTGCGGCGCCTTGGCCATGGTCACCGATATTACGGCTCAGAAAAATACAGAGCGTATCCTGGTCGAAAGAGAACGGGAACTGCAGCAGAAAAACGCGCATCTGGAAGAGATCAACACGGCCCTGCAGACCCTGGTCAAGATTCGCGAACAGGATAAGGCCGAGATTGAGGAAACCGTCGTGGCCAATATCCATCAACTGGTCGACCCCTTGCTGGTGCGGCTTAAAGCCAGTGGATTGAGTGAACGCCAGAAATCCTACGTCGCCATTCTGGAAGCCAATCTGCATGAGGTCATTACCCCCTTTACCCAACAGATCGCGACCCGCTATCTGGAACTTACGCCGGCGGAAGTCGAGGTCGCCAATTTGGTCAAGCACGGCCGCAAATCCAAGGAGATCGCCTCACTGCTGAATATTTCCACCCGCACCGTGGAAATGCATCGCCGCAATATTCGCAAAAAGCTCGGCCTGCGCAATCAACACGCCAACCTGCGCACCTTTCTGCTTTCCAAGTCGACCGTGTGACCGCGGCCGGCGGATCGCGATCCCCGAAATTGATTTCAGGGATCATATCGGCTATTAGGGTGGCTTCGAGCGAAGATCAATCCAGGCGAGAACACCCGGGTAGTCTAACCGGGGCTCCCATAGGGCCAAGCAGAGTGGAAAGTGCGCCAAGATGCCATCGAATGCTATGAGCGCCGGAACAGCTAAAATTGAGCGGGTGGCTGTCGGCATGCTGGAAGAACTGGCCGCCCGATTCCCCGTCTGCACCGCCAGCGATGAGTTTCATTTTTTCCCGCAGATTCTCGGCGCCGATCGCCCATGGTCACGCTGGGATGATTTTTCTTCCGCTGGCGTCGCCACCGTGTGCGACCAATTGCGCGAATGGCAGCAAAGACTCGCGGATATGGAGGCGGCGAACCCAATACGGGACGACCAGATCGACATCCAACTGATGCGGCGCGTCATCCAGACCCTTCACGAGCAGCTGGCCGCCGTGGGCGCCCATCGAAGGCAGCCGAGCTTCCACCTGACCGTCATGGGCATTGGTCTGGCCGAAGCCATTGATGCCGGATCGCAGGCCCTGCGGTTGCGACTGCAGGGACTTCCCGCCTTTCTGGACCGCGCCCGAAGCAACTTGCACCAGGTTCCCGTGGTATTCAACCGCCTGGGGCTCGAAATGATAAAGCGTTTCCAGCCGTGGCTTGCGGCCTTCCCCCAGGACGATGCGCTCGTGGCGCCGGTCCAGGCGGCGCTTGCACGACTGGCCCATCATTTGAAACAGTTGCCCACGGTTGAGGAATTTCTGCCGTCCGTTGAGATCTACGCCCGGATCGCCTCCGCGCACATGGGCTGCCGGGTCTCCATGGACGAACTGGCGGGTGAACTTGACCAGGAGATCGCGACAACCGAGGGGCTGTTGCAACACTATGCCGGCATCCTCCATCCCGGCCGGCGTTGGCAGGCGGTGGTGGACAGCATCGAAACACCGCTGGCGGACATCGATACGCGGCAGGGCTATCAGCAAACCATCGAGGCGCTCGCCTCGCACTGCGTCGATAACGATTTGATCCCAGCGGGGCTGCCAGCGCAGTCCCCCGTAAAGGTCGAAATCATTCCGGACTTCATGCGTCCGGTCCGCAGCAATGCCGCCTTCAGTGCGACGCCCGGACATCCAGCCCGGGGCGGCACCTTTTTCATCGAAAATTCGTTGGGCGGCCAGGCGATGCCGGTGGACTACCGATTGCTGAGCGCCCATGAAACCTATCCCGGCCATCATGTGCTGGACAGCAGTCGCTGGAATCTCGCCCGTCCCGTGCGGCGCCATATCGAATTTCCCCTGTTCTACGAAGGCTGGGCCAGCTTCAGTGAAGAGCTTTTGTTCGACACGGGCTTTTTCCATGGCCCGCTGGATCAACTGCTTATGGCCAAGCGGCGTTTCTGGCGCGCGGTCAGGGGCCGCGTCGATTTCGATATCCACATGCGTCGCCGCGACCTCTCGCAGGCGGCCGCTTTCCTTGGCGAGCGGGGTAGGGACCCCACCCGGGCGAAAGCCATGGTCCAGCGCTATATTCTGAAACCGGGTTATCAATTGGCCTACGCCGTCGGCCGCCGCCGTTTTCGCCGGCTATACGGCCTTGTTGGCGGCGCCCAGCGGCCGGCGGCCTTTGCCCGTAGCGTTCTCGCCCAGGGCGAAATCGATTTCGATCAACTTGAAACCATCCTGATGCAAGGAGGATAGCGGTGTCTTCATTTAAAGGCTTTCATTCGGAATGGAACCTCGGCAGCCCCGGAGGCTGGGACTATCAGCGGATTACCCAGGAAATCGCCAAAGTGGTCTGGCAGCGACTGAATCAAGTGGCACCGACCGGCGTGCGCCTCGACTTCGATCACCCCATGCTTTATCCCGTGGTCGGATTCAGTGAAATGCTTCTCGATGTCTACCGCCGTCGCGAAGGCCCTAACGACGGTTTGATCGCCGTGGTGGCCGAAGAAGAAACCCTGACCGAAGTGACCGAGAACATCAATCTGGCCCAGCGACTGGATGCCGTCGAGGGTATTACGGGCATTCTGGCGGCCCCCCATACCTTCGAGTTGAACAATGGCCGGGTTTGCCATCAGGGGCGGCCGGTCGGCCTGGTGTTCATGGATTTTAACAACGATGTCTTCCTGAGGCTGCACCGCCAGCATGATTTGTCGCCTTTGATCCAGGCCATTCGTGAAAACCGCGTGCTAAATCCGCGCGGCACCGAGCCGATTAACGTCAAGAGCATGTTCGAAGTCTTCACCGGCCCCCTGGCCGACCGCTTCGAACCCGAGACGGTGCGCCGCACCCCCTGGACCCGTCGCTTCTTCGCGCGGTCGACCACCGGTCCACATGGTGAGAACATCTCGGATTTGCTCGAATGGACGCGCAAACATTGGCCCGACCTGGTGTTGAAACCGGAAAGGGGCTATTCGGGCATCGGCGTCAAGGTGGGTGGGACAGATCAGGATGCCGATGCGGCGATTGCCTTAGCCCTGGAACACGGTAGCTATATCGTCCAGGCCAAGGTGCCGCTTGACCTGTGGGCTGAAGCCTTGCCCGAAACCGATGCGTCCCAGCAGAGCGTCAATTTAACCACCCGCCAGACCGATTTCCGCTGCCTGATCGGCCCGGATCGCACTTTTGGTTTTCTCTGCCGTTATGGGGATGTGCCCACGAATGTCGGCAGCGGCGGTGGCGTGCAGCCCCTGGCCGTACTGAGCGATACCATGTCGGTGGCCGCGGCGGTCGATCAAATCAACCACACACTGGCCAACTTGGACTTCAAGACGCTTGAATCCATCGAAGACGAGCAGAAGGCCCTGGCGCTCGAGGCCAAGTTCACCTATCTGCTCGGGCCAATCAAGATTGCGCTGCGCCCGCGGATCATCACGAGCGCGCAACTGGAGGATTTGATAACCTACGGTCGGGCCATGTGGTCGGACAGCCTCAAACTGGAAAAAATGTGGATGGCCGGTGATTTGGACGCCTATATCGATATCGAGGAGGAAGAACTGGCCATCGCACGCATGCAGCCCTGGCAGGGAGGGCCGGCGATTTTCGCGGCGGACGGTTTATTTGGTTTCGGCGCCGAACCGGAGGCACCATGAGCATCAGCGTTGATCCGGACTGGTGGCGGACACTTTTTGACGAGATCTATCTCGTCACCGACAAACGCTCGGTGGCGGATGTCAATATTACGCGGCATGAAATCGATATTCTGGGCCACATCCTACCGCTTGAGCCCGACGCGCGGATTCTCGATTTGTGCGGCGGGCAGGGGCGTCATACGCTGGAGCTTTGCCGCCGTGGTTTTCGCAACTGTACGGTGCTGGATTATTCCCGTCCGCTGTTGTCCCTGGGTCATGGCGATGCGGCGCGACAGAACCTGCCCGTCAGCTTCATCCAGGGCGATGCGCGTTCTCTGGCCATCGATAGCGCCAGTTTCGATCATGTTCTGATTCTGGGAAATTCGCTGGGTTATCTGGCCGACCGGGAAGCGGACCTGCAGATTTTGACGGAATGTCGGCGTGTCCTCTCCGCCCGCGGCTGGTTGCTCCTGGATGTGGCCGACGGCGGGGCCGTCCGGCGTCAGATGACGCCCAATGCCTGGCATGAAATCGACGGTGAGGTCGTGGTCTGCCGTGAACGCGAAATTCGCGAGGGCTGCGTATGCGCCCGCGAAATGGTGTTGCGCAAAAGCAGCGGCCTGGTCCGCGATCAGAATTATCGCATCCGCCTGTACAGTGCCGACGATTTGGTGGCGCTCGTTGCCCGGGCCGGCTTCACCGATATCCAGCAACATGATCCGCAATCGGCGTCACTGGCGCGGGGCAAGGATGTCGGCTGCATGCAGCAGCGCCTGTTGATATCGGCTCGCACGCCTTGAAGCGAACCATCATGTCAGCGGATTTGTCGCATCAATTCACCCAGTGAGAGCCCGCAACTGGGAAGTGTTTCCACCGCTCGGCGGAAATCATCGGGTGTGGGTACTGTTTGACGGCACCAATCGTGGGCAAAGGTTTCGGCCTGGGCCTGCGGCAGATTGGATGCGGCAATAAACCCTTCCCCCGGCATGCCGGTGCGCGAACCGACCACCAAACTCGTCAGCGGCGGCAGGTTTTCCAGAATACAGTAAGACTGGATGGGTTCGAGCAGGCGCCCTAGGTCATGTCGCGAAACCCCCACCAGTTGCGACAGAAGCTGGTAGGTCAGGGTCTGGCGTTTGATCGCTGATAAGGTCAGCAAAGACCAGACGACCAAGGCGGTTTCCACGCGTCGCATTCTTTTCGCTCCCCATGTAGATGTCGCCCACGGGCCAACAGCAGGTTGGACCTAAACCCCGACCCTTGAGCGGAAGGTTGTTTTCTTCCCCTGATGAATAAGGCACCTCCGGCCTCGCGGGATTCCAACCGCTCGCCGCGTTTGAAACCGATACCATCCAGTTGCGGCCAAGCGGCGTACAGCCAGGCCCGTCAAGGCTTTCTAACGAACACCAACGGCGG
>JASJED010000179.1 GCA_030065585.1 Desulfobacterales bacterium | reverse complement strand
GCCAAAGCCATGGTGATCGGCGCAACAGGCGGTGTGGGCCGAATCTGTTCACACCTGCTGGCCACCGCCTTTAAGGAAGTCATTCTGGTGGGACGGAACATCGCCAAACTGCTGACCCTCCAGGAGTCGATCCACAAAATGGCGCCCAAAGTAAAGCTGCAGGTTTCAACCCGTGCGGATCGGTATCTGGATAAAATGGACGTGGTGGTGGCCGCCAGTACCGGTGCCCGGCATGTGCTCGATATCATGCAGGTTAAACCGGGTTGTGTGATCGCCGACATCACGCTGCCGATGATTTTTTCCAAAGAGGACACGGCCAAGCGGCCGGATGTCGTGGTCATCCGGAGCGGGGAAATCCGGCTGCCGGGAGAAAACGTGGAAATGGCGGATATCGGCCTTCCGGCCAACGTCGCCTACGCGGGTTTGGCGGAAACCATTATTCTGGCCCTGGAGGGGCAGTTTGACGTTTTCAACACGGGAGGCCCTCCGCAGTGGGACGAGGTTCGAGAGATCTACCGGCTAGGCTTGAAACATGGGATGGAGCTGGCTGCCGTTTCGGGTGTGGAGGGTGTTTTCAGCGATCAAGACCTGCAAAGGGTAAGGGATCTAGCGTTAAAGGAGTTGAACAAAGGATGATCGTTAAAAAGCTGCGGGATCTCGGCGGCACGGCGCTGCGCTTGGCGGTGAACGATGTGCCGGCGCGCCTCATCAACGGCAGTTATAATGCGTACAGTCGGATATACCGCGGGCAAATCAGCCTGGGTCTTCCGGTGTCCAAGGAGTTAATCGTCACCCAGGCGCAAATCAGGCACGAGGCCATCGGCAAACTGGCGCTGGCGCTCTATCATATATTTCTGCACACGACCAAGGCGCAGATTTCCCGAGACGATATCAAGCTGGTGATTATCGACGAACTGGGCAATAAGCGTTTCCGGTTGACTGAAAAAGTGATCCTCCTCTCCGAATCGGACTTGACCTATCTTTGTGTCGAACGGTTCGGCATTCCCCGAAAACATCTGCGCACGATTTTAGAAATGGCGCGGCGGCGCCGGATTCTGAAAGAGGCCCTGCCGGTGGATCCGGTCCCCATCTACTTTCAAAGCGATATCGAAGAGAAAGAACAAAACGGCCGCGGTGATTATGAAATCGTTTATTACCGGGACTTTACCGATCAAGGCAAGGAGATCGCCTTCCGCCGCGTCGTAAGCATGGAAGCGGTTACCGCCGGTGACAGTCAGCCGGCGGTGGTGCTGATCCCCGGCTTTGCCAACAATAGCAACTGCTTCAACATCAGCAATCGCTATTCGACGGCCAAGGACATGGCGGACAGGGGATTCTGGGTTTATCTTTTCGACCCCCGTGGCGTCGGCGTCAACAAGGGGCGCTTTGATCCCCTCTACACGGTTGACGCCATGGGCGATTCCGACCTGCCGACGGTCACCCGCTGCATCTATTCGCGCAGTTGCGGTAAACCCGTCATTCTAGCCGGCCACAGCCTGGGAGGCCTCGTGGCGGAGAACATGGTGATCAACTGGTCGTTACGCCGTCATTTCGATGAAATCGATATGCTCGAAGCGGAACAGAAAGTCATTCTCGGTGAGGTTTTACCGGAACGTGAAGAGGCCGAAGAGAATTTGAAAATGGTTCGCGGCGTCATATCACTGGCCTCACCGAAAGTATTTCAGAAGAAATCGCACATCCTCTTTCCCACGGCCCTCTGGCTGAATCACCTGTCCCGCATATTTCAGTTCCGGCACGTGCCGATGGAACAAATTTCGAAAGCGATCACCGAGGTCCCGGGCTTCAGACAGTTGACCCGATTCATTTTGAATCACAATGTCGGGGATCTGAATTTTTTTATCTCTCCGGAAAATCATAAAGAAGACAAACAGTTTGTCGAACGTTATCTGAAAGTCGCCATGGAATCGGTCCCCCTGGGCCTCGGCTTTCAATGCCTGAAAGCGATTTACAACGGCAACGGATTCAAGCGGATGGACGGCAGCCGGCTGAATTACGCCACCGCCGTCAGGTGGTTTCCGGACGAGATTCCCGTCTTCCACTTCTGGGGCACCCGGGACAGTTTAGCGTCACCCAGGATCAGCCATCATCACAACCTGTATCCGCACCGGATTAAAAAAGTCTACTATCTCGCGTCTCCCCGGGATTTGGAAGATGTGCAAATCACCTCGGAGCGGAGTCAGTACATCGACTTTGTCATCGAGGGGGCCAATCATTTGGATCTTTTATACGGCAAAGTGGCCGATCAAATCGTGACGCCCCTCATCATGCAGATCGTTGAAAACGTCTGGGGCGACTGGTCGTACGCGTCCCCCTGAGCATAAACGATGAATGCCGTCCATATCTAGCGTTGCCTTGCAACGGGAACGGATGCGGGGCGCTAAAACAATGGCGTCATCGCTAGCCACACAGTGAATCGAGGAGGAACCGATGTTGCCCGAATATTATCAATTCCACCATCCCACCAAAGTAATGTACGGGGAAGGTTTGGTCGGCGATTTTGCCCACGAATTGGAAGAGCTGGGTGTCAAAAACTATTTTTTGGTATCCGACCATGTCGTCGACGGTCTCGGATTGATTCAACCGATCAGGGAGGGGCTGGCGGAGGCCGGTTTCCGCATTACCGGGGAATTCTATGACGTTCCCCAGGACGCTTCGGTGGAAGCGGTGGAATCGATCAGCCGCCAGGCCAAAGACAGCGGGGCCGAAGGCTTGATCGCCGTGGGCGGCGGCAGCGTAATCGATGCGGCCAAGGCGGCCAATTTCATTTTCTCGGAGGGTGGTGATCTGATCGCGGATTACTCGGGGGCGGCCACACTCGTCAGACCTCTGAAACCGTTCATCGTTATCCCCACCACGGCCGGTACGGGGAGCGAAAACACACTGGTGGCGGTTATCTACGACGTGGCCAACAAGACCAAGCTGCTCTTTTCAGACAAGTTCCTGCTTCCGGATCTGGCGGTGTTGGATCCCTTGATGACACGGTCCCTGCCGCCCGGTTTGACCGCATCCACCGGAATGGATGCCCTCACCCACGCCGTGGAGTCCTATGTCGGCGTAGACGCCTCTCCTCACTCCGAAGCCCTGGCGGTGGCCGCCATCAAGAATATCTTTCAATATCTAGTGCGCGCCACGAAAAATGGGGATGACCTGGAAGCCCGGGGGGGCATGCTGATTGCCGCCAATATGGCCGGAAGCGCCTTCTCCCACTCGATGGTGGGGTGCGTTCACGCAATGGGCCATGCCGTGGGCGGGTTGACCCGCGTGCCCCACGGCGTGGCCAATGCCATTTTACTGCCCCACGGCATGGAGTACAATTTTGAGGTGAGCAAAGAAAAATATGCCGCTTTGGCGCCCGTCATGGGCGTGGATACCACCGGGATGTCGGTTGACGAGGCGGCGCGGGCGGCCATCGCGGCGGTCAGAGACCTCCTCCGGCAGTTGAATGCCCTGGATGCCATTCCAGTGAGGCTCAAAGATGCCGGGGTTCCCCACGAGAGCCTGCCGGCCATTGCGGAAGCGGCCGCCGAGGATGGGACGATCGTCTACAATCCACGGGAAGTCGAAGCTGAGGAAATTTTAATTCATGTGAGAAACGCATACTAAATCGTACCCATCCCTAAAAGGCATCTTTCGGCCCAGGCCGGCGTTCTCACGCTTTTGAAATCCTCGACGTAGCCCAACGACGCCTGTGGTTTCAAAAGCGCTGCGGCCTTGGCCTGAACCAAAATCGACCATTAATGGATGGGCACAAAATACGAAGAGAGGGATCAGGAATGGCTGTTTTTAAGAATCATGAAGTTTTTAAGGAGGTTATCGTCGGTTTTTTCAACCTCCTCGGTGATACGCCCCAGGTTGCGGATAGATTGTTGGCATCCAAAATGGTGATCCGCTTCATCTATTCGGATCCGGATTTGGCGGTGGTTGTGGATTGTTCGGGTGACAAGATGGACGTGCGTCCTGATGACATGGATACCAAGGTGATTGTGGAAATGAGCATGAAGGCCGACATCGCCCATAAATTCTGGTTCGGAAAAGTCAATCTCACCATGGCTTTGACCCGCAGGCAGATGGTTGCCAAAGGCCCGGTGCCCAAGATTTTAAAACTCTTGCCAGCCATTAAACCGAGCTATGCCATGTATCCCAAGTACTTGGATGATAACGGGTACGCCCAGTACAACATTCACTAGAACCGATCTCAAAAAAAATCTAAGTGCCCCTGGCGGTGTTATGAACCGGCTCTTGGCAGAACCGTAGGGTCCCAGCCCTACGAACCTGCATACATACTATGTGTATGCTCCGCTTTCTCGCCGATTCACGCCTTGCCAGGAACCCTAATCTTTATTTTGAGATAGGTTCTATGCCAAGATTATTAACAAAAAGGAAACCGATATGATGGGTGGCTACGCGGGTAATCTTATCTACGTCGATCTGACAACCGGCCGAATAGAGGTCAAACCTCTTGATATGGGCTTTGCCAGGGAGAACATCGGCGGCCTTGGGTTTGGAGCCCAAATCTTCCTGGAGTTGATCAAGGACAAGCCTCACTTTGACCCGCTCTCTGCGGACAACCCCTTTATCCTGATGACCGGCCCGCTGACCGGGTGCGGTATGGATGCCACGGCAAGATGGACGGTCTGTTCAAAATCGCCCCTCACCGGTTATTGGGGGGATGCCAATGTCGGGGGGCATTTTGGGGCCCGGTTGAAGTTGGCGGGGTATGACGGCATCGTCATCACCGGGGCGGCGCAGCAACCGGTTTATCTTTCGATCAACGATCAACAGGTTGAGTTGCGGGATGCCTCCGCCTATTGGGGCCAGGATGTCTATACCGTCACCGATGCATTGACCAAAGATCTTAGAGCCGATTCGCCCAAACCGGGACAGGTGCTGGCCATCGGGCCGGCAGGTGAGAATGGGGTGCGTTTTGCCAACCTGATCAACAAGAAAGGGCATGCCGCTGGTCGTACCGGCCTCGGGGCGGTATGGGGTTTCAAAAAATTAAAAGCGATTCATGTGGCCGGTACCGGCAAACTGCGCATTGCCCATCCCGCAAAGCTCAAGGCCTTGCGGTCGGAATTGAAGGCGATATACGCCGAGAGCATCTATATCGGTTCAATCCAATCGGCGGGGACTCCCGCCCACCTGGATGTCGGTATTATCACCGGCGATATCCCCATCAAAAATTGGCAGATGAGCGACTGGGAGGATTTTGATGCGCTGGGTCCGGCATCCATCGAAGAGAAGATTCATGCCGGCGGCCGGACCTGTCATGCGTGTACGGTAGCATGTAAAAAAAACGCAGAGGTCAAAGAGGGCCCTTTCAAAATCGAAAAGGGTCCTGGCCCCGAATACGAAACGATTGCCGCTTTCGGTGCCATGTGCTTGAACGCGGACATCGAGTCGGTGGCCAAGGCCAATGAGATCTGCAATCGCTATGGGATGGACACCATTTCCTGTGGATCAACGATTGCATTCGCCATCGATTGTTTCGAGAATGGGTTGCTCTCCTCGGAAGATACCGGCGGGATCGAACTGCGCTGGGGAAATGCAGCCGCCATCGTCGCCATGGTCGAAAAGATCGCTAAAAATGAGGGCTTCGGTGCTATACTTGCCGAGGGCAGCGCCAAGGCGGCTGAAATCATCGGCAAAGGTGCCTCCCGATATCTGACCACGGTCAAGGGCCTTGAAGCCCCGATGCACGATCCCCGCAATGCACATGGTTTCGGGCTGGCCTATGGTGTTTCCCCGCGGGGGGCCTGCCACGAGGCGAGTCTGGTCTTCGAGGTCGAGGGGGGTGCCATGTATGTCCCCGAACTGCCCGCGCTGGCCGATGAACTGCCTGAGGGCAGTGAAGGCCGGGCCGAATTGAATGTGGCCTGCCAGGACTACGGCATGTTTTTTTCCCACTGTGCCATTTTTTGCAATCTTGGTGCGGCCCCTCTGAATGCCACCCAGGCCGTGGCGATGTTGAACCATGTTACCGGGTTCAATTACACCTTGGAAGAGGTGATGAAAATCGGCCGCCGGCTCTGGTACCTGAAGCGCGGCTTAACCAATCTTTTCGGCGCCCGGGCCAAAGACGACCGGCTGCCCGCAAGGTTGATGACCCCCATGTCGGAAGGCCCTACTGAAGGCAGCATTCCCGACATGGAGCGGATGCTGAAAGCGTTTTACAAACTGCGTGGTCTCAATGAAGACGGCCTACCGCGGGAATCGGTGTTAAGGGAACAGAATTTGGCGGATTTGGCAGATCTTATCTATACCTGAACAAATCAATAGCAATTTAACAACAATTGGAGGAGACAATGATCGAATTACCGAGCTTTAGGCCCGAAACCCGCTACGGAATGCCAACGGCAGACCGCTATCTCTTCAATCGCCAATACATCGTCGGCTACTCCTATCTGTTTCGGCAGGCACGCTGGGCAATGGAACTGATCGATTCCGACACGATGAAGACGGAAGAACCGGAACTGGAGCGTCTGGATAACTTCCGCGAAGACCCACGCATTCCTGAGGTTTTCCGCTCCACCAAAGAGGATTACCAAGGCTCGGGCTACGATCGGGGGCACCTGATTTCAAGTGCTGACCGGATGCAAAAAACGGTCGTGAATAGCGAGACATTCCTCTTGAGTAACATGAGCCCGCAGAAACCTGGTTTTAATCGTGGCATTTGGAGTACGCTTGAAGATGCGGTAAGGAAACTCGCTCAGCAAGAGAAGATTGTGGAAGTTTACGCGGTCTGCGGCCCGCTCTTCAAAATCGGTGAACCCATCGAGGTGATCGGGAATAACAAAGTCGTCGTGCCGCATGCATTCTTCAAGTCGGTCTTGGCCGAAGAAGGGAAAAGCGGCCGACTGACAATCTGGACGTTCGACATACCGAATGCTGAGGACATCGACGAGGATCTACCAAGCTTCCTCTTGCCCACAGATCAAGTGGAAAGTCGGGCGGGACTGAATCTGTGGGATCGCTTGCGTGGCGAGAAGATCGACGAATCTGAGGCCAAAGCTGGAAAAATGTGGGAATACTGACCGCACCAATGAGTGACCGGGAACGAGTAGAGCCGATTACAAGGACATTCCGCACCAAATTCGCCCTATATAAATGTCTTAGAAGATTGGAGCCGCGGCATGAATGCCACCGCCGAATGCAGAAACCTTCTGGAATGCGCCCTCTACTGGGAATCAGCCGGTGCTAACCGCATTTGGCTGACACAGCCCATGGGCGGCGGCGATGACCACATCAAAACCTGGACCTGGGCCGAGGCGGTTGGCGAAGCCCGCAGGATGGCCGCCTATCTTAAATCGCTCGATCTGCCCGAGCGAAGCAGCATCGCCCTGTGTTCCAAAAACTGCGCCCACTGGATATTGGCGGATTTGGCCATCTGGATGGCCGGCCATGTCAGTGTGCCCCTCTTCCACGTCCTGACGGCCGACATTGTCGCCTACATTCTCGAGCACTCCGAAGCCCGGCTGCTGTTTGTGGGAAAACTCGATCCCGTATGGGACCAGATGAAACAAGGCGTGCCGGCCGACCTGCCAACAATAGCGTTTCCGCTGGCAGCGGATAACGCACACACCCAGTGGGACGACATTGTGGCCGCGCAATCCCCCCTGGCGGAAAGCGCCGCCTGTCCGGCCGATGAAACGGCCACGATTGTCTATACGTCCGGCAGCACGGGCCGGCCCAAAGGCGTTATGATGTCCTTCGATGCCATGTATCGCGGCGGCCGGCACTTTGGCGAAATCATCGACGTCCGTGTCAGCGACAGGGAACTCTCCTATCTTCCGCTGGCGCACGTCTTCGAGAGGCTGGTGGTCGAGGCGGGGGCCCTCTGCGGAGGCTTTCAGATCTTCTTTGCCGAAACCTTGGATACGTTTGTGCAGGATCTGCGGAGGGCGCGACCCACCCTGTTTGCCTCGGTTCCGCGGCTGTGGATCAAGTTTCAGCTCGGCGTATTCGAGAAACTGCCGCCGCCAAAACTCGATCGGCTGCTCAAAATCCCGGTGCTCAGCAGCCTCGTCAAAAAGAAGATTCTAAAGGAACTGGGGCTGGATCAGGTCAGGATGGCCGTATCCGGTGCGGCGCCCATTCCCAAGGAGGTGTTCGAATGGTACCGCCAGCTCGGACTGGAACTTCAGGAGGGGTACGGCATGACGGAAAACTTCAGCTACTCCCACATGAGTGCCACGGGCAAGGTCCGGCCCGGTTATGTGGGCCGGCCCTGCCCGGGCGTGGCGCACCGCATCAGCTCGGAGGGCGAAATCCTGGTTAAAAGCCCTTGCAACATGAAGGGCTATTTCAAAATGCCGGAACTGAACGACACCGCTTTCACGGCGGACGGTTATTTGCGAACCGGCGATCTCGGTAAGCTGGATGACGAAGGGCGTCTGAAGATCACGGGCCGTGTCAAGGAGCTGTTTAAAACCTCCAAGGGCAAGTACGTGGCGCCGACACCCATTGAAAACCGCCTCGCGAACGACCCGCTGGTGGAAGCCTGCTACGTTGCCGGCGCCGGTTACCACCAACCCCATGGTGTCGTAATGCTCAGCGAAGGCGCCCAAAGAATGGCCGCCGCCGGTGAGCGGCAGGCCGTAAGCCAAAGGTTGGCGGAATTGTTGGAGAGCGTCAACCGCGTATTACCGCGATTTGAACAACTCGCTTTTCTGGTCGTCACGGAAGATATCTGGAGTGCTGAAAACGGGTTTCTGACCCCGACCCAGAAAATCAAACGCAGCGTTCTGGATGCCGCTTACGGTTCATCGTCTGATCAATGGTATGCTCTAAAAAAGCCCATCATCTGGCAGGGTTCGGATTGAATCTTGACAAATTAGACGCGGTTATCTAAGTCGTAGAACATGGCACGTCCCTCTCGCACTGCAGGTCCCGGCGCTCCTGACCACACCACCCCATGCGGTAAAGGACGCCGAACCATAATAAAAAGTAGGGCCGGCCGTCTTAAACACCTGAGTTTTTTGGAATTCCCAACGGTTCGTTACCTTGCCGCCTTCGACGCCGATCCCCTGATGGAGAACCACCGTCACCTGCTGATTCAGACGCTCTCAGGCAGCCTTCCTCAGATCACGAGGCACATCAACTGTGCCTGCGCGACATATCGGAACATAAAGCGCGATCGCTCCCCGGGCACCTATCCCAGGGGCGCTATCAAGCCATCCTCATTACGAAGGATGCCGACCGCCTAAAGATTGTTGCACCGCATCCCTCTTAATCCCGTCGGGGCCGCCGGGATTTAACAGACAGTCAATAAATGATTGCCAATGCGTGATGGCGCTTGGCAATCAAGCGCGAATTTCCTCCTCGCAATGCGCATTTGTGGCATCGATGCTCAGCACGGCAGGCGGCTGCCCGCTGAGTCTTCATATTCCCGGAGCTTTCCAAGCACCGCCACCACAAATCAAAAGGAGGTCAACGTGATGAAGCGCCCACTCCTAACCCTCTTCGCGCTCGTCCTGCTGGCGGCCTCGGCCCACGCGAGGACACCCCAACCCCAACACATCCAACCCAATTTTGAGCTGCGCGGCGTCATCGAAAAAATCGGCAAGCACCAGCTGCAGGTCGCCGGCAAGCGGATTCGCACCCTCGGCGCCACCTGGCTCGATGCCCAAGATCAACCGGTTGCTTCGCGCCGATTCAAAGCCGGTGATCAGATCGAGGTCAAAGGGGTCCGGATAGGCCGGGTCATCTGGGCCAAAAAAATTATATGGGTAAAAAAACTCAAAAACGGCCGGAAAAAAGTGGCGCTGCTCTTCGTGGGGCACGGTGAGCCTGCCAAGGTCGAGAATGGGGATATTCCCATTACCTTCCCGGATGGTGAGCCATTCGGCCCCCATGCCGACGGCCT
>JASJED010000021.1 GCA_030065585.1 Desulfobacterales bacterium | reverse complement strand
CTAAAGCTTTCAGGGATAACCAGGGCATAGTAATTGGCAGTAAACCCCATTTAATGGCGAGGAAGTGATATTTCCATGGCGGAGAATACCAGGGTGCATGCATTTATCACAGGGCGGGTGCAGGGGGTCGCCTTCCGCTGGGAGACGCAGCGGGTGGCCGAACAACACCAGGTGCGGGGGTGGGTGCGCAATCTGCCCGACAGACGGGTAGAGGCGGTTTTCGAGGGCCCCCGCCCGCAGGTCGAAGCGGTTCTGGAGTGGTGTCACCAGGGCCCGGGCATCGCACGGGTGGATGCGGTCGATGTTCAGTGGGAAGACTTCAAGGGTGAATTTGAGGGATTCTCAATCACCTACTAGAATGATCAACCCTCAGATCTAAAAGCTATTCCGAAAACCTTCTGCCGATCGGGCATCTTATTGAATGGATTGTTACTTTTCTTTCGCAGGAAAAGAAAAGTAACCAAAAGAAACCGCCCGTGTCCCGCTTAATCCTGCGCGTCGCTAAATCGAACGGGTCTCGCGGAAACTCGCTTCGCTCAGACAGGTCCGCGAGACTTATCCGTTCGATCCATCGATGCTCGGCGCGGGACAAAGGGGGCAAACCAGAACTTCAAACAGCGTGATCAAGCCACCCACTCGGTTGGTGGAGACATACTGACATTCCAAATCTATTTTCAGACGGTTGCGTAATAAGTTCGAGAGCAAGGCTTGCGAAGCCCGAGGAATGAGGCGTACTATCGTACGCCGCCATGACGAGGGCTGAAGCGTAACGCCGCTATCGGGCTTTTTACGCAACCGTCACGTTAGAAGAGGGCCTCCACGAAATCCCTTGCATTGAACACCTGCAAATCTTCGATCTGCTCCCCGACCCCGACATGCTTCAGCGGTATGTCCAGGCTGTTGCAGATACTCACCACGATGCCCCCTTTGGCGGTGCCGTCCAGCTTGGTCAGGGCCAGCGCATCCAGGTCGAGGGCTTCATCGAACAGCTTGGCCTGGGAGAGGGCGTTCTGGCCGGTGGTGGCATCCAGGACCAGCAGGATCTCATGGGGCGCATCCGCTATTTTCTTGCCCACCGCCCGTTTGATCTTCTTGAGTTCTTCCATCAGGTTGACCTTGGTGTGCAGGCGACCGGCCGTGTCGATCAGCACCACGTCGGCGCCGCGCGCCAAGGCGGCCTCCACCGCATCATAGGCCACGGCCGCCGGGTCGGCCTGATCCTTGTGCCGGACGATGTCGGCCCCGGCGCGTTCGGCCCAGATCGCCAACTGTTCGATGGCGGCGGCGCGGAAGGTGTCGGCCGCGGCGATCAGCACCTTGCGGCCCTCCCGGGTATGGTGGGCGGCGAGTTTGCCGATCGTGGTCGTCTTACCGACCCCGTTGACGCCCACGACCATGATCACGCGCGGTCGGGCCGCCACGGCTTTTTCAACGTCGGCCGACGGCTTTCCGATAAGCGCCAGAATTTCTTCGCGCAGGGCGGCCCTCAGTCCGTCCACGGTTTCGATCTTGGACGCCTTGCGGCCGATTTGGGCCATCAGGTCCATGGCCGTGCGCACGCCGAGATCGGCCGTAATCAGGAGCTCCTCGAGCTCTTCGAGTGTGTCGTCGTCGAGTTTGCGCCTGCGGCTGAAAAGATCTTCGATGTCGGTGTTGAGGAAATCACGGGTTTTGGTCAGACCGTTGCGCAGCCGTTTGAACAGGCCGCGCCGGGGTTTATCCGCCTGGGCCGTTTCCGGGGCGGCCATGTCCTCACGGTCCGGCGCTGGCGGTATGGCCTCCTCCTCGGTGAGGGCCTCTTCGCTGACCTGTGATGATTCGGCATCGGTTGGTGCGACCATCTCCGTCGACGGGTCAGTTTCGTCCGGCTCAGCCTCGGGTGGGGGGTCCGCCACGGCTTCTTGGTCGTCTTTGCGGCGTTTAAACCATTTTAAAGCCATCGATTGTTCTCCTGCCGTTTGAACACCGCCCCATCGGCAATCGGGAGGGTGGGGCGCCGGGGAGGTCCGCAGCGGTTTTTGACGGGGCGGTGGTTAACAGGCTATTAAGCAGCGTTGCGTTCGAGGTTCACCGAGACCACCTTGGATATGCCCTTCTTCTCCATGGTAATCCCGAACAGTGTGTCGGCGAATTCCATGCTCTTCTTGTTGTGGGTAATCATGATGATCTGTGATTTTTCGCCGATAATCTTCAGCAATTCGTTGAAGCGCAGGACATTGGCGTCATCCAGCGGGGCGTCGATTTCATCCAGGAGACAGAAGGCCGCCGGTTTGATCAGGAAGATGGCGAAGATAAAGGCGATCGCCGAAAGCGCCTTCTCGCCACCGGAGAGCAGGCTGATGCGGGTCACCTTCTTGCCCGGGGGCTGAATCATCAGCTCGACCCCCGACTCCAGGGGGCGCTCCGGTTCCGCCAGCACCAGCTTGGCCGTGCCCCCTTCGAACAGGCGCGGGAAGACTTCCGCCAGTTTTTCATTGATCTGATCGAAGGTCGCCAGAAAGCGCTTCTGGGTCACGGTGTTGATGCGGCGAATCACCTGGTGAAGATCGTCGATGGCCTGGTTGAGGTCGTCGCGCTGTTCGCCCAGAAAGTCAAAACGGGTTTTGAGCTGCTCATACTCTTTGATGGCGCCCAGGTTGACATCATGAATATTGGCGATCTTCTTGCGGCAGCGGTCCAGTTCCGCCTCGGTTTCCTCGGGGCTCAGGTCGAACCCGTCTTGACGCTGGACCTCGATTTCGGCCCGCAAGGTGTCGATGCCGTTGTGATAGCGTTCGCTTAGGCGGTTGACGATATTTTCGCACTTGATCCGCCGCTGGGAGAGTTCCAGTTCGAGCAGGCGCAGCTTCTCGTTGTTCTTCTCCCGTTGGGTCTGCAACTGGGCGATGGCTGCATCGCTTTCGCCGAGGCGCGCGTCGATGGCCTGATAGCTGGCCTCGTTGGTTTCCAAAATCCCGCTCAAGCGCTGCAGATCGGTATAGCGTCCGCAGAGATTTTCTTCCGACTGGCGGATGCGCTGCTGAGCGTCCTCGCGGCGCTCGCGCTTGGCACGGATTTCCTGCACCAGGGATGCGAAGCGCGTTTCACCGTCGGCCTGGAATTCCTTCAAGCGGCGGAGACTGGCGAAGGTGTTTTCGAGCTTGGCCTGGTGGGAAGTCAACCGGACCTGGATGTCCATTTCGCGCTGGTGGAACGATTCCATCTGATGCGTGATCGTGTCGATTTCCCCGGTCAGCGCGGTCACCTGCTGCTGGGCCTGGCCGACCTCATCGGCCACCTCGCTGAGAATTTCGTCATAGCGGCTGATCTCACTGTCGATATCGCTCTCTTCACCCAGCAGCCGTTCCTGTTCCAACTCGACGATCTCCAGATGGCGGCGGGCGGCCTTGAGATCTTCCACCGCTTTGTAGAGCGCTTTTTGGGATTCGATTTCATCCTCGACCAGCTGGTTCTTGGTTTCGAGCTCCTGCCGCAGTTCATTCTCGAGGCTCTGGACCGCCGCCTGCAGGGCGGTTTGCACCTGGTGCTGGGACTGGATCTGAGCGTCCAGCCCGGCGATGCTCTTGTGCAACTGCCGGATTTCCTGCTTGTGGGCCAGGATACCGGCGCTTTCTCCGCTGCGGCCGCCGGTGATCGTTCCCTGGCAGGTGACGGTCTCGCCCTTGAGGGTCACAATCGACTGGAAAACCCCATTGCGGTTGAAACGCGCCACGGCCGTCTCCAGGTCGTCGGCCACGGTGACATGTCCCAGCAGGGCCTGGGCGGCATCTTCATAACCCTCGCTCACGGCCACATGGTTGAGCAGGCGGTCGTCCTCCGGCGGCGGGGCCTGGAGCGTGGTCAGAGGCCGTGTGTCGGGAAGCGGCACGAAACCGCTGCGCCCGGCCCGGCCCTGCCGCAAAAAGTCGATGGCCTCCATGGCCTGCTGCTGTCGGTCCACCAGGATGTACTGCAGGGACTCCCCCAGGGCTGCTTCGACGGCGGCTTCGTAGCCCGGCTGCGGGGCAATGATGTCGGCCACCAGACCACGGATACCTTGCGCGCGCCGTTTTTCCGGCGTTAGGCCTTTCATGAGGGCTTTGACGCCGTCCCGGTACCATTCGAAATTCTCCTCCATTTTTTTCAGGCTGGCGTAGCGCGAATGCTGTTTGCTGCGTTCCAACTCCAACCCCTGGACATTCCGGATCTGGTCGGCCAGCTCCCGGCTTTTGACTTCCAGGCGGGCGCGCAGCGTCTCGATTTGGCGCTTCTGGACCTGGATTTCTTCCTGCAGGGTTTCCAGCGCGCGAGCGGCCTGCCGTTCGTTCTTTTCGGCCGTGGCCATGGCCCGCGAGGCCAGGATGACTTCTTCTTCGGTTTTGCGGATGCGCCGCTGGAGATTTTCGCGCGTGTTCTGGGCCGTCTGGTGGATGTTGCGGTAGCGCGCCTCCTGACCGACGAGATCGGTCAGACGGGCTTTGTGGGTGTTCAGCGCGGCCTGACGGGCCTCCAGGGTCGCGGCGATCTCGCGTGATGCGGCCCGCTCCCGTTCCAATTCGGCGCGAATGCCCGCGCTGGCTTTCTGGAGGGCTTCGTGCTCGGCTTCGGTTTCGGCGATCTCGGCACGCATGCGCTCGTTCTTGCCGGCAATCTCCGCACGTGTGTCGTCCAGCGATTCGACTTCGGTTCCCAGGCGCTGGGTTTCTTCACGCAGGTGGGCCATGTCGTTCTCGGTCTTGTCGATCTGGCGCTGCAGTTCGAACTGCCGGGATTTCTGTTCGGCAATCTCCTGGTTTTTCTGCCAGCGTTGGATTTTGATCTCCTCCACGGCGGCATCGAGTTGCTTTATCTCGGCCACATGGCTGAGGTCGGCATCCTGCAGGGTTTTGAGCACGCCCTCCGCTTCGGCGATCTCACGGGCGTAGGTATCGAAATAGTGCAGCCCCAGGATAATATCCAGCGTGCGGATGCGTTCCTGATAGGTCTTGAAAAGCTCGGCCTTGCGGGCTTGGCGTTTCAGGCTGGCCATCTGGCGTTTGATTTCGCCGATGATGTCCATGATGCGGTAAAGGTTCTGGTTGGTGGACTGGATCTTGCGCAGGGTTTCCTGGCGGCGGAACTTGAACCGCGTCACCCCGGCGGCCTCCTCGATAAAATGGCGGCGCTCCTCGGGGCCGGCGTCGGTGATGGCGCCGATGTTGCCCTGTTGAATGACGGCAAAGGATTTCGTGCCCAGGCCACTGCCCAGAAAAAGATTGTGGATATCCTTCAGGCGGCAGGGCTGTTTGTTCAGAAAATAGGCGCTTTCCCCCGAACGGTAGAGCCGCCGGGTGATCATGATTTCCGCATAATCCCGCAGCTCTTCCGGCGCACTGCCGTTGTCGTTCTTCAGGATCAGCCCGACTTCCGCCATGTTCAGCGGGGCCTTCCCATTGGCACCGGCGAAAATGACGTCTTCCATGGCCTTGCCGCGCAGTTTCTTGACACTCTGTTCGCCCATGACCCAGCGGATGGCGTCGATGACGTTGCTTTTGCCGCAGCCATTGGGACCCACCACCGCTGATATGCCCTCGGGGAAGCTGATGGCCGCTTTATCCTGAAAGGATTTGAAACCCTGGATTTCAAGTTTCTTAAGTTTCATCCGTCCAATACTCCTACGGCCCGCCCTGTGGTGGATTGCCCGACACACACAAGCCTGACCGGCGAAATAACATGGCTAACCGCATGGGCGTAAGGGCTCTTCTGGATTTGCGGGATTGCCGGTTGTTCCAGGCGCCCTGTCGAGGTGTCGATCGGTGTCGGTTGCACACGGTTTTAGCCAGGCGTTGATCGAATATCCTCTCAGAGATACACCGCTTATGAATGGGCCCTATCTAACAAAAACCAGCGGCACTGTAAAGAAAAAACACTACGGAAGGTATGGAATGTCAGGATATTGCACAAGATGTGGTGTAAGTCGCTGGAATCAAATCATGTCATCCCAAGGGGGCGTGCGGGCCGCTGCCGAAGCGCCAACGGCCGATACGAAGGCGGAGTGGTTTCCCGTCTAAAGAATCTGGCTCAGAAACAGCTTGGTGCGGTCATGGTCTGGATTGGTGAAAAAGTGCTCCGGTGTGCCCACTTCCACAATGGCACCCTCGTCCATGAAAATGACCCGTTCAGCCACTTCCCGTGCAAATCCCATCTCGTGGGTTACGCAGACCATGGTCATGCCCTCCTGGGCCAGGGTTTTCATAACGTCGAGAACTTCGCCGATCATCTCCGGGTCTAATGCCGAAGTCGGTTCGTCAAACAGCATGACCTTGGGGTCCATGGCCAGGGCGCGGGCAATGGCCACCCGTTGCTGCTGGCCACCGGAGAGATTGTCCGGAAAGGCATCGGCTTTGTCCGTGATCCCCACCTTCTCCAAAAGGCTCATGGCCTTGGCGTGGGCCTCTTCCTTGGGGCGCTTGCGCACCACGGTCTGGGCCAGGGTGATGTTTTCCAGCACCGATTTGTGAGGGAAGAGATTGAAGGACTGAAACACCATGCCCACTTCGGCCCGGACCTTGTTGATATTGGTTTTGGGATCCAGAATGTCGATGCCTTCGATCAGAATGTGCCCCCCCGCATCGGCAGTTTCCAGGTGGTTCAGGCAGCGCAGGAAGGTGCTCTTGCCGGAGCCCGAAGGACCGATGACCACGACCACCTCGCCGGCGGCAATTTCGGTGGACACATCCACCAGGGCCTTGACCTTGTGGGGCACATAGAATGTTTTGGATACATTGCGTACTTCGATCATGAGGTGGCTGTCTTCCTCTCTAAATATTGTACAAACATGGAAAGCGCAAACGTGATGACCAGATAAAGGGCTGCCGCGGTAAAATACATCTCAAAGGGATTGAGCTGCGTGGTGACGACTTCGCGTGAGGCCTTGAGAAGTTCGCGAACCGCGATAATGCCCAGCAGTGACGAGTCCTTGATCAGGCTGATGAACTGGCCGGCCAGGGGCGGCAGGATGCGCCGCATGGCCTGGGGCAGGATGACATAGCGCATGCACTGGCCGTAGCTCATGCCCAGGGAGCGCGCCGCTTCGGTCTGTCCCCGGTGGATGGACTGAATCCCGGCGCGCACGATCTCGGTCACATAGGCTCCGGTAAAACAGGCCAGGGAGGCCACGCCGTACCAGAGACTCGGGATTTCAGCCATTCCATAGGATGTCAGAATCTGATTGACCATGGTGCCCAGGACGAAATACCAGATAAAGATCTGCACCAGCAGGGGCGAGCCGCGGATCAACTCCACATAGGAAATAGCCGACCATTTTAGCGCCGGGTTGTCCGAAATGCGCGCAATGCCGCCGATGACGCCGATGATGATACCGAAAATGATCGCAAAAATACTGCATTTGAGGGTGATCCAGAGGCCCTGGAGCATGATCCCGGCCCGCCATTCGCTGTAGGTGGCCAGCGTGTCGCCGTAATAGATCAGATCGTTTTCATTGACCCGGACATCCTCGGCCGGCACGGTGTAGGATTTGCTCTCGGTCTCGTTTTTAATCGTGATCACGGCCTCGGCGTTCTTGCGCGTGACCTGGACCACCTTGCCGTCTATATCAGATGATATTTCAATAGTTTCACGGTTGAAAAAAGTACTCGGAACTTTATACCAGCCCCAGGTGTACTCGATCCGGATGGTGGCGATATAGACGAGCAAGACCACCGAAAAAAGAATCAAGAAAAAAACGCCCACCCAGAGATTGTATTTCCAGGGGGGCATTGAACGGCGCGTGTTCGCTGTGGTTTTCATCGGCATTCCATCGTGGGGTCAATTCAGAAGGAATCGATACAACCATTGCTGGTTGCAATCGACAGTCGGGCGTTGGAGCGCCTGCTGCCCGTATACGGCAACAGGGCGCCCCATTTGTTTCGGCGACCCTATGCACTGTTAGCATCCCAGCGCTCAAGGCTTATTTCACGTCATTAATCCAATCGGTGCTCTTGATCCAGCGGGCATAGATGTCGTCGTAGCGACCGTCGTTTTTGACCTGTCGCAGGAAGTTGTTGAGCCAGTTCATGAAATCCGGATCCCCTTTGCGGATCGCCCAGGCCAGGGGTTCGAAGGTGAACGGCTCATCCAGGAACACCATGTTCTTGCCGCCCTGCTGGGCCATGAACACAACACAGAAGGGCAGGTCGTAAACCGTGGCATCCGCCTTGCCGGTCATGACTTCCAGAGCGGCTTCGGATTCAACCTCGAAGGATTTGTAGTTGGCTTTGGGGATCAGGCGCTTGATGGCCTGCTCACCGGTGGTGCCCAGTTTGGAAGTGACGGTATATTTGGGGTCGTTCAGGTCCTTGTAGGAATTGATTTTGCCCTCGTGCTTTTTATTGAGCAGAATGGTCTGGCCCACGATGATATAAGGATCGGCAAAGTTGATTTTCAGATTGCGCTCCTGGGTGACGGTCATTCCGCTCATGATGATGTCGAACTTCTTGGTGACCAGGGCGGGGATGATGCCGTCCCAGGCGGTATTGACGATTTCGAGCTTGACGCCCATGGCCTTGGCCATTTCCTTGGCCATGTCCACATCGAAGCCGATGAAATTGCCCTTTTTGTCCGCCATCTCAAAAGGCAGATAGCCCGCTTCGAGTCCGACGCGCAGCACCCCTCGTTTTTGAATTTCCTCGAGGGTTGATTTTTTAGCCAAATTGATATCATCGGCAGCAGCGAAGGGCACTGCCATTATTAGAATTGCCATTGCTGCCACCAAACCGAGCCACAAGCGATTTTTCATGTCATTCCTCCTTGGCGTAATGGTGTTTGCTTGCGAGGGCTGCGGTTGCGCCCTCATGTTCCGATTGCCGGCGTGACGGTGGGTGCGCCGCAGATCACGCCGTGATCCTCTGGTATTCGGCCTGCCGACCGCTCGGCAGGTTAAGGCTCAAATTACCGGCTTCGGCTAGGTGTCAACGGGTGCCGTTTAACCCCCTTTGCCGATCGTCGCGGTCTGATGTTTTTTCGTTGCGAGTGGTGAAGCCCAGCCGGTTGCGGCAGCACATATTGAGTCTAACCCTCTCACTTAGAATACCTGTCCGCATTGGTCAAGCAAAATGCCAAAACCCGTTGAACGGCCCAATGCTCTATGTTATGGATAAAGCTTCAAAATCCAACATGCTCACCACATTTGGCGTGTCTTTGGCGCGCCCTGCGTCCGACAACCGAACCGCAACCTTAAGCCACGGGGGCAGTCCATGAAACCGGATCAACAACTGGATCTTCAGGCCTTGATGGCCAACCCGACCGTCAAAAACGCCATCAGCAACATCAATCCGGGTCTGGTGGAACGCCGGGCCTTTCGGCCGCCGCGCTGTGCGGTCTTTCAAAGCGCTTATACGTCCCTGCGTGACGTTGATCACTATCGGTTCGATATCGATCCCGAAGCCCGTCGCCAGCTACCGCGGATCATCGAAAACCGTGTGCAGACCATTGTCGGCGAAGAGCATTTGGACGACGGGCAGGCGGCGCGCTTTACCCGGCCGCGCACCATCGGCATCGTGTTTTCGGGTGGACCCGCCCCGGGCGGGCACAACGTGATTGCCGGCCTGTTTGACGCAGCCAAGCAGGCCAACCCGGAGAACCGCCTGGTGGGCTTCCTGATGGGACCGGACGGCATCATCGAGAGCGAGTATATCGAAATTACGGCCGAACTCGTGGATGAATACCGCAATCTAGGTGGTTTCACCATGATCCGCACCGGCCGCACCAAGATCGACACCCAGGAAAAGATGGCCCTTTCGCGGCAGACCTGCCGGGATCTGGGCCTGGACGCCCTGGTGGTGGTGGGCGGCGACGACTCCAACACCAATGCCGCTTTCCTGGCCCAGGAGATGATGGACGACGGGATCCAGGTCGTCGGAGTGCCCAAGACCATCGACGGCGACGTGCAGGTGCGGGATATCGAGGGCCGCGTGCTGTGCGCCATCTCGTTCGGGTTTCATTCGGCGGCCCGCGCTTTTTCCCAGGACATCTCCAATCTCTGCACCGACTGCAGTTCGGACCGCAAGTACTGGCATATCTGCAAGGTCATGGGGCGCTCCGCCAGCCATCTGGCCCTGGAGGTGGCCCTGCAGACCCACGCCAACATGACCCTGATCGGCGAAGACCTGGCCGACTACGTGGACCCCCGGCGCATCGCGGCCGCCCGCGTTTCGGGCACGACCGATTTCACGGCCTATGGCATCACCCTGCGGCATCTCTCGCGGGTGATCTGCGATGCGATCGTACGTCGGGCGGCGGTCGGCAAGAACTGCGGGGTCCTGGTGATCCCCGAGGGCGTCCTGGAGTTCATCAACGAGATCCAGGTGTTCATCGTCAAGCTCAACACCATCATCGCCGATTACAACAACACGCACGACCGTGATTTTCACACCAGCCATCCGCGGCTGGAAGACAAGCTGGAGTACCTGCGGCGCCTGGTCAAGGACATTTCCAGCAGCGCCAAACAGGGCATCTGGAATGCCCGCGACGACGAGCTTTTCAACGACATCCCGGTCTTTTTCCAGGAGGGTCTGCTCACCGAACGCGACAGCCACGGCAATTTTCAGTTCTCGCTGGTGGAAACCGACAAGGTCCTCATGGGGCTGGTCAAGGACTACCTGAAAATCCTGCGTGAAAAAGGGCTCTACAAGCTCGGCATCGAGAAGAACTATTATGATAAAACCATGCTCAAGGGCGGATTGGACCCCTCCACCTATGCCAAGGTGCTGTTCAATGACCCCGACAGTGATCACCTGCTGGTGCGCAAGTCGATCATTTCCCTGAAAACCCTGCGTCAGGCCCTGGTCAAGGGGGCGCTTCTGGCCGAAGAGGCATCGCTTCCGGGGCCGGTGGTCAAGCTTTACAACAAGTCGATCCCCAACTTCAAAACCCAGACCCATTTTTACGGCTATGACGGACGCGGCAGCCATCCTACGCGTTTTGACTGCAACTACACCTACAACCTGGGGCTGACCGTCTTCAGCCTGATCGCCAACGGCGCCACCGGCCAGATGGCCGCCATCCACAACCTGGAAAAGGATTTTGCCGAGTGGGAGCCCATGGGGGTCCCGATCGCGCCCCTGATGCACCTGGAGGAGCGCAAGGGCAAGCTGGCCCTGGTGCTCGAGAAAAGCCTGGTGGAAACCAACTCGGTAGCTTTCCAGGTCGTTAAGGCCTGCCGCGAGGAGTGGCTCAAGGCCGCCCCGGGCGAAGACAACTACCGCCGCCCGGCCCCGATCCGCTTCGACGGCCAGAGCGAGGACGAGCGCCCCTTGACGCTGGAGCTCAACGCCCTGGCCGAGAAGGGCGGCGCGTAGGAACTATTCATTCCAGGGTTGAGGTTATTTAATGCATCCAGCGCCGGCATAATAATCGTGTTTCAAAATATCATATTATTGCCCGACGGTGGCAGTGCCGCATTCTTTAGTGTGCTAGTCTACTTTCTCAACTGTTGCGCTCGATCGTCAGGCTGCACCTTACTCTCTAATGTAAACTGAAGCTTTGAAACCGCCCATAGCCAAAAGCTGGTATAGGCCACAAGAAATCGGTAGCTTTTGGCGATTGCGGGAAAGGGATCAACGCAACGAGGCGCAATTCGCATCTTCTTTCGCATGCGGACCCGCAGTATTAACGTGGGTGGATATTGTTAGCTTGGCCCTCGGGAGCCGTGGTTATTGAGTCAGCCATGAGCGATATATTCACTAGCTACAGCAGGGATGATCAAACCGGACGGCTTTTTTGCAAGGTTACGCTCTGCAACAGGCAAAATACGAATGTTAGCCACGTATTTCCAAATCTCAAAATGACTATTGCAATAATTCCAGTTTACTTCTGTACCAAATTACAACTCGATTAAGGTGGATCGCATTAGCTTGCTTGTCCCATCGCGGCATTTTTGCCGCATCGTTATGTATTGGCTGGAATAATTTTACTGCTCTGCTGTCTCACCTGTGCCCGTATCGCATTGCCGCGCATAGAAACTAGGAACAACCCAGGGAAAAAATTTGGGAAAAGTTGCCTTCGACTTTTCCATCAATTGGTGGGTACTGATTAAGATTCACGACAGAAGAGTTTAGCTCGACTCGGTGTGCCGATGCTTTTCACAACAACAGTCCCCGGATATTGGCGCGGTATACGGAGTTCCACCTGCATGTGATCAGGCTGGCTTACGACCACCGGGTTGGCAAGCTTTATCCCGCCCTTGAACCATTGGGTACCGGTACTTCGGGCATCGCCAGGCATGGGTTTATTTTATCGGCGTAGCCGATATCGAATAGCATTCCCTGCGAGATCTCCCCCGCCATTTTCTTTTCAGGCAGGTTGACGACGAAGAGGGCCTGTTGGTTCTCGATTTCCTTGGGGTTTGGCCGTTCTTTTTTGATACCGGCCAGAATCGACCGCGTATGGTCGCCAAAATCAACGATCAATTTCATCAGCTTAGTTGATTGTTCGACTTCGGAAACGACGATGATCGTACCGACGCGGATGTCGATTTTTTCAAGATCTTCAAAGGCGATCGTATCTTTGATCGGGGCGGGTTTCATACTTGGACCTCCTAATGTAAATGTTAGCGGCTCACGCTTCAAGGGCACCTGGGCAATGGTAGGGAGGCCGACGCGCGGTTGAAGAGCGATCCGCGCCGGCCTCTATCTCTGATATAAACCCTCCATTCCTAGTGGAGGACCCGACGAGGTTTGACCGATACGGGGTGCGGTTTTGTCAGGTTGGTTCATTTTCTTTCCCGTGAAAGAAAAGATGGTTTTGTAAAAAGTCATGTTTTGGACGGCCTCGAAAAAAGTTCGAGATCAAGGCTTGCGAATCCCGAGGAATGAATCGTACTTAAAGTACGCTGCCATGACGAGGGCTGAAGCGTAACGCCGATATCGAGCTTTTAACAAGGTCGTCAGGAAACGAACCAAAAGAAACTGCCCGTGCCCCGCTCAATCCTGCGCGTCGAGGCATTGAATGGGGCCCGCGGAAACTCCCCCGCCTTTCTGCGGGGTCAGACAAGTCCGCGCGCTTATCCCGCCCGCCGTGTCGATGCTCGGCGCGGGACAAAGGGGAAAAACCTTAACCTCCAACAGCTTGATACGCCCCTCCGGGGGGCTACCAGATGCCTCCCGCTCTGCGGGGGGAGACTCGCTATGATTGCGACTTTCGGTCAGATCCTTAAAAAGGCTATCCCCAAGGGAAGCTTTGGCGGGGGCTCAGCATCCCGCCACCCGGGCCTAAGCTTGCGGCGATGCGCAGCCCCTCGTTCCATTTGGCCATGCGCTCCGAGCGGGCAAAGGAGCCCACTTTCAACTGCTTGACCCCCCAGCCAACGGCCAGATGAACGATGGTGGTGTCTTCGGTTTCACCGGAGCGCGCGGAGACGATGGCCTCCCAGCCGGCCTTGCGGGAGGCTTCCAGAGCGGCTTTGGTTTCGCTGAGCGTGCCGGCTTGATTGGGCTTGATCAAAGCGGTGTTGCAGGCGCCCTCGGCGGCGGCGGCTTGAATGTGAGCCGCCGAGGTGCAGACAAAATCATCGGCGACCACCTCGATCGCATCGCCCGCCGCTTTCGTGAATTGGGCCATTGCCCTGGTATCGTCTTCGCCGAGCGGGTCCTCGATGGCCACGATCGGATAGCGCTCTAACCAGCGCAGCAGCATTTCCGCAAGGCCCTGCGCGTCGACAATCTTGCCATCCTTGGACAGCTGGTAATGACCGTCCTGGTAAAAATCGGTGGCGGCAATATCAAGTGAGATCGCCACATCCTCACCCGGCGTCAATCCGGCGCGCTCGATGGCGCGCATGAGAAAATCCAGGGCCTGCTCGTTGGCATCGAAGGCCGGCCAGAATCCCCCTTCATCGGCAACGCCCTGCAGGAGGCCGGCATCCTGCATCAGCCGGCCGGCGGCAAGATAGACCTCGGCGGTCCACTCCAACGCCTGAGCATAGCAATCGGCCCCCACCGCGATGACCATGAAGTCCTGAACATCGATCAACCGTGCTGGCGGATCGAAGAGGAGCGCCCGGGCGCAGTGGCGGACTTTGTCCTTATCACCTTCATTGGTGATATACTCGACCGGCGACTTGCCGTTGACCCGGGCGAGAAAAAGCGCCGGCAGGAGGGAGGCCGCCCTTTGTTCCACAATGTCGTTGTCTTCCCAATCGACCGCGTTTAAGTAACTTGAGGCCATCGCTTCAAAGCAGGCGATAAAATCGTGCTGTGCCGACGGCGTCCAAAGACACTTCAATAGAAAGTGGTTGAGGCAGAAGGCCATGTCAAATGCGGGATCGCCCAGGCAAGCGCACTCGGCATCCAGAAATACGGGCCCGTCCGGGCCAAGCAGAATGTTCTTGGGGCTCACATCGCCGTGAATCATGGTCCGGGCAATCCCGGCGGTTCGCCGCCTGAGGGCGAGCAGCTGTCTTCTCAGATCGGTGTGCCGGTCCGCGGTGGCTTCCAGGTAGGGCTCCAGCCGGATCGCCTGAAATATGTCCGTGCGGGGGAATTGCGCTTTGACGCCATCATCATTGGCCGCCTGGGAATGAATGCGGCCCAAAACGCTCCCGGCCCGGGCGGCCTGTTTCGCATCCGCATGTCCATCGCGCAGTTCGGTTTTCCACAGCTTATGCGTTTGGGGGTCGAGGTAATCCATCGCGAAAAGCATGGCCTCGTCGTCATGCGCCAGGATGCGGGGGGCTGAACCCGGCATGATCCGGTTGGCGATGCGATACCAGGCCACCTCGAAGCGATTCCGTTCGACGGGCGCAAACCAGTCGGCCGCGACCTTCAATTTGGGCAACGCGCGTTTGACGCAGTAGACGCGACCATCGGCGCTGACCTTCCAGATATCGGAGGAAACCCCGCCGGTTAAGACTTCAAAGCTAGCACCCTCTACATCTTCCAGGAGACCATGACCCTGCAGGCTTCGCAGCATTTCAGAATCAGGGGTCAATTTGGTTGTGTGGGGTGTTGGTTGACAAATCCGTATTCGTCACAAATTATTAGAGTACTCGGTTTGTCTCCTTTGTATATGGCGATTGATGCGCAAGTCCAGTCAAATCTTGATGTAAAATCTAAACCTATCGCAAGCTCCTTTATATAGCTCAAGCTCCAAATTTCTTTCCTGCTGAACAAGACACAGGTTTGCCTTAAGTTTTAACATGCGGATCCGGTGAGGACTAAATGGAGACCCTTCTCAAATTGTGTCTGCCTTGCTCCCGGCAGAACGACGTTTGTTCTATTGGGGGCCGCCGTCACCGACCGCAGATTTTCAAATCGGCTTGACCTGAAGTGCTCCATTTTTACACCACATCAAAGGAGGGCAATGTCATGGCTCAAGAGGAAAAGGTAGAAGGACGCTGGGAACTGCAGGAAATTCAGGATGTTTATGACCTTCAAGGTATCGCGTTCAAATTTTTTCGCTGGAGCGGCAAATACGTCAAAGGTAAAAGTAAACTGAGCGTGGCCGATTTCAGGGTTGAAAAGGAGCTGGTCAGAGTACTGCGCGAGCCGGTTTACAAAATAAACGCACCGATCGTCGCGCAGGATCTATCCGAGATATATCGCCGTCCCTGGAGCAGTACCAGTATTACGCTCCACATCGACATCGACGGCACCGATCCTTTAGCGGTCGTCAGCGGAACCGTCTCTAAACAGACCCTGTATACCCTGGGAGCCATAAGCAGGCATTTTATCGGTCAGGTAACGGCCCAATCCGGATCGGTTTTGACTGGGCAGACCCTGGTCGTCGAGAATTTTGAATTTACCTGGCCGGGAACTTCAACCATCATCGACCGGTGTGAAATTATCCTCTCCAATATATTCAACCCGAACGCCGAGGTCTCCTTTCTGTCCACCGGAGGTGGAAAAACCTACGGACCCTATTCTCTCGAGCGCACATCGCACTATTTTCACGAAGTTGAATTTGAAATCGACACTGAAGATGATGCCCTTACGGTTCAGCCTTATAATCTGCATACGCACCCCGACCGCCCGGATGACTTGCCGAATATTTCGATGAATATTCAGTCGGCCTATGCCAAAGCTGGCATAAAGGTGACTTATTCATCCGAAGGCAACGTCATCAATACCATCGGCAGTGGTGGCGAAGGCGGTTGGACCCGGCAGGAACTTCATGATGCAATGGAAGATCACTGGTCGGCATTTGAAAATGTTCCGCAATGGAAGATGTGGGTCTTTATCGCGGAATTGGCCCAAAATGGCTGGGCCGGCTGGCTGTTTGACAGCACTTATGACGAACCGGGGGGTGTCGATCGTCAGGGTACGGCCATCTTTACCCATGCCGACTGGCTTTTTGATGCGGCCGGCGACAAGCCGTCGGCAAACCCGCCCTCCGCCGAAGCTGTGGAACGTGACCTCTTTTTTGTCACTGTTCACGAGATCGGTCATGGCTTCAACCTCTACCATCCTTTCGGTAAAGAGAACGCCACGCCATGGACGCCGCCCGACTGGGCAGACCCAATGGTCAATGATGACCAGGCCCTGACCTTCATGAACTACCCCTGGAGGGCTTCACCCGGAGACAGCGAGCAATGGTTCTATGACCGGTTCTATTTTCGCTTTACCGACGGGGAAAATCTTTTCCTGCGCCATGCCCCGCCGGAATGGGTACAGATGGGAAACGAGGACTGGGGAATAAACCATGGAATTGCTCAGGCCGGCAAGGTTGATTCTCGTCTTGAGATGAAGGTGCGCACGCGCCGCGATGTCTTCGAGATGGGCGAGGCCGTATTCGTTGAACTCCGGCTTAAAAATATCAGCCGCACGCCGCTGCCGGTACACGCGCTTCTTGATCCCGAATTTGGCTACGTCGCCATAGGCATAACAGGACCGGATGGAAGGAAACGACCTTATGTGCCTCTGGCCCATGCCGATATGAATATCCGCCCGTCCATATTGGAACCGGGCAATGCGTTCTACCAGTCTGTCTACCTCAACGGTGGCAGGTATGGTTTTCATTTCAAGAAGCCGGGTGCCTACCGTGTTGATGTCGTCTACACCAATGCTGACGGCACTCAGG
>JASJED010000178.1 GCA_030065585.1 Desulfobacterales bacterium | reverse complement strand
GGCGTGGATCGTGCGGGCCACGAGTTCCTTGCCGGTGCCGGTTTCACCGAGGATCAGAACGGTGCTGGGGCTGGCGGCAATCGCGGGCAACACTTTGAAAATGCGATCCATCAAAGGGCTCCTGCTGACGATATCGCCGACCCGGTAGCGTCCGACCAGTTCACGACGCAGGGCTTCGACCTCGCTCAGATCACGGAAGGTCTCCGCACCTCCGATGACCCCGCCCGCGGCATCGCGCAGTACGGCCGTCGAAAGGCTGATGGGAATGCGGTCCCCGTCGCCATTGACGACATAACCGCTCTTGCCGATGACCGGCTTGCCCGTCTTGAGGGTCTGCCGCAGGGCACAGTCGGCTTCACACATGCTGGAGCGAAATACTTCGGAACAATACCGCCCGCAGGCTTCCTCGCGGGCAATACCGGTAATATCCTCCGCCGCCCGATTGAACGAGGTAATGCGCCAGTCTCGGTCGACTGTGAAAACCCCTTCCGAGATACTTTCCAGGATGGCTTCCGTCGAGGCCGGCGCCACGGACTTGGGCTTGTTTTGGTTGTTCAAGCGCATGGTCTACCGCTTCCATGATAAATGCAGGGCGGCTGTTGCACGGCCAAAGGGGTGCTGCCGGTCGATCAGTTGTGATGGCGATCCATGCCCATTAGACGCTTCGCACCGAAGCCGACGCCCATCAAACTAATGAGCATATGTTCATATTATGGTCTCTTTTTGTAGTTTGTCAATTGTTTACAAAAAATGGATTGGGGGAAAAACACAGGCCCTGGAGCTCATGGCCTCAAAGGCGGAAGGTTGCTTCATCATGCGCCGCTCGGAGGCGCGTGATGCCTATATCCGATAACGAATGGTTTGCACAACCGGCGCCTGCCGTGCATATGCTCGGCGGACGCCGGGCGACTTCTCCGGCAATGGAGGAATGGACTGGCGACTGTACCGACCGTTAGGTCGACACACCCCCTTTTGCATGGACTGCATCCAATCGGTCAGGAAGATGATGGGGTGTTATTGATATCCTCCAATCGCTTGCGGACCGCGTCCATCTGAGTCTGAAGATCTTCGGCCTGACGCACCAGCATGCGCTGCTCCATTTCCGGATCCGGACGGCCGTAGGGCAGCGTCTCGATGCCATAGCGCCTGCCGCGCGGCCAGCCGCCTCGACCCGGTCGATCGGACCATCCTCCGTAACCGCGTCCCAAACCGGTCCCGCGGAATCCACGCCCGTGGCCGCACCCCATTCCTGCTGTATTGTAGCCGGGGCGCTCTTCACCACCGCAGCATCCCGCAGCGCGGCCGGTGCGCATCCCCATTCCCATTGGCCCTGTTCGGTCACCTCTCGGCATGATGCCACCTCCTTGTCCTATTTGCGTGACATGCTTGCCCCGCATTGGGGGCACTTTCTCTGTAGGCATGGATTACCCCGCTCGTGGGGTTCGCTGTGCCCGCACTGCGTGCAGACACACGCACCCTTGCCCGCGGCGGCGGATTGATCGGGCTGCTGCGGGTCCTGCCGGCAGCGCCCCTTTCCGCCTTGCCCGCGCCCTCCCGAACGCCGGCTTCCACCGCTACGATTGTTTCCCATACAACCCTCCTTTGGTTGGCCACTGCCGGTCATCTGGTGGCTTCTTCGGCGACGCCCCGGCATGGCGAAGGCGTCGACTTCGAATTGCTTGTCCCGCCAGGCGTCGATGACTTCCTGTACATCGCCGGCGATGAAGGGGATCACGCGGATACCGCCGGCCGTCAGGGCCGCCTGGAACGCCCGCGAAATCGCGCCGCAGACAAGGCTCTCGGCACCCAGCGCGGACAATTGCCGGACTTTTTGCAGCGGTTGGTCGCCGGACAGCAGGACCGTGGTTGGTCGGGCCCCGGGCGCCGTATCGGATTCGACGATGATCACGCGGCGGGCCACGTCAAAAACCGGTGCGATGCGATTGTTCCAGACAGCAATTGCCGTTTTCATGATCCACGCGCCCTATATTCGCCTTGGCCCCATTGAGAGCACAGGGCATGCCAAAGGGCACCATCGTTACGATTTAATTTTCAACCTGCTGAAAATATGTCGGATCGAATGAAAGGTCACCGAAGCTTCGCCGGGCTTGGGATTGCTTCAGTGCGCCTCTATGGGAAGAAAACAGTTGCACCATCGCAACCCTGACAAAGGGATCCGTCGGCGGCGATTCGCAAGTGGGTAGTATTGCCCATCAATCATCATTAAAATTGAGCATATTTACGAATTGCTTCCAACCCGATGGCCGGTTAGTTTAATTTTGGATAACTACTCCGGTCTAACGCTTTTCCGACGCTTTACCTACGCTTTGCTGGCTTCCTGAGGTGATGCGTGCCTGTTGCCCACCCGCAGCGCCAACATGAATAAATGGATACACGGGAGGGCTTCTTCAGTGTCTGCCAACCTTTACCGCTTGGTGAACCAAATAACCGACGAGACGATGGCCAAGGAAGATTCACACCAAGACAAGCAACCCGCAGTGGGCACCGATCATCGCAACGGGGAGCGTCGTAAAGTGCCTGCCCAAGGCTTTGCGTATATTTCGATGGTGGGGTGGATTTGCCGACGAGAACAGTGTCGAAGAAAAGGCGACGGCTTGGTTTATGATCACCCATCCCCCACCGATCGACGGCATCGATAAAGAATCGCCCCGCTAATCATGCTCCGCTGATCCACCCTCGCACCCGATTGTACGGCACCCGCCGCAAATCGCCGCCCCTCGCCAGACAGCCCACCTCGGCCCACCACGTAGAGGACGGCAAGCCCCGGCAGTTTGCATCAAGAACTTAAGCCTGGTAGGTTCCGTTGTGATGAGGAGGCCAATGCTTGGCATCAAAACATCGCAACCATCAGGGAGGCGATCGCATGCGAAAAACAGCACCTCATTGTCTCGTCCCCGAATTGCTTGAATTGGCCGGTGTGACGGCCAACGGCAACAATCCTTGGGATATCCAGGTGCACGACAGCCTTTTCTACAAACGACTGGTAGCGGGAGGTTCCATGGCCCTGGGCGAAAGCTATGTGGACGGCTGGTGGGACTGTGAAGCCCTGGACCAGTTTTTTGATCGTATTTTGAGAATCCGGTTGGATCAGAAGTTTAAGCGATCGGCCAAAGCATGGTGGTGCCGATTCAAAATTACCTGCACCTGCTCACCGGGCCGTTGGCGCGCTTTCGACATCGGCCGTCGTCACTACGATATCGGCAACGACCTGTTTGCTTTAATGCTGGACAAATGGATGAACTACTCCTGTGCCTATTGGAAAGAAGCACATGATCTCGACGGGGCGCAGGAATCAAAGATGGATTTAATTTGCCGCAAGCTGCAGCTTCAACCGGGGATGCGTTTGCTGGATATCGGGTGTGGGTGGGGGGGATTGGCGGCCTATGCCGCCCAACGATACGGTGTCAAGGTGGTTGGGATAACGGTTTCGCGGGAGCAGATGAAACTGGCGCGGCAACGGTGCCAAGGATTGCCGGTAACGACTGAATTGATGGACTTCCGCAGCCTGAAGGGGACGTTTGATCGCATTGTATCCGTGGGCATGTTCGAACATGTGGGGGTTGCTCACTATCGCACCTTCATGCGTGTGGTTCGCCGCTGCCTCGCCGCCGGGGGTCTGTTCTTACTCCAAACGATCGGGGGTAACCGATCGGTGCGGTCGGTCGATCCTTGGATGGCCCGATACATCTTCCCTAATTCGATGCTGCCCTCCAGCCGCCAGATTGCAACCGCCGCCGAAAAGCTTTTAGTCCTTGAGGATTGGCACAGTTTCGGAGCGGATTACGACCCCACCCTGCTCGCCTGGCACCATAATTTCGTGACGCATTGGGACCAGGTCAAGGCCGCCTATGATGGCCGTTTTTTCCGCTTGTGGACTTACTATCTATTGGCCTGTGCCGGCTCCTTTCGCGCCCGCAAGAACCAGTTGTGGCAGATCGTTTTTTCCAGAGATGGGCTGCGGCCCGGTTATGTGAGTGTGCGATAAGCAGCCCGGCACCACGGTTTCAGGATGAACCCCTTGATCTCAACTGAGCAGGAATCCACGGGTCCTTCAAATGGTCAGAAGTGGTTTCAAAACCCCTCCTAGTCGAGATATTTCAAACCGAAACCATAAGGCCCGTCATTCTCATCAGCCAGTTGGCGTCGCCATTTAATGGCGGCCAGACATGAGGATCGCGGTCGATCATCCCAATCAAGGGATTTTAAAAGGGATGGATACTGCACCATCCGCAACTGGATGATGGTGCCGATCTTAAACGCATGCGCGCTTTCGATATAGGATCCGGATTTTGAAAAATTACGCATGACCGCATCGGCGGTAATCGTGGTTCCGTTGCTGTAAAAAGGTCGACACGCGACAGCGGCCTCGGTGGGGTGTCGCGATGCGATTCTTCGTTTGTCCTGATTTTCCATCGCTGCCTGTTACACCTTCACTTAGGGGGTTGACTGTTTCAGTGGTTGCTATATTCCCGGATTGTTAGATTAGTGCCCATCCATAAAAGGCATCTTTCGGCCCAGGCCGGCGTTCTCGCTCTTTTGAAATCCTCGACGTAGTCTGAGCTACGCCTGCGGGTTCAAAAGCGCTGCGGTCTTGGCCTGAACCAAAATCTACCATTTCTGGACGGACACTATATTACAGACTGATCACCGAATTCTGACTATCCCCATAGGGGGTGGGCAGATAACCGTCGGCTTCCGGGTCGTTTTCCCACCTTGATTGCCCCAGCAAATAACGAAACTGGTAGGAACGGTTTGGGGCCAGGTCCACGGTGGCGGTGAACGCGCCGTTCTTCAATCGCTTCATGGGCGTGGCCGAGGTCGACCAGTCATTGAATTCACCGACGACATGCGCGTTCTCGACATCATTGCTGACTATATCCGGAATTTTAAATGTGACCTTGCACACAGGTTTGCTTTTCAGAAACTGCTTGCGAATACTCATTGCCAACCTCCATTTTTCAGACGGGCATCGCCGCCAACCCGATCCTTATTCAATCTACCGACCACAAGTTGGGAAAATGGCCCCTTCAACCATCGGACAACCTTAGCCGGTCAGGCGTCCTGGAAAACTTCACGGAACCGACCGGTCACCTGGATATTCGCACGGGTTTTCTTCAGTTTGGACAAAATGGGGAGAAATACATCAAGCCCAAAGGCATGGATGGCGCGTAAACCATCCGTGTTAATGGCGATTTGGCCGGTCTCCCTGGTATTTTCGTCGAGCGCATTGATCAATTCCCAAGCGGAAGAGCCATCAAAATCGCCGAACAGCTTTAGCGCCGTGCATTGATTATTGAGTTCTTTGGATGCAATTCGGAAATTTAGCGCCATGTTTTAGCCTCCCCATGCGTTAACGTGCCTGATGGCGTCATCGTGTCGGTCATTAAGTGCTTCGATCTTCTCTTTTAGGGCATTCAAGTCGAACGGTTTGAATAAAAAGCCGTCGGCAATACCAGATCCATGCAGCCAATTGGTAACTTCCTCTTCACAATGGCCGGTCATGATAATGATCCGGGTTCCGCCGTGTTGCGCCTTTATGCGTGCAGCCAGTTGATAGCCGTCCATGAAAGGCATTTTATAGTCCGTAATCACCAGGTGATAGTGGGCCGCGGCCAAATAAAAGAGGGCGGCCATTGCATCTTCGGCGGCGGTCGCATAGTGACCAAGCCGCTCAACCATCTTCGCTACCAGATTCAGGATGGTGGGATCGTCATCCACCACAAGAATCCGACAGGAATTGGCGTCGACCTGCGGGCCATCTGTTGATTGAACAGGATAGGCGTCTTGCGGAGGCCGGATTGATTCGGTAAATGTTGGCGGCTGAGCACCAGCGGGCGACTTCCCTTCTATTTCCTTAACGACCGGCATGCCCCCTCCTCAAAATTGAACCTTATGATTTCATCCTGCCTTAGGTACCGTTTGGGGAGCGATGAGGAAGCGCACCAGGAAGCGTAAAAACAAGCTGAGATCACCAGCACGGCAGGACAATGGCTTAATCGCTGGCTTACCTTGTAAAACGAATCGAATTGCACCTGCAATTCGCAAATTTGCATAATTTTTGGGCGGATTATGGGTAATAATACCCACTGCATAATATTTTGGTAATCACTTTAATTCGGCACCCTGCCCCAAGCTGCCGGGGCCGTATGAAGCCTTCCTGAATTTTGGGTATGAAGAAAACGAATGGCGGCTGCCGGCAGCATCCTGGATGGATCAGGGCAGGCCTGCGGTATATCCCTGGGAAATGGCGTAACGGACAAGATCGGCCGTGCGCTTGAGGTTTAATTTCGATCTTATGCTGGCACGATGACGATGGACCGTTCGGATACTGATGCCAAGGCGATCGGCGATCTGCCGGTCCGCATGGCCTTCGGCGATCAGTTGGAGCACATGACGTTCGCGGGGAGTCAGGGGGTCGGGCGCGGCCTTGTGATCACCTCGGCAGATGGCGATGATGGCGTTCGGGAACGCGCTGGCCAAGGCTCTGGAAAGGTAGGTCTTGCCGGCTTTGATCTGTTCGATGGCTTGGAGCAGTTCGTCCCCCGAGTCCTCCTTCAACAGGTAGCCTTTAGCCCCCGCCGCCAATGCCATGGAAAGAAACTCCTCACGTTTATGCATGCTCAGGATGAGGATATGGATATCGGGGTAAAGGGTGTGAATTTCGCGCGCCGCTTCGATACCCCGCAGTCCGGGCATCGCGATGTCCAGGATCACCATGTCAGGTGAATTCCGTTTCAGCAGTTTGAGCAACTCGAGCCCGTCACCGGTCTCACCGATAACGGCGAACCCCTCCACCTTGTTGATCAGAGACTTGATGCCTTCTCGCATCAATGTATGGTCATCCGCGAGAATGATCGTGTAATCTTTCATCGCTCGGCTTTCAAATACGGATTAGGCAGGCAAATGTCCTGACAGGTGCCGTATCCACCTCACTGCTGATCGTCAGATCCGCTCCGATCATTGAAGGTCAAATGGTCATTGTCGAATGTACCGACGCCTTGCAGGCCCGTAGAGTTAGGCGTGCGGCTGATTGCCGGTCGTGGTAAAAAGTATACCCGTCTGTCCGCCGATAGCGCGTTTAGCGGCAGTGGGGCTTGCTTTTTGGAGGGTGATGCCCGCATTAATATAAATTGTTTATTTTGAAAATAATACCGGACAAACGCTCTTCAATGCGATTCCAGTCCATTATAATATTTGCATTCCTGATTTGCATCTCTTAATTTTTGATAAACCAGATCGGAAATCGCTTCGCCCGAAAAACAATTGGTGGCCATTATGATCCCAAAACCGACGAGAAGAGACCTCGAAGCCAAACTAAGGGAACTCGAGACAAAATTACATTTTTACGATGATCTTCAAAAATCCAAAGGCGATTCGCCCGCATTACAAATGGGAACTAACGAACGTCGCTTTCGGAATTTAATTGAAGGGTCGATTCAGGGCGTACTCATTCATCGCGACCACAAGCCCCTTTTTGTCAACAAACAATGGGCGTCTATCCATGGCTATCTACCTGAAGAGATCCTCAAAATGGACTCGATCATACCCCTGATCTCGCCGCGCGATCAAAGACGGATGATCGCGTACAAGGACGCGCGCTTGAAGGGAAGAAACGCACCCATTCATTACGAATACGAGGGGGTTCGCAAGGATGGGTCGCTCGTCTGGTTGGAAAACAGGGTAATGATCGTCCAATGGGAGGGTCAGCCGGCCATCCAAACCACCATTTTTGATATTACCGACCGCAAGCTTGCGGAAAACGCGCTGCAGGAAAGCGAGAATCGCTATCGAGCGGTTATCGAAGACCTGCCGGCGCTGATTTGCAGTTTCTTACCGGGAGGTGAAATCACGTTTGTCAACAAGGCGTATTGCGATTTCTTTGACAAGCGCTGCGAGGAGCTGGTCGGATCGAATTTCCTATCGCTCATTCCCGAGTCTGATCACCAAACCGTCATGGAAAACATAGCGGCGTTGACCATCGCGTCGCCGACCCAGTCACACGAGCACCCGGTTCTGGCCGAAAACGGAAAAATCTGTTGGCAGCGTTGGACAAACCGCGCAATCTTCGACGACCGGAAAAAGATTATCTCGTACCAGTCTTTCGGCGTGGACATCACAGCGCGCAAGAAGGCGGATGAGGCGCTGCGCGAATCCGAAGAGCTGCACAGGATCATTTTAAGCAATATTTCGGATGCCGTATTTATAACCGACGATAAGGGGGATTTTACCTATATTTGCCCCAATGTCAGTGTGATATTTGGCCGCTCCTATGAAGAGGTCAGCGCTTTAAGCAATATCAATAATTTGTTGGATATGCATGATCTCAATCGTTCTGAATTGATCGCTTCAGGTGAAATTAGAAACATCGAACGCGAAATTCAGGATAAGTCCGGTGCAACCCATATTGTACTCGTGAATGTTAAGCTTGTCTCCATAAAGGGCGGTACAATGCTTATTTCCTGCCGGGACATTACCGAACGCAAACGCGCCTATGTGGAGCTGCAGGAAAGTGAAGCGCGATACCGACAGCTTTTCGATAATGCATCGGACGCCGTTATGATTTTCGACGCCCACAGCAAGCACTTCGAAGATGCCAATTCGGCCGCAACTGATTTATTCGGGTATACGAAAGATGAGTTTGCGAAACTCACGGTTGAGGACATATCCGTAGAAAAAGATAACGCCATGACCGCGGCCGGGAAAATCGGCATGCATATTTCCGGTTATAAATACGCTCATTTGCATTATTTCAAAAAGAAAAACGGTACGATTTTCCCTGGCGAAATTTATGTAGGAACCTTCATTTCCAATGTTCGCAAAAAAATCATTGGTGCTGTCAGGGATGTAACCAATCGTATTAAAGCCGAGGAAACCATACGCGACCTTTCATTCAGCCTGTTAACCGCTCAGGAAATGGAAAGAAAACGGATCGCATCGGATTTACACGACGATCTTGGCCAGACTCTTGCGTACCTGAAAATTCGAATCCAGAATCTCCAAAAAAGTTTACCGCAGCATCGGGTCAATCTTCATAGGGAATGCGAAAACACCTTGGAATACACCAACCAACTCATCGAAAAAGTAAGGCAAATTTCTCACGGTTTAACACCCATATTTCTGGACGACTTGGGCTTGACAGCTTCTCTGCATTCGCTGGTTGATGAATTCTCTGGATATGCCTCGATAAAAATAGAAAAACAGATCGCCAACATCGACAGGTTGTTTTCACCCGAGGTCGAGATCACGATCTACAGGATTATTCAAGAAATTATGAATAATATCTGGAAACATGCGGAGACAAATTTCGTTAAAGTTGAGATAACCAAAGTGACAGACAAGGTTTCTTTTAAGATCGAAGATTGTGGTCGAGGATTCGATTTCGAAAAGATCGAATTATTTACTTCAGACAAAAAAGGATTGGGACTGGCATCCGTGAACGAACGTGTGAGAATGCTAGGCGGCTGTTTCGATATACAGAGTCGATTGCATAAGGGCACCAATGTGGCCTTTTGGATTCCCTTTGAATCAAAAACGGATGCTTCAGGACCCTGAAAGTATGTGGCGGGCACCTGATGCTCTGATGAATGCAGTTCAACTGCCGGGCATCGATTTCCCCGCACAGCTTAAGGCCGCGCTCGCCGTTTTCCGCCTCCTAAACGGTAAAAGCGGTATCTTCAAGGGTGGACCGGGTCACGCGCCGAATGGATGAGGAAGAGTCCCAAATCGGCGCTTTACATGATTTGGCTGTGAGTGTAAGCGGGGTGACGGTTTCGATAAAACATTTATG
>JASJED010000177.1 GCA_030065585.1 Desulfobacterales bacterium | reverse complement strand
CCATGGGGGATATGATCAGCAAGGGCGGGGGGTTCGTATCGGCGCCCCTGCATGCCCCGATCGCCGGCAAGGTGCTTAAAACGGCGGTGGCCACGCTGCCCAACGCGCGGCATGTGCAGGTCATGCCCATCAAGGCCGACGGTGAACAGCTCGAGGGGCAGGCGCTATTCGATGATGTCCTGGGCGGCGAGTGGACCTATGAAGGCATTGATCGGCGCGATGCCCAGGAAATCACCGATGCCATTGCCGCCGCCGGTATCGTCGGTCTGGGCGGGGCCGCTTTCCCGACCCATGTCAAATACACGCGCAACGACGAGAAACCCATCGATACGGTGCTGATCAACGGCTGCGAATGCGAGCCGTTTCTGACACCCGACTACCGCGTCATGCTCGAGGCCCCCCGGGCCGTGGTGGCCGGATCCCTGCTGGTGGCCCGCGCGGCCGGCGCCCGCACGATCATCATCGGGGTGGAGAACAACAAGCCGCAGGCCATCGAAGCGCTGCGCCAAGCCGCCGCCGGAACCGGTATTCAAATCGCCGTGCTCAAGACCAAATACCCCCAGGGCAGCGAAAAACAGCTCATCACGGCGGTTCTCAAACGGGAGACGCCCATGGGCGGGCTTCCGCTGGACATTGGCGTGGCGGTCAGCAACGTCGGCACCGCGGCGGCCATCGCGCGCGCCGTGCTGCGCGGCAAACCCCTGACCCACCGGGTGGTGAGTGTCACCGGCGCCGGTATCCGGCAGCCCAAGAACCTGTTGGTGCCGATCGGCATCAGCTACCGGGAACTGATCGATTATTGCGGGGGACTCAAACCCGATGCGGCCCGGATCGTTTCCGGCGGGCCCATGATGGGCTTTGCCTTCGCCAACCTGGATGCCCCGATTACCAAGGGTACCAGCGGCGTGACCGTGCTGACCGAAGCCGATGTCCGCAAAGCCGGAGAAACGGCCTGCATCCGCTGTGGGCGCTGTGTCGACGCCTGCCCCATGGGCCTGGTGCCCACCAAGATCGCCCTGGCCTCCCGCGCCAAGGATGTCGACCTGACCCAGCGCTATCACATCATGGGCTGTTTCGAATGCGGCTGCTGCACTTTCACCTGCCCGGCCAGCATTCCATTGGTGCAGTTGATCCGTACCGGCAAGGCCCAGGTCATCGCCAGCCAGCGCAAGTAAACCACAGGACGGACCCATTATCGGCACCGCATTCTGAAAAATGAATCGCAACTTATTTTACGGAAAGACATGACGGACAACATCTTAAGCCAAACACCGGAAACCGAAAGCGCGGCGCCCGTCATCCACGTTTCACCTTCGCCGCATCTGGCCGATCAGGCCCTTACGACCCAGCGCATCATGCTGGACGTGGTTATCGGCCTCGTGCCGGTTATTGCCATGGCGCTCTACATGTTCCGCCTATACGCGGTCAAGCAGCTCGCGATCTGTGTGATCAGCTGTCTGGCGGCCGAGGCCCTGTTTGCCCGGATGCGCGGGCGCGCCGTGCCGCTCAAGGACTGCAGCGCTCTGGTGACCGGCATCATTTTGGCCCTTTCGCTTCCCGGCCCGGCGCCTTGGTACGTGGGCGTCATTGCCTCCTTCGTGGCCATCGGGATCGGCAAGGCCATATTCGGCGGCATTGGTATGAACATTTTCAACCCGGCCATGGTGGGCCGTGCCTTTGTGATGATCGCTTTTGCTAGTGCTTTGGCGGCCTCCGGTTATCAGGACGTCAACAGCAGCATCGATGCCGTCACCCAGGCGACCCCGCTGGACACATTCAAACAAACGGGTGTGGTGACGCCCCTGGCCGCCCTGTTTTTAGGCCTCACCAATGGATCGCTTGGTGAAACCAGTGCCCTGGCCTGTTTGATCGGCGGCATCTATCTTTGCATTCGGCGATCGGCTTCCTGGGAAATCCCGGCCGGCGTGATCGGCGCGGCTGCGGTTTTGGGGGGCATCGCCAATTTGGTCGACATGGATTCGGGCTGGACCGTACTGCACCATCTCTGCGGCGGCTCCTTGCTCTTCGGTGCTTTTTTTATTGCCACCGATCCCTGTTCGAGCCCCTTGACCCCCAAAGGTAAATTCATTTTTGGGCTGGGCGTAGGGGGTTTTATTATGTTGCTCAGGCTTTTCAGCGGTTATCCTGCCGGCGTCATGTTTGCCGTCTTGCTGATGAACTGCCTGACCCCGCTGATCAATCGCTGGACCATTCCACGGCCGCTGGGGGCATCGACCTCCTGAGGCGGTGCCGGCCATAAAGGCGAGTACCAGGACAAGTGCAAGGCCGACGACCGAATTTCAAGACAAGGAGCGACGACAATCGGCATGACAGCACAAGGCAAAACCCATTTTTTCTCCCAGGCCTGGCTGGTGCTGGTGCTGGCGATCTGCTTCGGCGGGCTGCTGGCCGGCATGCAGATCGTGCTGGGTCCGACCATCGAAGCCAACAAGATCAATGAAACCCTGGAACGGGTGCCGGAGCTCGTTTTTGGCGCCGCTCATGCCAAGGAATTGTCGGAAACCGGAATGGAGATCAAGCCGCTGTCGGTCGGCGTCGAAAAAGCCGGCAAGACCGTGCGCTACAATGTTTACGAAACCAAATCCGACGGGCGGCTGGCGGGCTGGGTCACCAAGAGCGCGGGGCAGGGCTATGCCGATAAAATCGAGATCCTGATCGGCTTCGACCCTCAGGTGGAAAAGATCACCGGTCTGTTCGTACTCGATCAGAAGGAGACCCCTGGGCTGGGCAACAAGATCCTGGAAGCCGGCTGGCGCGGTCAGTTTCTGGACAAGTCCACGGCCAAGCCGCTGGCCCCGGTCAAGGGCCAGGCCAAGGCGGGCCATGAAATCGACGCGATCACCGGTGCGACCATTTCCTCCAAGGCGGTGACGGATATTATCAACACGGCGGTGGCCGACCTGCGCCAACCGCTGACGGACAAGGCCAAAGGACAATAACCATGGCGGATCAACCCACGGCAACCGAACGCTTCATTCAGGGGATTCTGCCCGAGAACCCGGTGCTCCGGCAACTGCTGGGGCTGTGCCCTGCGCTGGCGGTGACGGCCAACATGAAATCGGCGCTCACCATGACGGGGGCGGTGCTCTTCGTGCTCTTCTGCGCCAATGTGATCACCAGCCTGATCCGCAACCTGCTCAAGCCGCATCTGCGCATCGTGGTCTTCACCCTGACGATCGCCACTTTCGTGACCATTGCCGACCGTTTTCTGGCGGCCTATCTCTACCAGATGAGCAAGACCCTGGGGCCTTACATCCCGCTGATCATCGTCAACTGCATCATCATCTGCCGCTGTGAAGTCTGCGCTTCCAAACAGTCCGTGTTCGTGGCCGGGGCGGACGCCATCGGGCAGTCCATCGGGTTCGGGCTGGCCATCTCGGCCATCGCGGCCGTGCGTGAAATCCTGGGCACCGGGAATTTCTTCGATATCCCGGTTCTGCCGGCGGCCTGGCCGGACTGGGTGGTCATGGTGCTGCCGCCGGGCGCTTTTTTGACCTTCGGCCTGCTGATCGGCCTGGTCAACTGGTATGAAACGGTGCGCGCGCAGCGCCCGGTCCGCGAAGTGCTCGAACCGGCCCAAAGCGAGGGAGCGTAACATGAGCTATTTGATCGATATCATCCTGATCGCCCTCGGGGCCGCCCTGATCAACAATTTCGTCCTGCACTATTTCGTGGGGATCTGCCCATTCGTGGGGGTTTCGCGACGCATCGACATGGCTTTCGGCATGGGCTGCGCGGTGACCTTCGTGATCACCATCGCGGCTTTCATCAGCTGGGCCATCACGACCTTCGTGCTGGTGCCCGGGGCGCCCCTGTCGCGCTGGATCGCCGGGTTTTTCGTCCCCGCCGAAACGGCCGCCGGCATCGACCTGACGATCTTGAGTTATATCGTCTACATTCTAGCCATATCTTCTTCGGTGCAGTTCGTCGAGATGTATGTGCGCAAGTTCTACCCGCCACTCTACAAGAGTTTCGGCGTCTACCTGCCCCTGATAACGACCAACTGCGCGATTCTCTTCGCCTGTCTGACGATCATGAGCAACATCGTGGGCGTGGACGATCCGTCCGCGGCCTGGGATCTGGGACGCTCGCTGATCCTCGCGATCTTCGGCGGTGTCGGTTTCACGATCGCCATCGTGATCATGGCCGGCATCCGGGAAGAACTCGATTTGTGCGATGTGCCCGAACCCTTTAAGGGCGCCGGCATCACCATGATCGTCTCGGGGATCATGGCCCTGGCCTTCATGGGCTTTACCGGCGTGGACAGCGGCCTCAAGAAAGCCCTGACGGCCGAAAAGCCGAGTGCCGCGGCGCGCATCGAAGAACACCCGGCGGAGGCGATCATCGCCGCCCAAAAGACCACTATGCCCACGGCCGAGCAATCGCACCCTTGATCGCGGCGGTACGGCTGAGCATCAATCATATGGAGAACGTCGTATGAATTTCGTAACCGTAGGCCTTTCCGCCGGCACGCTGCTGGCCATGGGCGTGGTGCTCTCCTACATCCTGGGATGGGCCAGCCGGAAATTTTATGTGGAGGTGGATCCGCGCATCACGGCCATCATGGACGTCCTGCCGGCGGCCAACTGCGGCGGCTGCGGTTTTGTGGGTTGCAGCGACTATGCCGAAGCCATCGTGGGCGCGGACGCACCGGTCAACAAGTGCCCGGTGGGCGGCGAGAGCTGCGCCGCCGCGGTGGCCGGCATCATGGGGGTCGAACTGACCGACACGCTGCCCTACCGCCCCATTGTTCACTGCGGGGCGCACACCGACCAAAAACGCAAACGCCACGAATACCGCGGCGAGCAGACTTGTGCGGCGGTCAATATCGTTTCCGGGGTCCAGGGCTGTATCTACGGCTGCCTGGGCTACGGGGACTGCGTCGAGGCCTGCAACTACGATGCGATCCACAACCGCGACGGACTGGCCACGGTGGACTATGACAAGTGCATCGGCTGCGGCGCCTGCGCCCAGGTCTGTCCGCGCAACATTATCACCATGTCGCCGTTCAAATTCGAACGCATGCTGGCGGTGACCTGTGCCAACAAGGATTTCGGCAAGGCCGTCAAGGAGGTCTGCACGGTGGGCTGCGTGGGGTGCAAGGCCTGTGCGAAAGCCTGCAGCCTCTTCACGATCGAGGACAATCTCTCTTCGATCAATTACAACGCCTACTGCCAGGAATTTTCCGAGGATCTGCACAAAGCTTTTGAGAAGTGCCCCCAGAAACGGCTTATGCTGGTGGGCAAACCCACCGCCAAACACCTCGAGGAGACCAAGGACATGCCGATGCCTGAGCTGGTGGAAGCCGATTTCCGCACCACCGCCGACGATATGGAGTGGTGGGGATAGCGATCCAGCGGTTGCGCACGTACTGACATCATCGATAGAAGTGGTTTCAAAGAAGGGCAGGGGAGATCTCCCCTGCCTTTTTGATTGGTGCGCCGGGTTGCAGGGGACCGCTTCCGACACCTTGTTGGCGGCGGCGGAGCTAGCCTGGCGATTTGAAAAAAGGAAGCGGGGGCTAAACCTCCGCAGGTGCGCTAACGGCTTTGATGGCATTGTGACAGGAAAAGTCCTGCCAGGATACGAAGCCCAGATTCAAGTTGACGTACCAGGCGCTCGTAAACGTGCGGCGATCGCAGCTCCACAGCCGTCGGGGCCGTTGGTCGAAGACCGGCGGCAGGCAGTGGTCGCTGCCCTGCGGGTTGGGTCGCAGCAGGGTGATCAATTCGTCGATCGTGGGCAGACGCCAGTTGCGCCGGGTGCCGAAGCCCTCGCGGTTGAGATGATCGATATAGGCCGCGGCGGCATGCCAGTCCAGGGTAAAATCGGAACCGCCCCGCTGCCAGGTCAATCCGCTGGCCTGGTCCGTTAGAACCGCCCCGTTTGCTTCGGCCGTGAAACGATGATCACGATAGCGCCGCGGGCGCCAGAGGGCGTCCAGGCCGAATTGCGACGGTTGCGGGCGGGGTGGGGTTTTGAGCGCTGTGGCGCGGATTGCCTCCCTTGCCGCCGTTTGCTTCGGGGGCGCGTGCGGTGGTGGTGCCGGCAGGTCGCGGCAGGCATCTTCCCATTGGGATTGCCAGCGCGTCTGCAGCGCGGCAAGGTCATCGCGCATATCGGTCGCACGTCCATAGCGCCGGGCGGGATCGTGCGCGAGGGCCCGCGCCAGGAAAGCATCCCAGGCGGCATCCAGATCGGGATGCATTTGACTGACGGGCCGGCAGGGATCTTCCGGCAGTCGGCCGCTTAACATCCGGTAGAGCATGACGCCCGTGGCGTAGAGGTCGGCGGCAAATCCGGCGGCATCTGGATTGTGTTCTTGTTCGGGGGCGGCATAGAAGGGTGAGCCGACCTTCAAGGTGGGCGGCCCCTTGAAGGCTTCGCCCCTCAGGCGCGACAGACCGAAATCGCAGATTTTGACCTGGTCGTGGGCGGTTAGGAGAATATTGAAGGGCTTGATATCCCGATGGACGATGCCGGCATGGTGCAGGCGGGCCAAGCCCTCCAGGATCTGGAGGCCGTAATCCACGGTCATTGGAACGGGCAGGGGACGCGAGGGCCTCTCCGCACGGTAGGTCTCCCCGATTTCCTGGCCCAGGTTGTTGCAATGGTAGGCCATGACATAGAAGGGGCCATGGTAGTCTTCACCGGCATCCAGGATTTCGAGGATGTTGGGATGGGTGATACCGGCCATGCGGCGGATCTCGTCTTCGAACAGGGACCGCAGTTTTGGCGTTCCGACAAGATGCTCCAAAGGCTCGGCCGGTTCTAGTCGTTTAAGGGCCAGGATGCGGCCGATGGCCGGGTGGGCCACCTTGTAGACCCGCCCCATGCCGCCCTGGCCCAGAAGCCCCCGCACATGATACCGACCGATCTTCTTCATGACGTCGGGGTCGTTTTCAGCGCAGGCGCAGGGCGTGCGCCTCCGGCAGGCCGGCATCCAGGATTTTTTGTACGGTGGCCTCGATGTCGTAGGGCACGAAGCGCAGTTCCACCGTCAGGGCGATCGGGTCGAAGAGAACATATTTGGCGTTGTTGTTGCCGTCCCGCGGCTGTCCGACACTGCCCACATTGATGATGTAGCGGGCGTCGGCTTTGAGACGCAGGGGCTTGCGGCCGAAAGCGTATTTCTGAATCTGGCCCGCGGCGTACTCGATGATTTCAGGATAGTGGGTATGGCCGGTGAAGAAGATCTGCTCCTGCAGTTCGGTAAAGGTCTGGACCAGGTCGTCATTGGAGGCTTGAAACTGGTAGATCACCGGTGAATCCGGCGGAAAGCCATGAACCAGACGGAGATTTTCTTCCACCCGGCAGTAGGGGAACTGGTGAATCGATTCAATGGCTTCCGGGGAGAGCATCTCCACGGTTTTTAGCAGTGATTCACGGGCCACGGGGTTAAACCAGTCCAATTCGGAAGCATCGGTGACCGCCAGTTCATGATTGCCGAGGACCGAGGGAATACCGCGTGCCTCCAAGGTCTGGATGACGGCTTCCGGCTCAGGGCCGTAGCCGATATTGTCTCCCAGACTGTAGATTTTGCTGATCGCCAAGGCGTCGATGTCGTGGAGAACTTCTTCGAGCGCCTCGAGGTTGGCATGGATGTCGGAGATAATGGCGATTGTGGTCATGGTACGGATTCCCGTCAAGTATTAACGTAAAGATACGGTCAGTCCCAGATAGGCGTCAATCAACTCCGGACCGTAGAAAATATAGGCGATGGCGCCGAGGGCCAAAAAGGGGCCGAAGGGCAGTTTGGTTTTCAAGCTGCCGCCGGAGCGCACCATCAGAAACAGCCCGACGAGGGTGCCGCTCACGGATGAGAAAAAAAGGGTGAAGAGCACCCCGCGCCAGCCGATCAGGGCACCGATCATGGCCAGCAGTTTGACATCGCCCATGCCCATGCCGTCCTTGCCGGTTATCAGGCGGTAGCCCAGCGCGACCAGAAGAAGACTGCCGCCACCGGCCAGAATGCCGATCAGGGCCTCGGTCCAGACGGTTTCCGCCAGCCACCCGCCGGCCAGAAAGAAAATCGGGATCCCCGTCAGTGAAAGCACGTCCGGTATGATCTGATGATCGATGTCGATGAAGGTGATCACGATCAGAACGGCGACGAAAAGGAAATAGACCAGGGTGGCGGCCGTAAGACCGTAACGCAGGAAAAGCGCCAGGGCCGCCAGGCCGGTGATCAACTCCACGAGCGGATAGCGCAGGGCGATGGCGGCGCGGCAGTTGCGGCAGCGGCCGCGCAGCAGCAGATAGCTGAGCACGGGGATGTTGTCGAAAAAGCGGATCGGCTGCCGGCATTGCGGGCAGGCCGAGGGCGGGTAGGCGATCGAGAGTCCGGCGGGAAGACGATAGATGCAGACATTCAAAAAACTGCCCACGCAGGCGCCGCCAAGCAATACGAATAGACTCATGATCTGGTTGGGTGACATTCTTCTCCTGCCAACGGCGCATCCCTTGGCAAGTAGGCGGCCGCGCGATCCATTCCGAGGCCTGCGGCGCAGGCGGCCGTCACCCCGGCAAACGATGGGTAAACCCATCGTATTATGGTTATTTGTAGGCGCCATGGGCTAAAAAATCAAGCGGTATATTGTTTTTGAAAAAGTGGGTCTTATATTTTAAACTTTTAGACTTGCTCGCCTGAAAGCGGGTTTTTTTCCCTGCGAGGCTATCCGGTGATCGTGCACCGTCCGCGTTCGATGGCCGACCAACCAGGGCGTGACGGCCTCCGTCGCAGGAACCCAATGGCATCATCAGGAGTCACTATGGCTGAAACGGACAAGGACGATCTGGTCACGATTATCGATGAAGAGGACGGGGTACCGGTGATTCCCGGAGTCCTGCCCCTGATGCCGGTACGTGACGTGGTCATTTTTACGGATATGCTTCTGCCGCTGTTTGTGGGGCGCAAAAAATCGATCCGGGCGGTGGAAGAATCGGTCGGCAAGGACGGTTATCTCTTCCTGGCGACCCAGAAAGATCCCAACACCGAAGACCCCCAACCGGATGAGATCTTCGAGGTGGGTACCGTGGGCCGGATTCTGCGGATGCTCAAACTGCCGGACGGCAGGGCCAAAACGCTGGTCCAGGGAGTATCCAAGGCCCGCATCGCACGCTACGTGCGCAAGCGCGGCTTCTACCGGGTCAAGCTCGAACCCATCGACGAAACGCCTCTGGAAGACGTCGACATCGAAGTCGAAGCGCTGATGCGCAACGTGCGTGAGTACTCCGAAAAGATCCTGGCCCTGCGCGGGGAATTGTCCTCGGATGTCAATACGATCCTGGAGAGCATCGAAGATCCCGGCAAACTGGCGGATCTGGTGGCCTCCAATCTCAAGCTCAAGATCGATGAATCCCAGGAAGTCCTGGAGATCGTCGATCCGGTCGCGCGACTCCAAAAGGTCAATGAATTGTTGTCCCGGGAGATGAACCTCTCGGCGATCCAGGCCAAAATCCAGTCCGAAGTAAAAGACGAGATCTCCAAAAATCAACGCGATTACTTCCTGCGCGAGCAGATGCGCGCGATCCATCGCGAGTTGGGCGAAGCCGACGACAAGACCCGTGAAGTCCAAGAATACGAGCGCAAGATCCGCAAGGCCAAGATGCCCACGGAAGCGCGCGATGAAGCCCGCAAACAACTGCGGCGCCTGGATCAGATGCATGCGGATTCCGCCGAGGCCACCATCATCCGGACCTATCTGGACTGGATGGTGGA
>JASJED010000020.1 GCA_030065585.1 Desulfobacterales bacterium | reverse complement strand
GCGGCTTCCGTGCTGGGAGTGCCGGTGGGTACCGTTGCCAGCCGGGTTGCCCGGGCACGCGAAATGCTGGGAATCCAATTCCGGGAAAACAATCCCCGGAATTTGAAAGTCCACCAGCTTGACAAAGGGAGAAAATAGCCATGGCAGCCGAATTCGACCACTTCACGCTTTCTGCTTACATGGACGGTGAATTGGACCCACAAACCATGCAATCGGTGGAACGCTACCTGGATAATGATGCCGACGCCAGGCGGTTTGTCATCGAGGCCATGCGCACGACGGTGCTGTTGCGTGCCGGCAGCAATGAGGCGCTTCATGAACCTGTGCCCCATCGCCTTCTGAACGTGTTTGCGCCCCACCCTGAAAAACGACGGTTGTGGCCAAGGGGGCACTTCCCGGCGGTGAAACTGGCCGCGGCCTTGGCCCTGGTGGTGGTCGGTGTCGGTTTAGGGATTATCTTCCAGCCGACCGCAGCCCCACCTGGCCAACGGCCATCTTTCCAGCCTCTCTCCGCTTACCGGCAATTCATCAGTCAGTCCCTCGAAACCCAACTGAGTGGCGACCCGCTGGCACTCGATCTCGATGCCGCGGGAGAGCGCATCATCATCACCCCCATCAAGACTTATCGTAACAAGGATGGCCAGTACTATCGAGGATTCACCATGGAACTGATAACCGGCGACACCCAACGAACTTACCGAGGCATGGCCTACCGTATGGGGAAATCGGATTGGCGGACGGCAGCCCTATTCATGCCCGGGACGTGATCCGAGGAGCTTGATGGCGTGTTCAGTCGAGATCACTTTCGACATCATACCAGCGAGATTGCGTCGGGCTTAGCCAGGCCTTGGCGGAGTTTTGCCTGTCAGGTCCTGCTGGTGTTGGGAATCTGGGGATGCGCTTCAACGGTTCGCCACGATGCCGCGATACCAGATTCCGTACCATTGCCTGTTTACCAGGAAGGAACAACATATATCTTCTCCAACGGGAAGACGGAGACCGTTGATGCCGTGACCAAGGATAGCGTAACCTGGCGGAATCAGCGCGGCTATTTGTCGACGGGCTTCTCCGATTTCACCTATCGCCGTGCCCAGTGGGAGAGCGGCACCCGCTCCGGGACCCGCAGTTTCCGCAAGCGCAGCAACTGGCTGGGCGGATCCTCGGAAACCTCACTGTGGCCTTTGACTGCCGGTAAAATGGTGCGATATACCGAGTCGGGTCGATGGTGGGATGCCGCAGGGAAGGTTCACGTCTACCAGTCAAATTGGCGGGTGGAAGTCGTCGGCCGGGAGAAGGTTCGTGTAAAAGCCGGGGCTTTCGATGCCTGGAAAATTGTTGCCCGCCGGTTCTCCGGTGGTGGCCTGGGCAAAACCAGGGTGCGCGAAATCCGGACCTGGTATTATGCCCGGGAAGCGGGACATTACGTCAAACTAGCGCGACAATACCCCGGGCGCCGTCCCGGTAGCACCATCGAGCTCGTGGCCATCCTGCCCCCCCTAGACCATTTGGATGAGGGTATGCAGTCTCAGGTAAACACCAATTTCCAGATGGCCCTGGAGAATAACCCGAGCGGTGTGCCTTTGCCTTGGCATGTGGCCGGACAAACGTTTTCAGGTACAACCACACCCACGGCAACTTTTCAGCTAAAAAGCGGCGCCTACTGCCGCCAGTATGTCCAGACCGTGACGGGCCGCGGAAATCAGCATTCCTTTTACGGTCTGGCGTGCCGGACTGCGAAGGGCGACTGGATCGTCCCCCACCAATGATCCGCCTTTTTTTAGAAGAACCATCGGGTCGACCGAAAAAAACAATGCATCGGGATAAAACAGGCTTCGCCAGACGTTGGACTTAACAGAGAGGGAACGCGCATGCCGTTCAAGCGCCGGAGGTAACGGTAACTAAATCCAAGATTTTGGCTCTCGGCTTAATGATGCCAAGCGCGAAAGGATATCGTCAATATGGTAACCATTCAAACAAAGCGCGTACAATTCCCCGGCTTGGCCGTAATGGTCATGTTGTCATTGCTGCTCTTTGTGGCAGGCTGTCAGACCAGCGGTCGCTATCCCATCCCTACGGAAACCGATCAGGACCTTCTCGCGAAAACACGGTTGCCCGATTATGTTCCGGGCGAATACTTCGTTTACGACGACGGTACGTCCGTTCTGGTGACTTCGGTGTCGGACGGCATGGTTACCTGGAAGCACCACAACGGCGTCACGAGCAACGGCTATCCCAACTTCATCATTCCCGACCTGACCTGGTCGAGTGCCAATCGGTCCAGTGTAGGCCGCACGGCCGCACGGCCGGACTTATTATGGCCGCCTACCGCAGGCAAACGGGAGCAGTTCGTATTTTCCCAGACCATAACCCACAAAGACGGCCGCACGACCGAACAGATCGACCGAAACTGGACCTGCACCGTGGAAGGTACCACCCGGGTAGCCGTGCCGGCCGGAGAATTTAATGCCATTGTTATGGCCTGCAGCCGGTTCTCCACGACCAGCGGCTCCTGGCAGGCGACCCGCCGGTTTTATTACGCACCGGAAGTCGGTCATTACGTTATCCGCGAGGACCGCCACCGGCGCCGTGCGAACACCCGGCGTGAGTTGGTGGCTCACGGATTTAACAGCACCGTGCTTCCTCAGAGAGACCAGGCCAAACTCAATCAAACCCTGCAGTCGGCCCTCAGCAAGAACAGGGACGGCCGCGCCTCCTTCTGGCGCAGCAAGTCTGGAGACATCTCGGCCATGCTGGTTCCGGTAACCAGCTATACCGGATCCGGTAATCAGTCCTGCCGTGAATACCGGAGTGTCTATAGCGTCAGAGGTCGAATTCGAGAGCATGGGCGCGATGTCTGCCGGCAGACTGACGGCAGTTGGCAAAGAGTTGATTAAGGGCCCTATTTGCTTCATTAAAAAAAGGAGACGATCATGAAAACCGACCAAGAGAATTCAATCATTCATATGAAGACGGGGTCCGTGGACCACAGCCGGCGGAAAGCGCTGGCCCGGCTGGGCATGCTGACCGTGGCGGCCTATGCGGCCCCGATGCTGATGACTTTGAGTGATGATGCCCGGGCATCCTCCGGTGGTGGGTCCGGAGGAGGCTCCGGCGGTGGTTCCGGAGGAGGCGCCGGTGGAGGTTCCGGAGGAGGCCGCGGTGGAGGTTCCGGAGGAGGCCGCGGTGGTGGTTCCGGTGGTGGCCGCGGTGGTGGTTCCGGTGGTGGCCGCGGCGGTGGTTCCGGTAGAGGCCGCGGTGGTGGTTCCGGTAGAGGCCGCGGTGGTGGTTCCGGTAGAGGCCGCGGTGGAGGTTCCGGATCCCGCGGCGGTTCGGGCAGGGGCGCCAGCTCGGCTTCCGGACCATCCAGTGCTTCCGGGTCAACCGGTGCCACCGGAGCAACCGGTGCCACTGGGGCAACCGGTGCCACTGGCGCTAGTGGCGGCAGAGGCCGGGGCCAAGGCCGTGGTAGAGGCCAGGGCCGTGGCAGAGGCCGGGGCCGTGGTCGGAGCGCTTCCGGCCCGTCGACGTCGTCCGGAATCCAAGGCGGTATTAAAGGCGGTGTATGAGACCTTCCAATCCCTAAATCCAAAGATAAATCAAGGGGCTCCCCGGCACGGGTGAGTCCCCTCGATTTAAGGATGCATCTTTGAACCTCCAGCGCAAATACTTCTCTTTCAGCGGGCTGCAATCCCTGGCGGCATTCAATGGGTGCGATGAGCTCTTCCCGATTTTCAAGGCGGTTCTTCGTGACTGGTCCATGGCGCCAATGACCAGCCGGCCCCGTACGACGCCGGTGATAACGCTCGAGAAGCATCGTCATGGATATGAACGCCGCTCGCACTGGCTTTCGAAGCCATCCGTCTTTACCGATCCGATCGACACGGTATGTGATTGCGTTGTCGACCTGATTCATGCGTATGTTGCCGAACATCAGAAAAATCTGTGCCTGCACGGCGCGGCGGTTGAACTCGGGGCCGGACTGATGGTGTTTCCCAACACCTATCGTGCCGGCAAGAGCATCCTGTCGATCAAACTCGTTTCGCTTGGGGCAAGGCTGTTCAGCGACGATGTGCTGCCCATCAACCATCCGCGCAACACCGGCACGGCTTTAGGCATCTTGCCGCGATTACGCCTGCCCCTTCCCGATAAGGCCGGACAATCGCTGACCACCTTTATCGACCACCGAATCGGCCCCCAGAACAAGCGCTACCGGTATATACGGCTTGACGCCGATGAACTCGCCCCGTTAGGATCGGAAGCCCCGGTGGCCGCCATTACCATTCTGGATCGGGATCCGGGAGCCAAGCCATTGCTCCGGCCAGCCAAGCAAAGCGATGTGGTCAAACACATGATCCTGCGAAACTTTGCCCGCCAAAATCCGGCGATTGAAATCCTGGATCGGATTCACTGGCTGGCCGAGCGCGCGGAGTGCTATAAGCTGACTTATGACACGTTGGATCAGGCCGCCGATTTGCTTGACGATACATTCGGGATTATCCCGGAAAGGAAGGCCTCATGACGTCGACTTCTGTTTCGCCCCGGGGTGATATGGCCGGTGAGGTCCGCTATTCCAGGAATCCGGCGATTATAAAACGCCAAATCGACGATACGGTTTTTCTCGTCAACCCCAGGGATGATACGATCTTCTATCTGAACCCGCTGAGTGCCGGGATCTGGCATCTCCTGGCCCAACCCACCACTCCCGCGGAGACAATCCGCATCGTGCAGCAAGCCTTTACGGACACCCCACCCGAACAGATTGCGTTGGATGTTCAGAATCTCTTCGAAGAACTCAAAAGAAAAGACCTCATACAACTTACGATATAAATGTTTAATTGAGGGGTCGGGGAGTTTTTAAGCCCCCCCAACCGCCTTAAATCTATACAGAACGACTTAAATCCTTGCGCATACATACACAGCGCTCTCTATGGTAAACTCAAAGCTGAACCATTATTTCAGCAGTTAATAAACAAATGCGCAAATAATTATGACGCTGTGTATAATTCGAAGCACCGGGTTGTGCTGCCCGATCGATAAAGCCGGGGGGAGGTATCTGGATCGCCCGAACCGGGGGGGCGGATATTTGAGCCTATACCGTCATCGGTTATTTGAACGGTGGCAAATCCGTAATCAGGGCGGGTGAAGATGGTGTTTTCGGCCGGATCTGCCCGGCGATCAGATTGTCAGCACCTCGGCGTCGATCTCCATCAGCGCCAGGCGGATGCGGGCAATCAGTGCCGATGTTTCCGGTACCACCACGCAGAAACGGGCATCGTGATCACGGGCGTAGATCCCGAAGTCACGCCACTTGACACCGCATTGCGCGCCTTTCACGGAGACATCCGTCTCCAGGTCGAAAATGTATTCGCGCTCTTTCCAGGCGGTGGCGTCCGGCTGCGAGCCGTAAATTTTGGCGGGCGGCGTCAGCCCGTCGAGTTTAGCCTTGACGCGGGAAAAATCGGATTTCCCCAGGGAACGCACCAGACTGTCGAGCATCCGGTCCTGGAGGTAGGAGCGGGGTTGCGGTAAGGTTTGCATGCCTTCTCCTTCGGATGTTGGTGCCATGTTTAAGTCCACGGAAGCGGCGGTGCCCTCGCAGGCTGCAGGTCCAAACTCGGTTTTGGCCGTCAATCGTGTCTCTCGGAGAAGGTGATCAAGCCTGTCGGCACCGACACAGGGCTGAGTGTTTGCTTGGGTAACGCCAGCCTGTATGACTGCAGCCCTAAGCATACTATATGTTGTATGTCAATAGGAAAAAGACACTATATTTCGTTTTTTTATCTTTATTGTGTCCCTCCTGCCGGCGTCCTGATGGGCAATACCGGTCGCACCTTGATTGCGTTGGTGTGCGCATTTATCCAAAAGGTATTATTATATCTTTTAAGACTACGTGATTTTCACGCCAAACCAGAGCGTTGTATGCGGATCACGTTGATATACCCGCCCCCCTGGAAGCTTAATCGCCCGGGTGAACCTCCCTTTCCCCAGGGTGAAGGCGCGCCCCGGCAATACAGCCCGCATGAAATCGCAAGCGGCGATTTTCTCAAAGCCCCCTACGGTCTGCTCTCGATCGCCGCCCAGGCCTTGGCGGCCGGATACCAAGTATCGACCCTTAACCTGTCGAACGCCTGTTGGGAGGACATCGCCACGTCTCTGCGGGATCATCCGGCCGAACTATTCGGACTGTCCGCGGTCACGGCCAATCGGCGCGGCGTGGACCTGGTTTCCAGGCTGATCCGCCGTCTTTATCCCCAGGCCCATGTCACCGTCGGCGGTCCCCACGTTACGGCCCAACCTCGGGAAACGTTGGCTCACTATACCGGCATTGACACCGTCGTTACGGGTGAGGGCGAATCCACCTTTCTGGAACTCAGCGATCGTCTGGAGTCCGGCGCGACCGCTGCCGGTCTTCCGGGGTGCGTCTGGCGCGAAGGCCCCGGTATTGTCACCGGCCCACCACGCCCCCCCATTCGTGACCTGGACCGCCTGATTTCGCCGTTGGACTTCTTCAATTTACGTACCATCGTCACCTCGCGTGGTTGCCCGGGCCAATGCACCTTTTGCAGCAGTCGTCTCATGTGGGGGCGACAGGTGCGTTTCCACTCCGCCGATTATGTTCTGGATATGCTGGCCCGCGCCGACCGCCACCATGATCAGCATATCATTGCCATCAAGGATGACACCTTCACCGCCCATCGCCAAAGGGTCCTGAAGATCTGCCATGGAATTCAAGCACAACGCTTGAAAATCGCTTGGAGCTGCGAAACCCGCGCCGATCACCTGGACGAAGAATTGCTGTGTGCCATGCGCCGGTCCGGTTGTCAGCGGATCAGCCTGGGCGTTGAATCCGGTTCGCCGCGCATATTGAAAAATATCCGCAAGGGCATCACATTGCCAACCGTTTTGAAGGCCACCCGGATCGCCCAGAAATACGGTCTGCAGGTCCGCTATTACCTGATGGTCGGCAACCGCGGTGAAACCTGGGATACTTTTCAGGAGACCCTGGACTTCATTACCGCGGCCGGACCCAACCAGTATATCTTCACCCAGCTTCACCTGTATCCGGGGACGGAAGAGTTCGCTCTTTTTTGTCGCCAGAAAACGATCGACGCCGACATCTATTTCCGGCACGACGGCCTGCACCTCACCTGCTTCGCCGGTAGCCGGAAAGACAGCGAGCGTATCGGGGCATATCTGCGAAGTCGCGAAGGCATTCAGAATTACCGGTCGTTCAACAGCAGGACCTGCAAAAAGATTCTGGCACGCCTGCCGGACCTGCCCTGGGCGCACATGGATCTCGCGGCGGCCTATATCCGCGAAAGACGTTTTGCCCGGGCCGAAAGCCATCTTGCCCAGGCGGCCAGCCAACGTTTTTTTTTCCCGGGACTGATCCTCAATGCCCAGGCCTGCATCGCGGCCGGCCGCGGCGATCGGCAGGCCGCCGAAGACTATCTGCACCAGGCGATCGAATACTACCCGCATGCCGTGGTGATCGAAAATATGAAGCGCTTGTCGGAGGGGTCATCCATAAGCACTCCGGCCGCTGTCGGTCCTCTTGAATTGAGCCCGGGCCAGGGGTTTGAATCCAGTCACCCATGCCGACCGCCCGAATCACCGGAGCGGTTCCCGAATCGGTGAAGCGTCCCGGCCATCCACACATCAACCGCATCGAATCGGTCTGTCCAAGCCCCCCCGTTGATCCCTGTATTTGACAAGACTAAGAGGGCCCTGTAAATATTCTCTGCGCGCAACGCGCGGGGCGGGGCGGTACCCATCGGCCACCCGGAGTCTGCTATGATGGGAGTTTTTTCGGCCGGTCTAATCGCCGTCATTTTAAACAGGAAGGTTTCGATGCCCGATAACAATCTGGAACCGCTTTACAAACACCCGGATCTCCTGGTGGCGCCCTGCGACATGGGCCATGGCGTCTTTGCGCGCGCCCCGATTCCTGCCGAAACCACGCTCGAGGAATGCCACCATCTGCGTTTGAGCAAAGAAGAATGCACCGGCCTCCTGGACGATTATGTTTTCGGTCTGGAACCCTACGAGGACCAGCCCGAAGACGAAGAGTACTACTCGCTGCCCCTGGGCTGGGGAAGCATTTACAATCATTGCGAAGACAGCAACACGGCCTACTGGCATGACCAGGAGCGTGATCTGATCATCTTCTACACCACCCGAAAGATTGCCGCGGGCGAACAGCTTTTCATCAATTACGGCCGGGATTGGTGGGAATCCCGCGACCTCGAGCCTTCCTGATTGGCCTTCAGGCGATTGAGCACCACCACGCTGCCGAAGATAAGCCCGCCGCCGGTCCAAAACCGCCAGGTGGTGGGATCACCCAGAAAGAGGATCCCCACGAGGGCCGTAAAGATCACCTCACTGGACATGAACACGCCCCCTTCCCATCCGCGGCAGTAGAAAAACCCCTGGTTCATCAGCAGCTGGGCCGTCACCGACGAGAAGACGATCCCCAGCACCAGGCCCCATTCCCAGGATGATGCGGGCCAGACGGGCTGCAGGGCAAAGGGCGGCAGAACGACCGCCAGGCCCATGGTGCACAGATAGAGATAGATGATCACCGGCCCGTTATGCTCGCGCAGCGTACGAATCAAGGTGACGGTCAACCCAGCCAGGACCCCGCCGGTCAGGGCCATGACCTGGCCGAGAAGCCCGCCAGCGATCTGGAAGTCGAACAGCACGGCCACCCCGGCCAGAACCGCCAGGATGCAGGCTATTTCAAACAGGCCGATTTTCTCGCCATACAGAAAATAGGAGAAAAGGGCCGCGAAGGCCGGAAAAGAATAGAAAATCACGAGGGCCGTGGAAAGCGGCAGAAGGCGGATGCCCGTGACCAAGGCGATGAACGCGGCCGAGCCGGTGCAGCCGCGTATTATCAGCAGGCGCGTGTTGTGGCCGCGGTAGGGATTGCCGCGGCGTCCGAAAATGGTCAGCAAGACCAGGGCGCCGCCCAGGAATCGGTAGAAACCGACATCCCAGACCCGGTATTCAGGCCCCAGCAACTTCACGAAGACATTCAGCAGCGTATAGAGCAAGGCCGCGGCCAGCATGAACAGAGGACCGGCCAGCCCGGCGTCGAGATGCACCTTGGCGGCCGATCGGACGGGGTTGATCATGTTAGTCATCCCGGGGCGGCTTGGCGGTGGCCGTCGGTAAGGGGGCCGAGCTGCCGGTCGGATATTTCAAATGGTTCTTGGCCAGCTTGGCGTGTGCTGCCGCCAGCGGATCGATATCCAGCTTGTGGGCCAGCATGGCGAGGTAGATCAACACATCGCCGATTTCGTCCCGGAGATGGTCGCGGGTGGCATGGTCGGGATCGCGGCTCTGAATTTCATCCATCCACTGAAAGATCTCCACGATCTCGGCGGCCTCGACCGACAGGGCCATGGCCAGATTCTTGGGGGCATGGTAGCGTTCCCAGTCCCGCTCGGCTACGAAGGCTTCGATTTTGGCAATTAGATCCTGCATTTTCTTCCTTATTTTGAGGCCTTCAACCCCGAACCCCGAACCTTGGGACCCTGAACACTGAAACCCGAGGGAGGTTTCAGGTTTCGGGTGTCAGGTGTCAGCAAACCACAGGGTCAAGTCTCAGACCGCGCCTCATACCTGAACACTGAAACCCGAGGAAGATTTCAGGTTTCGGGTGTCAGAAAACAAAAGGTTCTCCGTTCAAGGTTCGGCGTTCAGGGTTGACCGGATTGCATCGATTTTATCTCAGAACTCTGAACCCAGAACCCGGAACCCCGAACCTGGAACCCGCGGCGCCAGCCGCTACAGTATCAGACATGCGGTACGGCCGTATGGTTGGAAATCTCCGAATTGGTGGTACACAGATCGTCCAACCCCAGTTGATGGACATCGGCCTTGCCGGTCAGACGAGCGAAATCCTTGAGCTCTTCCGTGGAGACCCGCAGGAAATTGGTCAGGCCCCGCGCGGCAGCGGCCACATCCAGACGCGATCGCAAGGCCGGATCCTGGGTGGCGATGCCGGTGGGGCATTTGCCCGTGTTACAGACACGGAACTGGCGGCAGCCGATGGCCACCAGCGCCGCCGTGCCGATGGCCACGGCATCGGCCCCCAGGGCCAGGCCCTTGGCAAAGTCCGCCGAGATGCGGAAGCCGCCGGTGATCACCAGGGAGATGTCCCCCGCCCCGCGGGCGTCGAGAAAGGTGCGCGCCCGATGGAGGGCAAAGGGCGTCGGCACCGAAGCGGCGGCCTTGACGAATTTGGGTGAGGCGCCGGTGGCACCGGCCCGGCCGTCGATGGTGATAAAGTCCGGGGCCGCGAAAACGGCCACCGCCAGATCATCCTCGATGTGCCCGGCGGCGAACTTGATCCCGATCGGTTTGCCGCCCGAGGCCGCCCGCAGCCAGTCCACCTTGGCCTTGAGGTCTTCACGGCTGCGGATATCGTCGAAATGCGCCGGGCTCTTGATATCGACCCCCTCGGCGAAACCGCGAATCGCGGCGATTTCCGGGGTGACTTTCTCGGCCGGCAGGTGCCCGCCCATACCGGGTTTGGCCGACTGGCCGATCTTGATTTCGATGGCGTCGACCGCTTGCAGGTTGTCTTCGGTGACGCTGTAGCGGTTGGGCACGTACTCGAAGATGTATTTGTGGGAACTGGCCATGGATTCCGGAAGGATCCCGCCCTCCCCCGAGCACATGGCCGTTTGCACGGCCGCGCTGCCTTGGGCCAGGGCCAGCTTGGCTTCCCTGGACAGGGCCCCGTAGGACATGTGGGTGATGAAGACGGGGGTTTCGATCACCAGAGGCTGCGCAGCCCGGGGGCCGATGACCGTCCGTGTGTTGACGGCCTCGTCCGGATTCAAGGGAATCCGCGCCAACTGGGCGCCCTTGATCAGGATGTCGTCCCAGGAAAAGCTCGGTTGGCGCGTGCGCATGGGTTCGACGATCGAGGTGCCGCCCTCCGCCATGGCGCGGATGTCAGCCATGGTGGTCTCGAATTCATCGAAGGTCTTGTCGGGGATCGCCGCAGCTTCCGCCGCTGCGGCTGCCTCCGGCGCCGGCGCCTCAATCTTTCCGGAAGCCATCGGCTGCCACAGCGATTTCCCGGACTCGCAGACAAAGCAGGCCCAGTCGGCTTCCAGCTGATCCCACTTCCGGTTTTCCTTGTCCTCGTCGAAAAGGGTGTCGCAAATCGTGCACTTGTAGACGGTCATCGCCCGCTCCTGTATTCGGTAATGTCACTTTGACGCCGGGCATCAGAATGCGTCGTCGCGGGATGCCGACAGAGGGTGATTATCGTTCATGCCCCCCAAGGGACGGGCGAGGCACCCGATCAATAGGGGTACCGGATGGCGAAGCATCATTGAAGTGCCCGCCACCCGGGGTTGCGAAACTGCCCAGCCAAAGTGCGGGGCTTAGAAATCCATGTTGGCCGGCTCGTAGAATTCCTTGGGGTTCTTGCAGGACGGGCATTTGGGCGGCGGCTCGGTGCCCTCGACAATATAGCCGCAGATGCCGCACTTCCATTTGATGGGCTGCTCGCTTTTATAAACCATCCCGGCTTCCACCATGGCGACCAGCTTTTTATAGCGTTCCCGGTGATGGGCCTCGATCTTGGCCACCTGCTCGAAAGCGATCTTGGCCTGGGTCTCCCCTTCTTCCTCGGCTTCCTTGGCCATCTGCGGGTACATGTTTTCCACTTCGTAGTCTTCTCCGCCCATGGCCTCTTTGAGATTGGCCAGGGTGTCGCCGATGCCGTTCAGGAGTTTGAGGTGATCCTTGGCGTGCTGCATTTCGTTGAAGGCCGTCTCCTCGAAAATCTTGGCAATGTAGTGATAGCCCTCGGCCCGGGCGACCTCGGCAAAAAAGGTGTACTTGTTGCGCGCCTGGGATTCGCCGGCAAAAGCCGCTTTCAGATTTTCGGTGGTCTTACTCATGTCTTCCTCCTTGTGGGTTGTCTGTGGGTTTTTATCCAAGCAATTTAACCCGGAGACGGGCCCGCACGCTGCGGGCGGACGCCGGGCCAATTAAGTTTCCAGGGCGCAGGCGGCGCAGAGGCCTTTGAGAACGACGCGTTTGCTGAGTACGTGAAACGAGCGGGCGATTTCCGCGGGTACTTCGAGGCGCGCATAACTTGCATGGTGAAAATCGATGATCTGCCCGCAGGCCATGCAGTGCATGTGATGGTGGTCGTCGACATTGGGATCGAAGCGTTTGGGACCGCCGAAGACCTCCACCACATCGACCACCCCGAGACCGGCGAACGTCAGAAGCGTGCGATTGACCGTGTCAAACGAAATGCTGGGGAATTCCCGCTGAACCGCCTGAAACATGATGTCCGCCGTGGGATGCTGGTCCGAGCGAATCAGCGCGCGATAGATGGCAACGCGTTGCGGGGTCACTTTAAGCTTGTGTTGGCGGCAGGTTGCGATGAAGCGCTGCACGCGATGCTCATCATTATGTTTTTGCATGCTGCTCTTAAATAAGATTGGTTCTTATCTGTCAAGCATTTTTGTTTGTTTCCTTTAGCTGTTCGTTCTTCTCTAACGTTGATCATAGCAGAGGCGCGAACAGACGGGCCATGTCCTCCACGAGCAAAAGCGCGGCATGCTTGTGGGCTTCGCGCAGACGACAGCCCTGCATCAGGCCCTGCATCCAATCGTGGATCTGCCCGATGATACTCTGGTCGTAGATGCAGAGCCCCACTTCGTAGTTGAGCAGCAGGCTGCGCATGTCCATGTTGGCCGAACCGGCCACCGCCACAGTGTCGTCGATGAGCACGGCCTTGGCATGCAGCATCCCGGGACGGTAGAGCAGGACCCGGGCCCCGGCCTGCTGAAGTTGGGACAGATAGCCTTCGCGGGCCAGGTCGGCCAGACGGTGATTCGAGCGTCGCGGAACGATCAGGCGCAAGTCGATGCCGCGGCGGGCGGCCATGCATAGCGATTCCAGCAGGAGGTCGTCGGGGACGAAATAGGGGGTTACGATCCAGACCCGCTCATGGGCCCTAAACAGGCTGATCATGAAGGCCTCGCGCAGGGCATCGTTTTCGACATCCGGCCCGCTGGCCATGAACTGCAGGGCCGTGGTGGCCGTCCCGTCGGTGCGTCCCCCGTGAGGCTTTTCGGAACCAAGGTCCTCCCCGGCGGCAAACTGCCAGTCCGAGCGAAAAATCTCGAAGGCCTGGCTAGCGGCCGGTCCGGTCAGACGAACGGAGATATCCTGCCAGCGGTCAGGCCGGGCCTCGGGTCCCATATACTCGACGGCCATGTTCATGCCGCCTACAATGGCTGCCCGCCCGTCGACAATCACCATCTTGCGGTGATTGCGCAGATTGGCGCGCCCCCGCAGCGGGAGGCGCAGCATGGGCATGAAAAAAGCCGTTCGGCCGCCAGCCTGGTGAAGCGGCGCCAGGAAACGGCGATCCACCTTGACCGATCCAAGGGCGTCCAGAAGCAAAAAAACCCGCACGCCCTGGCGAGCCTTACGCGCCAGGGCATTGACGATCGCCTGCCCGGTTGCGTCGCGGCCCAGGACGTAGGTGGCCACCTGAACGGCATGCTCGGCCTTGTCGATCAGTTGCAGGGTTTCGTGATAGGCCTCTTCGCCGGTCAGCAGCAGGCGGGCGCGGTTGCGGCGGGTCGGGGGAAAACCGCCACGGTAGACCAGGGAAGCCAGTTGATGCTCGAGGCCGGTGTCCGCGCTGCGCACGGGGGCGGTGGGCGAGAGCATTTGCTTGGAGGCCGCCTGACGCGTCATTTTACGCCCGCCGAAGAAGATGTACAGGGGTACGCCGATATAGGGGATGAACACCACGGCCATGAGCCAGGCCAGCGTACTGGTGGGTGATCGGCGCTGCCGCAGGATATGCGCCAGAAGCACCAGCGCCAGTACGAACCCCAAGGTGGGCAGCAGCTGAATATAAATAAATTCGATGACGACCATCAGTTAAAACGACTGTATGTGTGAAGCCTTTGTTTATTCCCTTTGTCCCGCGCCGAGCATCGGCGCGGCAGGCGGAGAGAGCGCGCGGACTGTCTGAGCGTAAGCGAGTTTCCGCGCGCGCCGGCAGTATCAACCGGTCGATGAAGCAAGCATCATGCTGCCAGGCAAGGCGGCCAGTGAAGCGAGGCGCGCAGCAATCGACCGATTGTGAGCACCCGAGCGAGCTGGGCAACGCCGCATGGCGGCATGAGGCGCCGCTTCAACGTCCGGTTGGGCGACGCGCAGGATACGCGGGACACGGGCGGTTTCTTTTGGTTCGTTTTCTTATGTGACCATCTGTCAAGTTTGTTAAAGGTTCTTTGAAAATCATCTTCTCAGGGGTATGATCAGGCTATCGCCTTTTCTTATTCGCGCCGCTATGCGCCAAGTACCGGTTCGGTACGCTTGAGAAGATGCGCCATTTCTTTCACGTCGCCTAAGCGACAAACGAACACATCGCGGCTATCAATGTTAAACCGGTTGGCGCCGATAAGACCGCTGCTCGATACTCAAACGCCACAGGATGATCGCCAATCGACGCGCCACCGCCACAATGGCCTTCTGGGCGATGCCCATCCGGGATAAAAACCGGTTGTAGAGCTTGGCCGCATAGCTGTCATGGCTCTTCCACACCCAGGAAGCTTCAATGAGCAAACTGCGCAAGCGACTCTGCCCTACCGGTGTGATTTTGCCCCTGGGCTTGCGATCGCCACTATGATGCACCATCGGCGCTAAGCCAAGATAACTCGCCACCTGACGGGCATTGTTAAACCGCTCGGGACGAAACACTTCCAACATGTAGCTCGCTGCCGTGAGAAAACCAACACCCGGCACACTACGAAGGTATCCAAGCCGCTCGCGTTGCGCCCCGCTTGCAAGCAATTCAAGCAATTGCCCCTCGACCTGGCGCAGCTCTTGGTTGTGAAAGTCCAGCTCGCGCAGCAGGCTCTCGAGGGTTAACCGCGCCGATGGCTTGAGACCTAAGCCCCTGAGGGCACTCACGGCGGCCTGGCTCCAATGATCCAAACCCTCAGGGGCCGATACACCCAAATAAAGCAGGTGCGCCTTGATGCGCTGCTTGCACCGCCGCCGTCCGCTGGCCAAGGCATGCCGGCGTCTCAATAAACTCCGCTCGGCCTCCTCGCTCTCGGTGGGAACGGCGATGGACCGCACCCTGCGATTATCAGCATACTCGGCCAACTTGATGCCGTCGAGACGGTCGCTCTTGGCACCGGCGCGCACCGGCCGCGGCACACGGCTCGGCGCCACCACCATTACGCGAAGGCCGGCTTCCTCCAGACGGCGGGCCAGGGAAAACCCGGTCGGACCCGCCTCGTAGACCACGGCCTTGATGCAAAGACCAAAACGCCTCACAGGCTCCAAGAGCGTCTCGGCCCTGGCTGGACCTGTCCACGTCAAACAGGCGCCGTCTTCACGAAGCAGGGCCAATGCATAACTCTTTTTGTGAACATCGATGCCAACTCTGAATGCCGTCGTCTCAAAACCTAACACAAAGGCTTCTAATCGTGTTAAACTCAGCTTCGCCATGCTGGCCTCCTTTGAAAATGGTTTTGGTCTGTAAACCCCAAACCATTGTAGCAAATGATGGTCAGCATGGTATTTCTTTCCCGGGAAAGAAAATGAACAAACCTAACGATAAAATAATACCCCGGATCGGTAAAACCGCTCCGCGTCCTCCACCAGAGGTAGAGAGTTTAGATCAAGATTAAGTCCTAGCGTTCTTCCTCCGGTACCGGCCGTTTCCTTCCGCCGCGACAGGGTTTCAGCCGCCGCGACAGGATTTCAGGTGTCAGTGTCCAGGTTTCAGGAAATAGGGCCAAGGTCTTCTCGTACTCACTTGGCAACTGGACACCCGCCTCCCGAATTTCAGTACAATCCTTGGCACCCAATTGCTGACACCTGACACCCGAAACCTTGCATTTGCCCCGGGGTTCAGTACCCAGGTTTCAGTAGAGGGGCGCAACTTGAGCCCTGTGCTTCCCTGAAACCTGAAACCCGACACCTGACACCCAACACATGGCACCCAGATCCGTATTCAGACGCTCGATTTCAAAGCTGATATGGCCCGATCGGCACGCTTTTAGGCATTTATGCCACTATACAGGCGCCACTGCAAGTGATATCAGGACGATCAGATGAAAAACTGCCGTTCAAACCATATTCACGGGGGGAACACATGACGGACGTATACACGCGTTTGGCCGACCATCTGGACAATCTGCCGGCCGGTTTTCCGGCTACTGAAACCGGGGTGGAACTGCGCATCTTGAAGCGCCTGTTCACGGCCGAAGAGGCCGAGATCGCCACCGGGCTCGGCATGATGCCCGAACCGTGCGCGGCCATCGCCGCCAGGCTCGGCAAGGATGCGGAGACCCTGGCGCCCGCCCTGGAGGCGATGTCGCGCAGGGGCCTGATCTTCCGTAATACCAAAAACGGCCAGAACACCTACATGGCAGCCCAGTTCGTGGTCGGCATCTGGGAATACCACGTCAACGATCTGGACGAAGACCTGATCCGGGATGTGAACGCGTATCTTCCCTACCTGATGAAAAAGGGCTGGACCGACCTCAAGACCAAGCAGCTGCGGGTCATTCCGGTGGCCCAGAGCGTCAACGCCGAGATGAGGGTCACCCCTTATGAAGCCGCCGAGGAGATCGTTCGCCAGCAGTCCAAGATCGTCGTGGCCCCCTGCATCTGCCGGCGCGAGCACGCCATGGTCGGCAAGGGATGCGACAAACCTATGGAGGCCTGCCTGACCTTCGGCAGCGGTGCCTATTACTACGAGCAAAACGGTCTGGGGCGGGAAATATCCCAGGATGAAGCGCTGAGCCTTCTCAAGCGTGGTGAAGAAGCCGGGCTGGTGCTCCAGCCGTCCAACTCCCAGAAGCCGATCAACATCTGCATGTGCTGCGGCTGCTGCTGCCAGGTGCTCAAAAACATGCGCACGCTGGACAGGCCGGCCCTGGCCGTGCATACCAACTACTACGCCGAAGTGAACGCCGAGGACTGTACCGGTTGCGAATCTTGTGTGGCGCGCTGCCAGATGGACGCGATTGCGGTTGACGACGTCGCCGTGGTGGACTTCGATCGCTGCATCGGCTGCGGCCTGTGCATCACCGACTGCCCCACCGACGCCATG
>JASJED010000176.1 GCA_030065585.1 Desulfobacterales bacterium | reverse complement strand
AGGCCGGTATGTTCGTGGTGATCTTTATCATGCTCATCCTCCTCATGATGTTCACCTTTCTCATGGCCATGCTCCGCTTCACCATGGTGCTCGCCTTTGTCATGATGTTTCTCTTCATGGTCATCATGATGGTGGTGCGCCTCCATGGCGATCTTCTCGATACCATCGTCGCTATGGACCACCCGCATGTTGGGATTGGCGGCGGCGATTTTTTCAAGCTTAGCATTTTCGAACGGGACGCCGATGGCGAAATATATTTCTGCCGTTGCAAGATCGACCATCTGTTGGGGTTCGGGCTCATAAGTGGCGGGGCTGGCACCGGGCTGGACCATGGCCTGTACCTCAACCAAATCCTTGCCAATTTGTTGCACGAAGTATTTTTGCGGCACGATACTGACGAATACAGGGAGTTTGTCGGCTGCGAAAGCATTTCCCAAATATGAAAAAACCATAATACAGATAAATATCAATATTTTAGATAAGAATTTCATTTAGAACTCCTTCCGTATGGACATGGTTTAGTGACTATTTCATATCACGCAAGTATGTTCATCATTATCAGAATTTAACATCACGACAAAAAAATCTATAAATTGTTGAAATTAAATAATTTATAATTTTATTTATGTTAATAAATAAAATGCAACAATATTGCCTTGCTTTTGAAAATGCAATATATATTTCAGTCGCGTGGTGAAAAATGAAAATGAGATCCAGCGATAAGGTGTACGACATCGATATTGACACCGGCGGCACCTACGCTGACGCGGTCCTCCGCGATCTCCGAGGACAACAGGGCATAAGCGCCAGCTAGCGACCGACCCATGCACCACTGTCTTGAACGGAGCATTCTTCAGGCACTTGCGGATATTTAACCTGTTAAATCCTGAGGGTCTTCAACAATTAGTAGAGCATGACTTACTTGGAGAAAAACGGCGATGCTCCAAATGCTGATCATCGGCGGCGGTATCCACGGCGTCCATCTGGCGCATCGCCTGCTGCACGATACGTGGTTGACCCACGACGATATCCGCATCCTCGATCCCCACGAGGAACTCCTGCATGAATGGCGCCGGTGCACCCGGAATTGCGGCATGCAGTATTTAAGGTCACCTGCGGTGCACCATATCGACATCGATCCGTTTTCCTTGGACAAGTACGCCGCTTTGGCAGAAAACAGACAGGACGCCAATTTCATACCACCCAAAGACAGGCCATCCGTGGAATTGTTCGATCGCCATTGCCAGATGGTGCTCGACGATCATCGACTGAAGTTCTTGCATCTAAAGGGCCGCGCCCTGAAAATCCAGAAAAGGATCGGCCATGTAAGCGTTGTAACCGCGGAGGAGACGATCCATGCTCGGTTTGTGCTGTTTGCACTGGGGATGGGTGGTCAACCGTTGTGGCCGCATTGGGCGGACCACCTCAGTGAACAGGGCGTAATGGTGAATCATGTGTTCGATCCCGGTTTCTGGCTAAAAGACATTCAGGCCGACGGTCCGGTGGCGGTGATTGGCGCGGGGATTAGCGGTGGGCAACTGGCACTGCATCTGATAGAAAAAGGATTTGAAAGTGTCCTGCTGGTCTCAAGCAAGGCCATCCAGGTAAGCGACTTCGATTTTGACCCAGGTTGGCTGGGTCCGAAGTATTTGGACCGGTTCCACCGTCAATCGAATGATCAGCGCCGGCAGCAGATAATGGCCGCCAGAGCCAAAGGTAGTGTTCCCCGGGACATCAAGCTTGCCTTGGACAAGGCAACGGCACTGAATCAACTTACGTGCATCGTTGACGATATCATCGACGCGAAATGCCAAAACGGAGGCGCCTTGCTGATTGGACGGCACGGCCGTTACGATTGTCAAAAAATTGTTCTGGCCACCGGTTTTACGGAAAACCGCCCGGGAAACGGGTTCATCAGCCAGGCAATAAAGGAATTCGACCTGAAAACAGCTGCCTGTGGATTTCCGGTGATCGAACCGACCCTGCAGTGGCATGAGCGGATTTTCGTTACCGGCCCTCTTTCGGAACTTCAAATTGGCCCTTCGGCGAGAAACATCGCCGGTGCAAGGCATTCGGGCAGAAGAATCACAGCCGCTTTCAGCAAGGAGTCGATCCCCTAAAAGGCGATTTAACCTTCCATTCTCGCAAATCTTTTCTTGAATGCGGGCGGCTCGGAGGACATCGACAGAGAAGGAAACCATGAAGAGATGGATCATTACCATACTGGTTATCCCCTTTTTGACAGGAACCGTTGTCGCCGATGAGGTTCAGCGGGTTGGGTGGGCAGATCTTATCCCCAAAACCACAGCCGATTTTGAAGATCCTCTTGCCGTCTTAACCGAGAACCAGTTGGAGCAATTGGGAATCTACGTTCGGGTATCGCGAATGCAAGCTGAAACCCCAACGAAAATGTCGGATGGAATGATGACAGAAGCAAACGAGGCGGCGGCCTCTTTGAGAGCACAGGGAGTGGATATCGAAGGTCTGCTGGCACGACGCGAGGAGATCAAGGCCCTTCGCACGAAACAGGCGAGTGCAACGGTTAAAAGCTTAAACGGTGCGCATATCAGCATTCCGGGCTATGCCCTTCCGCTTGCGTATGAGGATGAGAAAATCACCGAATTTCTTTTGGTGCCCTGGGTGGGGGCGTGCATCCATACGCCACCACCGCCGCCGAACCAAATTATATTCGTGCGGGCACCGGAGGGGATGGCGTACCAGGAACGCTTTGCCCCCGTTTTGCTTACAGGCCGGATTGAGGCCAAGTCGGGTGAATACGATCTCTTTCTGGTCGACGGTTCGTCCAAGATCACGGCTGGGTACGCACTTGACATGTCTCGCGTACAGGAATATGCCGCGGCTGAGTCTGACGCCCTCGCCAAGGTCGAGTTTCCCATATCCTCGCCCGATCACACTTGGTGGCAGAACATGCAAATGCGGGTTTCGGCGATATTCACGACGACGATGACCAACATCCGCGACCGACAGTCGATCATGCCGTTCCTGGTGGGGCTGCTCATCGCATTCCTGTACGGAGCGGTTCACACGCTGGGACCGGGCCACGGCAAAGCGGTTGTTTTATCCTACTTCGTCGGCGAAGGTGGCAGCCTTGGTCGCGGCGTTCGGCTCGGGACACAGATTGCCGTGTGCCATGTGCTAACGGCGGTATTGGTGGCGGTCTTGACGGACTTCGCGGTCCGGCAGACAACCGGTAGTCCACCGGCGAGTTTTCGGATCATACGGTTGCTCAGCTACGCCTCGATCGCCGCAATCGGCGGCTTCATGTTGTTTGGTGCGATCCGTGGCGCTTGCCAACACAACCACCTGCGTCATGAACACGGTTGCTCCTGCCACGTTCATCACGCGAAGCGGGCTGGCGGATTGTTGAGCATCGCGATTGGAGCCGTTCCCTGCACCGGCGCGTTGATGATCCTGCTCTACGGGCTAGCCAATGATCTGCTAGGTATGAGTGTCCTGATGGTGTTCGCTATTTCGCTAGGCATGGCAATCACGCTTTCGGCTATCGGGATCGCGGCAATTCTTGGTCGCCGTATAATTGAAAGCCGACTCCAGAAGAATGACACTCACCAACAGCGTTTCCTAGCGGGATTAAGAATGGCAGGCGCAACCTGCGTCCTTTTTATTGGCGTCAGCCTTTTCGTGTACACGCTTTAGGGTAAAGCCACAAACCGCCAATCACCAGCTGATAGATTTAACCTACCACTTTACAGCTATCTGACTCATATTGCCTGTGCAATACACAGGCGTACTTTGTCAATATAAATAGTTTCTTTTGTAGATTTGGGTCTAATAAAGACCGTAAACTAATAAGAATCCATTTAATAATTTAGAGTCATGCAAAGCGCTGACAAGCAGAAAAAATCAAATTAAACTCGATTAATTTTGTCTTTTTGCACTCTAGGGTCAACTAAATTTGCATAATGCTAAACGAAAACATCTCTGGTATTTCGTCGCTTCCTCTTTTTTTATAGTGGCACTCGTAATGCCTCTAACAAGCTGCTCACCACTACACCTTGTTAACACCATCTCGACGGAAAACGATTACATCACCGTCTCAGATGAACGGTACGGAAAAGAACAGCGACAGCAGCTCGATATATATATGCCGGAAAGAATTTATGCCGGCTCGCCTGTGGTCGTTTTCTTTTATGGAGGGAGTTGGAAACGCGGTGAAAAGGGTAATTACGCTTTTGTCGGAAATAGCATAAGCAGTAAAGGTTTTATTACGGTGATACCTGATTACCGTTTATATCCCGAGGTTACCTTTCCCGCCTTTGTTGAGGACGGTGCCAAAGTTATTGGTTGGGTGCGCGAACATTTGGAACAAGCGCGTAACGGAGTCGTGGTTATGGGACACTCGGCGGGAGCTCATACCGCAGCACTGCTTGCCTTAGACAAAAGTTATCTTGAGGCGACAGAACAACCAATGAGCATGATCAGCGGAATGATCGGTCTGGCAGGGCCGTATGGATTCAACCCCATGAAATACAAGAGCACGCAGCCAATTTTTGCAAAGGTCGAGACCATCGAAAAGACCATGCCGGTTACGTTTGCCTGTTCGGAAAAGTTACCGCTTCTTTTAATTCACGGTATAGACGACCGTGTCGTTTTCCCAGAGAACTCAAGAGAGCTCAAACGTCGTGTTTACGATTGTGATGGAAATGTAAAGTATGTCGAGCTTGACGAAATTGGGCATTATTCTATTTTACTCGGGCTATCCAATTCTTTTTTAGCTGAAGATGCAATCCAATCATCCATCGAAAGTTTCCTGCAATCGCTCTCCCAACAGGCAGGATAGCCCCGCGTTCGTTGCGCTTATCATCGAAATCCGTTGACCGGCATAGATGCATCGAATTCCTACCGTCATCCCCGTATCGCCGCCCGCGCGTCTGCGATATCGAGGCCGAGACGCCATCAGCTGAGTCCTTCAGCGTGAGCGTAGGCCATTCATTGAGGGTCGGGCAAAAGGCCTTACAAAATATTCTTGACAACGATTGAACAATTGTTTAAATGTCATCACATGCAGAATTTTGGATTGCAGCCAGATCAGACGGCCCAACTTGCCGAGACCTTCGGACTACTGGCGGATCCAACCCGCCTGTCGATCGTGGTGGTCTGCATGGAGCGCGAGATCCCCGCCGGCGACATCGCTGACGAACTGGGCCTCTCCGCCTCGCTGGTTAGTCACCACCTTCGGCTGTTGCGTGCCGCGCGCATGCTGCGGGCGGAGCGACGGGGCAAGCAGGTGTTTTATTCAATGGCCGATGCCTGTGTGCGCGGCGTTCTGAAAATCATGATCAACCATTTGTTCACCCAAGAACATGGTGGTTCTGATGAGCCACAGGAAGGAGAAGATTAACGATGAACGTGACCCAGCAAAAATGTGCCTGCGCCGACTGTGTTTGCATTGTCGACGTGAAAGACGCCGTGAAGAAGGGCGAACGCAACTATTGCAGCCAAGCCTGCGCCGACGGGCACCCCCAGGGCTCTGGCTGCGAACACACGGGCTGCGTCTGCCACGGCTAAGAGGAAAAAAGAACTGGCGGAGCCCCGGTAGAAAGGGGTGAGCTACACCGTTGGCCCACGAGGGACTTCAACGCTGGCGCATGACCGCGGTGCGCTTGCCGAGTCGGCGTGCGTTAATCCTGAGCCATAGGTGGTGGCACGCCTCATCAATACCTCACCGGGGCTGAGGTCCAGGGCGGCGCTGTCGCTCGCTTACGGCGCCGTCCCGACCCATAAATTAAAAAACCTTGTAAACATCGTTAAAGACCAGAACTTAATACCCTGAGAGGGTATCAAATTCTGTGTTGCTAAGCCTGCCGAAATCACCTGAACGCCAGAGCCAATCCATTCCTGCTGCTAAGGTGGCGCTACCGTCGAATTCACTTCCAGTATGCTTTGATTCAGAGTCGTCATCGCATGCAACGAAGGCGTGCATCACGATACAAAGCAGAACAGGCCTTCGATGCCATCCGGTATGTTGGGCCAAACTTAAATGCTTTTTTGGGTCATCTCCTTGCCGCAGCACATCAGGGGAACGCTACAGGCATCCTCCGATCCGGTCTTACAGGCGCATGCTTTTTTCACCGCCAATTCCAGGCCGCAGGTATGGCATAAAAACAGATCACCTTCTTTCATGTCACAACAATTCGCCATGGGGAAACCTCCTTTAGTTGTATTTTAGGGGCAATTGATCCTTACCCCTTATCGTGCTTTTCATTTTGTTTGACGTTTTTCGCAATTTTTACAGATGCCGTCGATACGGACTTCCACTTTGTCAATTCGGCCGGGAAACGTTTTCCAAAGTGGTTCGGTGTCAACAATTAGACTCTCCGGGCTTAAGCAATCCATTTGTCCGCAATTTTTGCAATAAAAGTGAGGGTGTGGTCTGTGATGATCATTGGGCGCCAGGCCGTAATAAAATGCCCTGCCCCCCGTGCTGATGCGCTCAACGACGCCGTGCTCGACCAACAAGTCAAGAATGCGGTAGACGGTTACCCGATTAATCGTGCTGCCTCGTTCAAGGATTTTATAGATGTCGCTTGCGGAAAGGGGGAACCTGTTATTGCCCACGACTTCCAGGACGCGCACCCGATTGGGCGTCGCCTCGACATCTGCTCCTGACAACAAGTCTTCATAATTGCATTGCTGGCACATAAGCTATCCCTATTTAGTGCCCGTCCAGAGATGGTAAATATTGGTTCAGGCCAAGGCCGCAGTGCTTTAAATACCGACGACGTAGTCGTCATCGCGTCAGCGATGCGTAGTCAGGCAACGTCGAGGATTTCCAAAGCGCGAGAACGCCAGCCTAGGCTGAAAGATGCCTTTTATGGATGGGCACTATTTATTGGTCTCAGACCCCATTATCTTCCTTTTAGTGCAGCCACGCGTATCTTGTCCACCACTAACGAAATCAAAAAGACGACCCCGGAAACCATGATAATCGAAGCGCCTGATGTGAGATTGAACCGGTACGAAAACCACAGGCCGGTAACGGTAAACACCGCCCCGAGCAAACTTGAGGCCCACATCATTTGCACCAGGGATTTGGCGTATTTCTCGATAATGAACGGAGGGATCGTCAACAGAGCGATGATGAGAATAAGTCCCACGACCTGTATGACCAGAACAATGGTGACGGCCAGCATGCCGATCAGGCCGAAATAGAGCTTTTTGACCGGAACGCCCCTGATGCGCGCGAATTCCTCATCGTAGGACATGGCCAAAAGGTCCTGGTAATAATAAGCAACCAGGACCGTCATCATCACGCCGATAGCAGCCATGATCAAAAGATCCGACCTCGGAACGGTGAGTATACTGCCGAACAAATAGCTCATCAGGTCCACGTTATAACCTGGTGTCATGTCGATCAAAATAATGCCGAAGGCCATACCGAGCGCCCATATGACCCCAATGATCGTATCGGCACGGTGCTTGACGGTGTAGCTGACGGCCGCCATCACCATGGCGGCGAAGAGGGAAAAACCGATGGTGCCCGGCAAATAGGGCCACTTGAAATAAAACGCCAGCCCGATACCACCGTAGGCCGCATGGGCGATGCCGCCGGAAAGGAAGACAATGCGGTTGACCACCACGAGGGTGCCTATGATGCCGCATATGACGCTGGCCAGCAGGCCGGCGGCCAGGGCATTTTGCATGAAATCGAATTGCAAGGCCTCAATCATGATGGTTTTATTATAGCAGTATGTTTCGGACGGTTTCGAAAAATGTTCGAGATCAAGGCTTGCGAACCCCGAGGAGTGAAGCGTACTTCAAGTACGCTGCAATGACGAGGGGTGAAGCGTAACGCTGATATCGGACTTTTTGCGAGACCGTCAATCATCGGGGTTACTTTTCATGGTCCATCAGCACCCGGTGAGGCAGGCCGTGGGCGACCAATTCCACCGGACAGACTTCCTCCACGGTGCAGGGATACATGGTTTCCAGCATTTCGCCGGTGATTTCGGCCTGGTCATGATAATGCAGCTTCTTGTTGACGCAGGCCACCGATTTCACGTAGCGGGATACCACCAGCAGGTCATGACTAACCACCAGAACCGTCATGTCCTGATTGAGTTCCCTGAGGAGCCGGTAAAAATCGGCCTGGCCTTTGGTGTCGATGCTAGCAGTGGGTTCATCCAGTAAGAGAAGCTTGGGCCGGGCTACCAATGAGCGGGCAATGAACACTCGCTGGCGTTGACCCCCGGAAAGTATGCCGATTTTCTTGTCGGCGTGCGCTTCCATTTCCATGCGTTCAAGGGCGGCCATGGCCTCGCGGCGGGTGGCGGCCGATCGCCGTGACCAGCGGTTTTTAGGTGCAAGTTTTCCCATCAAAACCACGTCGATGGCGGTAATCGGAAAGCTGTGGTTCGCGTGAACATTCTGCGGTACGTAGCCAATGCAAGGTGACGCCTCCTGGGGCGATTTCCCATCAACCCGAACCGTCCCCTTCGCCGGTGCCAACAGGCCCAGCATCAGTTTCAGCAGGGTGCTCTTGCCACCGCCGTTGGGACCGATGATGGCGATGAAATCCTTCGGCCGGACGGTAAAGTTCACATCCTCGAGTACGGCTTCCCCGTTATAGGCGAAGTCAAGATCCTTGATTTCGATGATCGTCATCAGACGTACCCCTGCCTATTTCAATGCCGCCTGGAACTTTTGTGCAACTTCACGCAAATTGGCCATCCAGTCCTCAGCCAAAGGATCGACAAAGGCCACCTGGCCGCCGATTTCCCGGGCGACGAGTTCGGCACTTTTGGTCGAAAACTGGGGCTGAACGAAAACCACCTTGATTTCATTTTCCCGGGCATGCTCGATCAGCTCCTTCAGCTGGGCCGGTTTGGGATCCTTGCCTTCAATCTCGATGGGCACCTGTTTCAATCCATAGGCATGCGCAAAATACCCCCAGGGCGGATGGAATACCATGAATTGAAGGCCCTCTTTTCCTTCGAAGGTCTTCTTTAAATCGGCATCCAATTTGTCGATCTGCGCTGTAAATTCTTTGAAATTGGCTTCATAGACACTCCGATGTACCGGGTCGGCCTCCTGCAGCGCGGCCAGAATGGTGCGGGCCTGAATCTTCACCAGCGGTGGCGACAGCCAGATATGCGGGTCAAGGCCGGTATGTTCGTGGTGATCTTTATCATGCTCATCCTCCTCATGATGTTCACCTTTCTCATGGCCATGCTCCGCTTCACCATGGTGCTCACCTTTGTCATGATGTTCCTCTTCATGGTCATCATGATGGTGGTGAGCCGCCATGGCGATCTTTTCGATACCATGGTCCGTATGGACCACCCGCATGTTGGGATTGGCAGCAGCGATTTTACTCAGCCAGGCGTTTTCAAACGGGACGCCAATGGCAAAGTAGATTTTTGTCTTTGAAAGATCGGCCATCTGTTTGGGTTTAGGCTCATAGGTGGCGGGGC
>JASJED010000175.1 GCA_030065585.1 Desulfobacterales bacterium | reverse complement strand
GAGGCCTGCCAGCGGCCACCCCCGGCAATACTGGCGACATTGATGGCCATGGTGGGAATCAAGAGAATCAGCATAGCGCTGCGCACGTCCACCAGCATGGCCATCAGGGGCGTGGCCATAAGCGGGAAGCCGAACCCCAAAAGCCCGTTCACGCCGCCGGCTACAACCAGAATCAGGCCGAGTAGCATGACCTCTGCAAGGGTGAGTTCTTCGAAACCTAACATAGAATCAGCCCGCCACCAGGCCGATGGCCAGCAAGAGGCTGAAGACCAGGGACAGCAGGGCCGTGCGGCCCAGACCGTCGTTGAGGGCCTTTCCCGAAGTGGTATAGATCATTTTGATGGCACGCGCGGCCAGCGGCAGGCTCAGCAGGGGCAGCAGAATCCAGGCCGGATAATTGCCGGCCAGGCAGGCCGCCAGCGGCACGCCATAGGTCAGTCCCACAAGAAGCGCGTATTCGCGGCGCGTGGCCCCGGGACCGATCATCACGGCCAGCGTGCGTTTGCCCGCCGCGCGATCGGTATCGATGTCGCGCAGGTTGTTCACCACCAGGATGGCGGTGATCAGCAAACCGGGGGGCAGGGACATGACCAGGGCCGGCCAACTCCAGTCCAGGGCCTGAACATAGTAGGTGCCGACGACGGCCACCGGCCCGAAAAAGACGAAGACGCACAAATCTCCCAGGCCGTGTGATGCCAGCGGGTAGGGTCCCCCGCTGTAGCCCAGCACCCCGGCAATCGAGGCCATGCCGATCAGCGCGATGGGCCATCCGCCCACGACCACCAGGTAAAACCCCACCAGGCCGGCGGCCGTCAGGGTGGCTCCCATTGCCCCGCGCACGGTGGCCGGCGCGATCAGGCCGGACTGGGTCACACGCACGGGGCCCAGGCGATCGGCCGTGTCCACCCCTTTCTTGAAATCGAAGTAGTCGTTGGCCAGGTTGACGGCGATCTGGAGCAGTAGCGCCCCTGTCAACGCGGCGGCCGCCGGCAGCAGCCGGAAGGCGTCGTCGGCTTGGGCCAGGGCGCTGCCGACGATCACCGGCGCCAGGGCGGCCGGCAGGGTGCGCGGCCGGATCGCCAGCATCCAGGTGCCGAGGGAGGGTCTTTCAGCCACGGGCGGCGTCCTCCACATCTGAAACCGGTACCCGGCCATAGATAATCGTGACGGTGTTGAACATGCGGCGTTGATAGGCCACCGCGACCAGTCCGGCGGTCCGCATGGCATCGGCCAGTTCCTCAGGTGTTTTAAAGGCCCGGGTGGATTGGGGCAGATAACGGTAGGCCAGGGGATCACCGCTGACAACCCCCCCCACCAGCGGGATCACCCGGTGCATGTGAAAATCGATCAACGGTTTTAGCGGGTGCCGGCCCGGCGGCGCGGTATCGAGGCAGACGATGCGCGCACCGGGTTTGGCCACCCGACACTGCTCGGCCAGGGCCTGGTGGATATCGGTCACGTTGCGGATCAGATAGCCCGAGGTGACCGCATCGAAGGTGTCGTCCGCAAAGGGCAGTGACAGGGCGTCCGCACCGCACCAACGCAGCCGCTGCCGCCAGGCGCCGTTACACCCCCGCTGAAGCATGGCGAGCGTAAAGTCCGCGGCCGTGATCTCGAGCGACGGGTCGCGTCCCCAGGCCTCCTTGGCAATGCCGCCGGTGCCGCAGCCGATATCGAGCAGCCGGCCGCCGGGGGGGGGAGCGGCGCGGCGCACCACCTCGCGCTGCCAGCTGCGGTCGCAGCCGAAGGTCATCAGATGATTCATCAGATCGTAGCGCAGGGCAATGCGCGCGAACATCGCGCGCACGGTGTTTGCTTTGTCATGGGGGGCCGGCAGCGTCACGACGCGGGGCCTTTCTCAAGATGCCGGTGGCGGTTGATGCGGCGTTCCATTCCGTAGACCGCGAAATAGAGCAGCAGACCCAGCAAGCTCATCCCCAGGATGCCGGCGTACATCTGGGGATAGAGCAGGACCTGATAGGTCTCCACCACGATGTAGTAGCCCAGACCGTAAGTCGTCAACGACTGCTCGGCGATAAAGAGAACGGCCACCGCCGTGCCGATGGAGACCCGCAGGGCGGTCAGCACGGCCGGCAGCGAGGCCGGCAGGTAGACGTAGCGGAACAGGGCGCGGCGCCCGGCCCCCAGCGAGCGGACCGACATGAGCAGGTCGTGGTGCAGCCCGGCGGCTTCATCGCGCACGACCACCATGATCGGAAAGAAGATGATCAGGGCGATGAGGAAGATTTTGCTCAGGTCGGTAATGCCCATCAGGACGTAGATCACCGGAAGCAGCACGATCTTGGGGATCGGGTAGACAATCGCGATCAGGGGGGCGAACAGCCGGTTGAGGGCCGGCATCTGCCCCAGGGCCAGGCCGGCCGGAACTGCGGTAGCCACGGCCAGCAGGATGGCCGCCAGAACACGCCCGGCACTGGCCAGAAAGTGCAGGCCCAGCTCGGCGAGGAACAGGCGCCCGAAGAGCGGCAGCACGGTCAGCGGCGAGGGCAGGATGGGGCGGTTGATCAATGCGGCCGCCGCCAGCCACAGGATAAGAAACATGGCCACGCCGTTCAGGAAGGATGCCAGGGGGCTGCCGGATTTCATGTCAATTCCTCCAGCAGGGCGCGGATGTTGGTGCATTGACGGCTGAAGTCCGGGTCGTCCGAAGGGTTGGCCAGCACGCTGCAGGGATTTTCCACCAGACGCGGTGTGCGGTTGGTCTCCCGGGCCAGGACCAGGATGCGGTCCCCCATGCGCACGGCCTCTTCGATGCGGTGGGTCACGATCACCGTGGTCAGATCGGATTCGCGTTTGAGCGTCAGGACGAGCTGCTGCAAGCGTTCGCTGGTCGGGGCGTCCAGGGCGGAAAACGGCTCGTCCATCAGCAGGATGTCGGGATCGAGGGTCATGGTGCGGGCGATGGCCGTGCGTTGTCGCTGCCCCCGGGAGAGCTGCCCCGGAAATTGATTGCGCAGGGCAGCGAGACCCAGGCGCTCGAGCCAGTAGGTCACCTTTTCCTCGACCAGGCCGGGATCGATTTCGAAATCGCGGGGGGTATGTTTGCCGTCCGGTCCGTAGAAGCGGCGGATTTTCAAACCCAGGGCGGCGTTGGCCGCCACGGTGGCCCAAGGCAGCAGCCCATGATCCTGGAGGATCAAGCCAGTTTCCGGGCGCGGCCGGTCCAGCGGCCGGCCGTCGATATGAATCGCGCCCCGGCCCGGACGGTACAGACCGGCCAGCAGATACAGCAGGGTGGTCTTGCCGCAGCCCGAAGGCCCGATCACGGCCAGGATTTCCCCGCGCGCGATTGTCAGACGAAACGTTTCGAACAAGGAAGGTTGATCGCGGTAGGCGAAGGTAATGGCCCGGACGTCAATCATGGCAGGTCCCAACCGGCTTCAAGGCCGGCCTGACGGGGAGGGGCGGATGAAGCGATCGGTGACCGAATCGCGGTAGGGCAGGGGCGTTAAAAGCAGCCCGCGGGACAGCATCCATTCCATGACATCCTGCCACTGGGCTTCGGAGGGCACCTGATCGCGCGAGAAAGGCGGAATGCGAAAGCTGGTGCGGACATTGGGCGGCACCCGAATTTTTTCCAGCATCAGTGCGCGGTGGGGTTGCGGGTCGGCGTTGAGCGTTTTGACGGCGCGGTGCCATGCCGCGATAAATCCTTGGATCTGATCGGGTTTGTCTGTGATGGCCGTGATGGCAAACGTGAGGATACTGAGGCTGAAATCGGCCACGCCCGTATCGTCGGCCACCAGAACGGCGCCGGCCTGGATGGCGCTCTTGGCCAACGGATCGGGCAGCGTGGCCGCGGGCAGACGTCCCTGGATTAGGAGCTGATAGCGCTCCGGGATGGCCGGCACCGACTGCTTGCGGATTTGCGCTGGCGTCAGCCCGGCCTTTTGCAGCAGCCGATCAGTGACATATTCGATGATGGTGTGCCGCGAAATGGCGATCGGAACGCCGGCCAGGGCGTTTACCCCCGGATAGTTGCTGCCCGGTGCGGCCAGGAGACGAAAAAGCGGATACTCCGGGCGGGCGGTGCGCACTACGGTTACGATCCTGACCCGGGGCTGATCACGGTTGAAATTGGCGCTGCTGATAATTTCGTTGAGCATACCGTCGATCTGGCCGGATTGCATCAGCTGGTCGCGCTCCGCCGCGCTGGCCACAGCGACCGGCGCCACCTTGACGCCGGCTTCTTCGAAATAGTTGTACTGCGTGGCCACATAGAAAGGCAGGCTGTCGATGATCGGCAACAGAGCGATGCGGAGGGGTTGTTGGGCAACGGCCGGCAGGGGCCCGATCAGGGCCGCCACGACGATCAGCATGAGAAAACGAATCCATGGGAAGTGGATATGGGGAAAGCGGATATGGGGATAGCGGTGATGGCCAATCGGTGGCAAGGGCATGGCGCCAGATCCTTTCGGAGATAAATCGGTTGTTTGTCTCAGGTACCAGAAAATAGCGAATCCGGAAACCCGAAACCTGAACCTTGCCAGGATTGATTTTGAAGAGAGGCTTTAAGATGTCGACTGGAAAAACCGATCCCCCCGCCAGCCGCCAGGCGGCGGCCTGCGGGCGGGGCGCGACGGCAGTACATTCCCCGGCGCTCAGGCCTGGTGGAAAAAGGGGCGCGGCAGCTCGACCACGATCGGAAAGACCGGGCTGATGTCCGGCCCGACGGCACTCAAGCCATCCGCGTTTTCGGTGACCGAAATGATCACCCCGTAGGCGAAGCTCACGATATTGCGGGAGATCGGATAGAAAACTTGAAAATGATCGCTGCTGACAGCCAGCAGCTTGACGTTTTGAATTTCCGCGGGATCGCCGTAGGTAATGCCGATCATCCGGCCTTCGTAGATCTGCAGGCGGTCTTCGAGGGAGGCGGCCGGCCGATGATCCACCGGCTGGGATACGAACGGATCGTGAGGCTCCGGTGCTGGGGTATCGGCCTCCTCCGGGGGGGGATATTCGATATAATCGAAAGCGCCTGCGTGCTCTTCGATATCTTCAGGCGTCAGTTCCGCGATGTCGATATCCTCGGCTTCATCCGACGGCGCCTGGTCTGCGTCCGGCGGGGTTTCTTCCGGCTCCGCTTTGTCGTCATCGCGGTGCACGCGGATATCGCTTAGGCGCCGGACTTCGGCCTCCAGACGCGTCTGGGCTTCCTGCTGCAAACGCAAGGCCTCGGCCTGTTCATCTTCCTCCTCCTGGCGCTCACGCGCGGCGTCCTGTGCGTCCTGCTCCTGTTCGTGCGCCAGGGCCCCGGCCGGCTCGTCTTCTTCATCCTGGTGCGGCAGCGCTTCGGCGGCCGCTTCATCTTCCATCGGTTGTTGGCGTGCGGTGGCGGCTTCTTCTTCCTCGCGCGGCTGTCGGAGCTGGGCGGCCTGCTCGGTTTCCGCCTGTTCGCCTTTCAGGACGGCGGCCTGTTCCTGCGCTGCAATCGGGTGCTGTTCCGTTTGGCCGTGGGTTTGATCTTCCCGTTCAGGCGCCAGGGCCTCGGCCGGCTGGTCTTCTTCCTCCTGGCGCGGCAGTGCTTCGGCGGCCGCCGCATCTTCCATCGGCTGCTGACGCGCGGCGGCGGCCTCTTCTTCCTCGCGCTGCTGCTGGCGTGCGGCGTCCTGCGCGGCTTCCTCCTGCTCGCGTTTCAGCGCGGCGGCCTGTTCTTCCTCTTCAATCTGGCGCAGTTCCGCTTCGCGGCGGGCTTTTTCTTCGGCTTTACGCTTCAGGGCTTCGGCCTTCTCCAATTCTTCCTTTTGTCGCCTGAGGATGTCTGCACGCTTCTGCGCCTCTTTCTGGCGCTCTTCTTCGATACGCCTTTGTTCCTCCTCGGCCAGGCGGCGCTCTTCTTCGCGACGCTGGCGGTCTTCCTCTTCCTGGCGGCGGGCCTCGGCCTCCCGCCGTGCCTCTTCCTCCTCCTCAAGACGCCGTGCCTCGGCTTGCTTTTCTTCCTCAATCCGGCGTGCTTCCGCCTCGCGGCGCGCCTGCTCTTCCTGCTCGCGTTTCAGGGCTTCGGCTTTTTCCTGCTCTTCGATGTGCCGTCGGAGGGCCTCGGCCTTTTCAAGTTCTTCATAATAACGTGAAAAATTGATGCCGCACTGCGTGCATTCTTCGGCCAGGAAATTGTTGGCGTGACCGCAATTGGGGCAGGTGATCGTTTTGACTTTCATGTTTCCGCAATCCTTTTGTCCGGGCGGCCGTCGGCTGCTCCGGTGCCGTAGGCGAAACCGTTGCATGGGGGCCGGGCCAGGCCTACAAACCGGCCAGGGTTGGCGGTTGAATTCTTCCCGCCACGGTCGTTGTCGTCGTGGCCGGCCGACCAGCCGGACCCCATTAAAAAAAGCCCCCAAGTGGGGCAACATGCGGTAATTCTAAAAGACATTCCAAATGCTGTCAAATGGAAATCCCGATCGAATAAACGGCGTCGCACAAGGACTTTCGGGGATTGGCCGTTGACAGCCGGTCTCCGGATTTTTATATCCTAAGGGCGCGAAGCCGCAGTGTATCGCGAATGACAACGAGCAGTGGATGGATCGATCAATGGATCAACAAAGAAAAGTCGCCGAATTGAAAAACCGGCTCAAAGCCGCGGCCCGTGATCGCCTTGCGCGTTTCGTCCTTGCGGGCGGGCAGGCACGGGGGGCCCTGGTCAACGGTACCGGCCTGGTGGGTAAGATGCGTGAGGCGCATCAACTCGGAATCCTGGAGACACTGGTACTGGGGCATGCTTATCTGGGGGCGCTTCTGATGGCATCCACGATGAAGGGCGAGGAACGCGTGGCCCTGCAAATCGATTGCCGCGGGCCCATCAAGGGGATGATCGTGGAGGCCAATGCCCGCATGGAAGTCCGCGGTTACCTCCAGAGGGTGCCGATTCCAATCGACAAGCCCCTGGTCGATTTTAACCTGGCCCCGTTCTTCGGGGCCGGTTTGCTAAAGATATCCCGCTACTTGCAGGGGGCCTCCACGCCCTTCGTCGGGACGGTGGATCTGCAATACGGCAATTTGGCCGAAGATTTGACCTATTACTACCTTTCCTCGGAACAGATCCACACGGCCTTCAATTTGAGTGTGCAGTTCGATCGGCAAGGCAACGTGACGGGTGCCGGGGGTCTCTTTGTACAGCGCATGCCCGACTGCCGGGAAGACACGGCGCGGGAGCTGGAACGCATCGTTACCACGCTGCCGCCGCTGGGCAAGTCACTGGCGCAGCAGGATGCGCCGACCCTGCTAGCGGAGGATTTTGCCGCCCTGTCGCCTGTCGTCAAAGACAGTCGCCGGGTCGATTTCTTCTGCCCCTGTGAGCGCAGCCGGTTTCGAAGGCTGCTGGCCATGCTGCCGGCGAAAGATCTGGAGGACTTGAGGACCAAGGGGCCTTTTCCGGTCGAGTTGCGCTGCAACTATTGCAACCGGATCTACGCTTTTTCGCGGGATCAACTGGCCACCCTGGACGCCGGCTAGCGCCGGGGTGGCGTCCGCCCGCCGTCCTGGGTGGCGGGCGATGATTAGTTGAGGCCCTTGTTGATCAGAACACCGATACAGGTCACGAGGTAGATGGCAACGACGATGATCATCCACTCTTTAAAGCTCAGTTCGTCCACAAAACGTTTGATTTTGGCTTTGAGGTAGCGCTGAAAATTTTTTTTCTCGTTGGCTTCTTCCGCTTTTTTCAGACCGGCTTCCAGTCGGGAGAGCCGTTGTTCGACATTTTGAATCATCATGATTGCTCCTGTTGCGGGCACGCTGAGAGACACGCTGCCTGGCTACCCCCGCCGGGCGCTGTGCCGGGACAATGCGATGATCAGGGGCACATCCCCGCGGGTTGCTGGGTGGATTTTACATTTAAGTTAATGAAATAATAAAGAAATTGATGTCGATCCTTCTTGGGGCGTGCTCCCGTCTATATCCAAGAAACGGAGAGGTGTCAATGCAACTTGTGGTCCCGAGCGCCGTTTGGCAGGCGCAACGCCTGGATGGGGCCGGGCTGGGGCCAACGCATTCGAGGTCAGTCCACGATGGCTTTCAAGTTCATTCCCGGTATCGATTACATCTACCCCTCCGGAGGAAGCTCCGGACAGGCTTTTGTCTACCGGGGTGACCGACTTTTGGTCAAGACCACCGATCAAGGTCCCGCGCCGCTTGCCGCGGACGATTTGGACGGCACCCTGCCGATTGCCGGCACCCAACGTCTGGCCCTGGGACGGATTGGCGGCGAGATTTGCTGGGCCCACCGACTGGGCGATGATTGGCAGCCGCCTCCCGACTGGCATTTTGAAGGCCTGCGCAACCTGTTCGGTCGCTTGGCCGATGCACCGATGGCCGCCGCGGGCTACGGACTCCAGATTGTCAAATGGTTGGAGGCCCATCGCTTCTGCGGCCGTTGTGGTGCCCCGACAGCCTTGGGCCGTGGTGCCCGCATGCTGCAGTGCACCGGCTGCGATCATATCCTTTTTCCCCAGGTTTCGCCGGCTGTGATCGTTGCCGTGGTTTCCAAGGGCCGGCTGCTACTGGCGCGCGCCGGGCGTTTCGCCGGCCGGATGTTCAGCGTGATCGCCGGATATGTGGAGCCCGGTGAAACCTTGGAAGAATGCGTGCGGCGGGAGGTGTCTGAGGAGGTTGGCCTCCAAATCGGACGTATCCGTTATTTCGGAAGTCAGCCCTGGCCCTTCACGGGCTCTCTGATGGTGGCGTTCACGGCGATGCATACCGGGGGCGCGATTGCGGTGGATCACAACGAAATTCTGGAAGCCGGCTGGTTCGCGCCACAGGACCTGCCCGAGATTCCCGGCAAGATGAGCATCGCCCGTCAGTTGATCGACTGGTTCGTCGCGCAATACGGCACCAACCGGATCTGATTACGCCAACGCCGCCGCCAGGCGCGGGTCGTCGAAATCGATGAACGCGCCACTCAGTTCGGCCGGAGCGGAGAGCGCCAACCAGGCCGCCGCCCGCGCGGGAACCTCGGGGGCCAGCAACTCCCCCCGGTCTTTCAAGGCCTGGAAATAGGCGCTCTTGTCGGGCGTCATCACGGACGGCCCCGCCTCACGGATCAACTGCTGCATGGCGGTATCCACGACACCCGGTCGCAGGGCCACGGATGTGATGTCCGGCTCTTCGGCCGCCAGCTGACGGGTAAAATGGGTGAGGGCGGCCTTGGCCACACAATAGGCGCTCCACCCCTCAATTGCCTTGACCGCGGCGCCGGAGCTGATGTTCACGATCCGGCCGCCGACGGCGCGCAGGTGCGGGATGGCCGCTCGGCTCAAATAAAACGGCCCCAGCAGATTGACGGTCAGGTTGTACCGCCAGGCGTCCAGATCGGCATCTGCGATGCGGGACACCGGCTCCAGAATCCCGGCGTTGTTCACCACCGCATCCAGCCGCCCGAAGGTGCCGAGGGCTTCACCGACGACGTCCGCACCGGCGGCCTGATCGGCAATGT
>JASJED010000023.1 GCA_030065585.1 Desulfobacterales bacterium | reverse complement strand
GCCCCAATCCGTGAATCAGGATGGCGAAGAGGATAATGGCCATAATGGCCTGACGTGCACTGACCACCGAGAAGCGATGATCGGCGGCCAAATGGCCTGAGCGCGTGGCCAGATCGTTGACGCGCACGTAAGACCAGCGTGAAAACAGGGCGAAACCCAGGATGAGCCCCGTGGCGGCAAAAGCTGCATCCCACCACGGCAGTCCTGGCTGTTCGGCCGGTTGATAGGTGGCATAGATCAAAATCGCCAGGATGAAGTATATGAAATTGGTGTACATCAGCGTTTAGGAGGAGGCCCTGCCTGCCGGTCCCTTGCGAAAAAAACGCTCTTTTTCGCTGTAGATACAACCGCAATAGGATTGTCGGTACATCCCTTCACGCTTGGAAACGGCAACCCCTTCTTTCCATCCGGTTCGAAAATCCTGGTAATAGAAGGGGACCCCGGTCTCTTCGGCCACGGATGCGCCGATCTCTTGGATCATTTCGTGCTTTTGAAATTTGCTGTAGAGCAGGGTGCTGGTAAAAGCGTCGAATTTGCCCTTGCGGGCCACCAGGGCCGCGCTGCGCAGACGATCAAAATAGCAGTGCCGGCAGCGGTCCTTTTCGCGATAGACGACATTGCGTACGAAACCCTCCAAATCGTAGCCTTCCTGAACGATCAATTTCAGTTCATGTCGGTTGGCGAAGGCTTCCAGGGTTTCCTGTCGACGCCGGCATTCGGTATAGGGGTGGATGTTGTGGCGATAGAAGTATCCCATCACGGCGAGACCTTCGTCGCGCAGGATACGCAGGGGGTAGATGCTGCAAGGGGCGCAGCAGGTGTGCATGAGAATCTTCATGACCGCTCTCCAAAAATGGCCGTCCCGATGCGCACCATGGTTGCCCCTTCCTCGATGGCGGTTTCAAAATCGCCGGTCATCCCCATGGACAGGGCCTCCATTTCGACACCCGGAATCGCCTCTTCAGCGATACGGTCCCTGAGCCGGCGCAGGGCCTGGAAATAAGGCCTGACTTTGTCCGGGGCGTTGAAATAGGGCGGCAGGGTCATCAACCCCTTGATGCGCACGTTTTCAAGTTGGGCCGCTTCCCGGACCAGCGCCATGGCATCCTCCTCGTAAATGCCGGTTTTGGTGGCCTCCTTGCCCGTATTGACCTGAATCAGGATGGCCTGATTTTTGGCGATTTTCCCGGCCTGCTTGTCGATTTCCCGGGCCAGCCGGATCGAGTCCACCGAATGGATCAGGTCGAATAGCTGCACGGCGAATTTGGCCTTGTTGCGCTGGAGATGGCCGATGAAATGCCAACTGACCGGCATATCCGCGAGGGCCTCGATTTTTGCGCGGGCCTCCTGGATGTAATTTTCACCCATAATGTTGATGCCTTCGACGACGGCTGCTTTGACGCGCTCAACGGGAATGGTTTTGCTGACGGCCACCAGTTGGATTGATTCCGGGCGGCGCCCACAGCTTTCCGCGGCGGCCTTGATACGGTTGCGAATATGTTCGATGTTCGTTTTCACCTTGTTTATCCTGCAATATGTTGATCGATCGATCGGCCTTCAAGTCCCATGACGCCCTCGCGGATCAGGATTTCCACCACCTCGCAGACAGGAAGCCCTACGACGTTAGTGTAGGAGCCGTTGATCCGCCGCACCAGAAAAGTCCCCAGGCCCTGGATGGCGTAGGCACCGGCCTTGTCAAAGGGTTCGCCGGTGCTGATGTACCAGTTAATTTCCTGATCGGTCAATGTCTTGACGGTCACCTCGGTACGGACCGTGTCGGCAAGCTGCCGGGCGGTACGCTGTCGGCAAATACAGAAGCCGGTGAAAACCTGGTGGGTCTTGCCGGACAGCCGTCGCAGCATGATGTGGGCCTCTTGGGCCGACTTCGGTTTGCCGAGCATACGGCCGTCAACGGCGACAATCGTGTCGGCCCCCAGAACCCAGCTGTCGGGGTTTGATCGGGCCACATCCTCGGCCTTGGCAATGGCCAGTGACTGCACGTAGTCGCCCGGTGGCGACAGCGGGCGCTTGGATTCATCGATGCGGCTCGGTATCACGCGGAAGGTCAGCCCAGCCTGCTCGAGCAGATATTTCCGCCGTGGTGATTGGGAAGCCAGGATCAAGTCGGCGTTGTCGACACCATTATGGGGCATAGCGCGGTTCCTGAAAGATTAAGGTCATGGTCCGACCAGATTCATGAAAAAGGTCGCGAATTCCTACAGCGGCAATGGCACGGCGTTGGCCCTGATTAACAAATCGATGTCTTTCTGACAAGCAATCCCGCTGCGGCTGTCCGGGGTCCCAGCGCTATCCTTACCGACCAGCTTGACGAGTTTGGGGCAAAAACCTATTGAAGAGATGTGACCACGCGGAAGTACCAAAATGGAAACCGGGATTGGAATTCTAAGGGATTTGGAGACCACTTACCGAAAGGATGGCTGCACGTGAGCCATGATTCATACTGGGTTTTCGGTGCCGGGCGTTTCGGCCGCCTGGCCTGCGATCGGCTGCGGGCCGTCAGGCCTTCCGCTAAAATCCGTGTGATCGACCGCGAATGCAAGGCCGTTCATCCTGACGTCGAGCCGGTATGCGCAGAGGCCGTGGATTACTTGAGGTCTCATCTAACGCCCAAGGTCGACGCGTGGATCGTACCGGCGGTACCCCTGCACTTGGCCTACGAATGGATAGCGGAACGCCTGGCTCGGAAACGGAACTTTCAGGCCCTAAAAGTGCCTGAAGGGCTTCTGCCTTCCTTGCCGAACCCCATCTGCGGTCCCCAAGGGCAGGTTTATTGCAGCAACGCCGACTTCAGGTGTCCGGATGACTGTCCTGAACCTGCGACAATTTGCCCCCACACCGATAGACCGCGACCATTGGTCATGCACGCCTATTTGTCGGCGCTGGTTGTTGATGAATACGTCTCAATGGTTGTCCGGAGTCTTCAACTGGCACCGGGGGTAGGGGGCTTTCGTGCCGCGACCCTGCGGGTTGTCGAGAGCGTGCTTCAAGATCAGAGGGGCCGCTTTTTGTTCAGCACGGCTTGTAAGTGCCACGCCGTCATGAATGCCTTGGCCCTTGACTGAATAAGGTGCCCGATGCGATTGACAGGGTAACCATGATTTGACCGCGCGAATCCACGGCAGTCGATGATCTGCCCTTCAAGGCCGGGTCTACCAAAACCAAGCCTCTGAACCACGGGGTCTGGGCAAAGCTTTGTGTATTTCTTGACACTTAGAGCGATTACCGATAAAGCACTTGAACGTCAGCGCCCAATGCCCGGGTGGCGGAACAGGTAGACGCAAGGGACTTAAAATCCCTCGGTGCTAAGCACTGTACGAGTTCGATTCTCGTCCCGGGCACCAATCCCTTCTGTTGTTCCCCGGTTTCAATGGCCAAATGCCATTCTTCGTTTGAACCTTGGCGGTTACCTCGAACGCAGCTTGATCGTATACAAAAAGTCACGCGGCTTTTTTCTTTTCGATGACGACTGCCATTTTTCAAAAAAGGACCATATCTATAACCTACAGAAAAAATTATGAAAATAACAATTATCATTTTAGGCATGGAATCTGCTTTGCTATCAGGCAACACAAGCAATTACGTTCAGGATAATGTAAATTGTGCAGACCATTGGGGAATGGTATCTACCTGATCCGCTAATTGCTGGAATCCTTCATCTCACCTAATTGTAAAAGGGCAGGGCTTAGGCCTTGCCCTTTTACGTTGATCAACCCGACCACACACCCCAAAGATTGACCCCCTGCGCCGGAATTGAAATTTTCGGTTATTGCGACAGGCTAAGATGCCTGTCGTGGTCACCCCCCCCACGGCAGCCGGTTTTCGCCTCCCGTCATTCAGACCGGTTCCCCCCTTCCATGAACTTCCACCAATCGAGGGGCCTCTCTGGGAACCGTTCACAAAGAGTCTGAAGAGGGAGGTATGAAAAGGGAAGCCATCCAAGGGAGGGTGTCTCATGAAACGGGGGGGGTGTCTCAAGGTCAAGTTTGGGACAAAAATTGGTGGCTATCATAGAGATGCCGCCTCAAGGGGGGATGCAATTAAATCAATGGGGGCAGGTGGCAGGGCCTCCTAGCATGTGGGCAAGCGCCAGTTGGACAATTGCGCATTCATTGGCGTCAGGGCAATGGCGCGAGGCACCCACCGGATTGAGCGGGGCAATAACGTAAAAAGGGGAGCCCAGCATGAATACTGCGCTCCCCCTTGTAAATGGCGCGCCCGGCAGGATTCGAACCTGCGACCTACGGATTCGTAGTCCGGCACTCTATCCAGCTGAGCTACGGGCGCGAATAGTCCCTGAAATAAGCTTGGAGGGTATAAGCTACCCACGAAGAATTGTCAACGAAATTCTGGGTGCATATCGGATGGCCTTCCCATCGAAGAAGGAAATAAATCGTAATCATTACAATACGTAACATCTTTTACCACCATGGCTTGCATCAAACTAGGCGGCTGGGTGCGAGTCCTCTTGCGCTGGTATGGGATTTTTTTTATATAGGCGTGGATTTAGGCTTGTTAATTGCGACAGATGTTTATGGAATTCGCCCGACACGAACGATATATGCGCTTGGCGCTTGAAGAGGCGTACAAGGCCTGGCAGCAGGAGGAGGTTCCGGTCGGTGCCGTTCTGGTAGACGATACCGGAGCGATTCTGGCCCGCACCCATAACCTTACGATTGCTAACAGCGACCCCTCGGCCCACGCCGAGATGTTGGCCCTGCGCCAGGCGGCGGGGGTAATCCAAAATTACCGGTTGTTAAACACCACCCTCTATGTTAGCGTCGAGCCCTGCATCATGTGCATGGGCGCTATCATGCATGCCCGTGTGGCCCGGGTGGTTTTCGGTGCCCCTGATCCTAAATGGGGGGCTGCCGGCTCACTCTATCATTTTAGCAAAGACCACCGTTTCAACCACCACCCCGATATCATTGAGGGCATCCTGCTGGATGAGTGCCGCGACCTGATGCGGGCTTTTTTTCGATTGCGCCGCGCTACAAAATCGGATCAAGGCGATCGCGGATAGAACTTATTTGATAACCTCTAAAGCGGCGAGGAGACTGTCGTGCCCAACATCGTTATCATCGGAACCCAATGGGGAGACGAAGGCAAGGGGAAAATTGTCGATTTACTGGCCGAAAATGCCGATATCGTCGCCCGTTTCCAGGGCGGCAACAATGCTGGACACACCATGGTTGTCGAAGGCCAGAAGTTTATCAGCCACCTCGTGCCTTCCGGCATTCTTCAGGGCAAGCACTGCGTCATCGGCAATGGGCTGGTGGTCGATCCGGCGGTTTTGCTGAAGGAAATCGACTATCTGGCGGAAAAGGGTATCAACACCGGTCCGGACAAGCTGAAAATCAGCGAAAAAGCCCATTTGATCATGCCCTACCACAAAGCCATCGACAATGCCCGCGAGCAAAAAAAAGGCGACAACAAAATCGGGACAACGGGCCGCGGTATCGGGCCCTGCTATGAAGATAAAGCCACACGTCGTGGTGTGCGGTTTGTGGATTTGATTGATGAAACGGTATTTGATGAGCGCGTGCGGACAATCCTTGACGAAAAAAACTTCTACTTAAAGCAATACTTTAATGCGCCAACGATCGACCCAGATCAGGTGATTGACGAATACAAGCGGTATGCCGAACGCCTGGTGCCTTATGTGACCAATGTTTCGGTTGAATTAGATCAGGCGATCCACAAAGGCGAACAGGTGCTCTTCGAGGGCGCCCAGGGAACCCATCTGGATATCGATCATGGCACTTATCCGTTCGTAACCTCATCCAATACGGTGTCCGCCAATGCCTGCTCAGGGGTCGGTATCGGTCCCCGCCATATCCATGGCGTACTGGGAATCGTCAAGGCCTATACCACACGGGTGGGGGCCGGTCCCTTTCCCACCGAATTGTTTGACGCCGTCGGTGACGCCATCCAAGAGAAAGGCGCGGAATTCGGTGCCACCACGGGACGGCGGCGGCGATGCGGATGGCTCGATACGGTGATTGTCCGCAACGCGGTGCGACTCAACGGACTGACCGGGCTGGTCATCACCAAATTGGACGTGCTGGGCGGCCAGGAGGTGATCAAGGTCTGTAACGCCTATGATTACAAGGGCGAAACCCTTTCCGAATTCCCGACCGACCTGAAGATCGTGGCCGATTGCAAACCGGTTTACGAAAGCCTGCCGGGATGGGATGAAGACATCCGTGACATCCGCCGCAGGGAGGACCTGCCGGAGAATGCGCGGCGTTATCTGGCCCGGGTGGAAGAACTGACCGAGACGCCCATCGACATCATATCGGTGGGGCCGGGGCGCCAGGAAACCATCGTACTCAACAATCCCCTGACATGAACAAACCTCTGAAACCGCTGATATTGATCATTATTCCATTGACAATCGCAGCGGCCTGACGTAATAGACAAAATCTCGTCGGGAAGTGGCTCAGTCTGGTAGAGCACAGCGTTCGGGACGCTGGGGTCGCTGGTTCAAATCCAGTCTTCCCGACCAATGAAATCAGAAAGCCGATCTCTCGGAGATCGGCTTTTTTTTCTCTCGGCATGATACCGCTCAACTTGGGGCATCGGCTCCAGCTGCGTGGGGTCGGATAAAAAACCAAAACGTCAACAGACTGTAATCGATTACCAAAAAATAGAAGGACGTTCCGTGGCGCAGAAAAAATTCTATGCGGTACGCCAAGGCCATAAAACAGGCCTGTTTACCCAATGGTTCGGCAACGGCGGCGCCCAGACGCAGGTGAGGGGATTTCCCGGGGCTGAATTTAAAAGCTTTGCAACGCGCGAGGAAGCAGAGCAGTATTTATCTTCGAATCCTGCAAAAAAGGCCGCGCATCCGCGGGAAAATGAACCTGGCATTCGCGTTTTTACCGATGGGGGGGCCCTGGGCAATCCGGGTCCGGGTGGATATGGTGTGGTCATATTGATGCCCAACGGGGAACAACGGCAATTTAGCGGCGGTTTCCGCTGGACCACCAACAACCGTATGGAACTGATGGGCGGCATCATGGCTCTCGAAGCCCTGAATTCAGACGCCCCCATCATGCTTTGCAGCGATTCGCGTTATATGGTGGATGCGGTCAACAAACAATGGGTCTATGCATGGCGTCGCCGGGGGTGGAAAAAAGCAAATGGCGAGCCGGCGCTCAACGTCGATTTATGGAAGCGCTTATTGGTGCAACTGGAAGCTAAAAACGTCGCGCTGACGTGGGTTAAAGGGCATTCCGGGAACATCTGGAACGAGCGTTGCGATCAAATGGTGCACGAGGCCATCCACAAGGGCGATTTAGCGATTGATGCCGAATATGAAAAGGGATCATGAGCGGCTAACCCCGTATCGGATAGCTCATCGCCAGCCGATTGGCACATAACCTTTATCCCTTAAACATTTTTCGACAAACCCCTGAAAGACGGGTTGCGGCCTCCCCGAATCGAGGATGCTGCGGGTCATGGCCGCCGCCGCCCCACCTGCCGCACCCGCAGCCGCCCCGCGACCGGGACTCCCCCAAACCGCTCCCGTGGCCGCCCCGGCCGCGCCACCGACCGCTGCACCACCCGCCGCATCGTGAGCAACGCGCTCGCCTTGGCCGTCATCGGCATTATAATCGCGTGCCATCTGCATGCACTTATCAATATCGCGTTCCGCGGTGATCTGTCCGACGGCATAGAGGTGCGAATTGGGATAGAGCACGGGCCTTTCGGTGGCACAGGCCAACAATAGCAAGGCCGCGACAACGGTCAGGATCCTGGCCACCGGGCAGCCAATTCGGTTAGCCGACTCGGCAGCATGAAGTCCTGTTTCCGTATGCTGCAGATTCATAGCAATATGCCCAGGCGTGGTTCATGGAGATGTCGATCGGTCTTGGCAATCCACCTCAAATCTCCCATCGATCCCCACCTTTGTGGCGAAGATCGATGTATTCGACCGCGCCACGGTCACTGATAAAGGAATTGATTAAAAAGCTGATAATACTGATAATCAGCGAACCGAACACTGCCGTCCAGAATCCGGTGACATCGAAACCGGGGATGACCGCCGAGGCCATTTTCAGCATGGCGGCATTGATGATGAAAGTAAACAGCCCGAACGAAAGGATATTGATCGGCAAGGTGATGAGCAGGGCAATCGGCCTGAAGACGGCATTAAGGATGCCCAGCATCGCGGCCGCGGCAAAGGCCGAGATCACACCGCTGACATGAATGCCGTCTAGCAGGTAAGCCGCAAAACTGATCGAGAAACCAAGGACGAGCCAGCGAATGAAGAAACCCTGCATGAAATACCTCCTAAAAACTAATTTTACAGTGCCATTCACTGTTGGGTAAATCATAAGACCTGATTGGGGAAAAATCATCAGCGAAGGGGAAACTCAGCCTTACAGAGGGCGGCAGACCTTTAGCGCTGCCGGTGAAATGAAAAACTTGTCAGCTAAGCGCGGGTCTGACCGCAACAGCTATCATAATTGGTCCTGAAGCCTTCTATCTCCTCTTTTGCGTCTGGCGGTGGTGGGCGACAACCGCTTGCAGTCCCGCATGCCATGATTCGACCCTGATATCGAAGGTACGTTCGATCTTGCGGTTGTCTAAAACCGAATTGGCCGCTCGTTTGGCTGCCGTGGGATATTCATCGGTGGAAATCGCTTCCGGCCGTGTCAGCTTCAAGGGTAATCCCGCCCTGCGGGCAATTTGGAAAATCTGCTGAGCAAAACCGTACCAGCTGATGGGTGGTTGGCCGCCATAATGGTATATTCCCCAATTAATTTCGTTTCGTCGACGATAGTGTGCCGCAATGCGCATGATCACTTCGGCCAGGCTACCCGAAAAGGTGGGGTTGCCGATTTGATCATCGACGACACGGATGGTTTCATGCTTGCAACCGAGGCGCAACATGGTTTTAACGAAATTGTTACCGTGGGCACCAAAGACCCAGGCGGTTCTCAAGATTATGTAACGATCAGTTTTTTTGTGAATTTCGCTTTCTCCGGCGGCCTTACTTTGGCCATAAACATTGAGCGGGCAGATCGGATCGGTCTCGTCATAAGGGTCCTGCTTACGGCCGTCGAAAACATAGTCCGTCGAGATGTGGATCAAAGGTATGGCTTTTTTTGAACAGGCGTCCGCCAGGTGGGACGGGCCGTCGCGATTGACAGCGAAGGCCAAGGTGGTCTCTTGTTCGGCGCGGTCAACCGCGGTATAGCCGGCACAATTGACCACCAGGTCCGGCAAACTGATCTCGATCCCACGGTTAACGTTTTCGGCGCGGGTGATGTCCATCTGGCGGCGTCCCAAGGCCACGGTATCGATGCCGCGCTCGATGGCGGCGGCCGCCACGCTGCGGCCCAATTGCCCCCGGGCACCTGTGATCAAGATTCGCATTCAGGCCATTCCAGGTAGATTCTGGGGTGGAATGTCTCTCAACTTGGGGTAGGCTTGATCTTTTTCCGACAGCCGTGGATTGTTGACCGGCCAGTCTATCTTGATATCCGGGTCGGACCAGAGGATCCCGGCTTCATCATTGGGGGCGTAATAATCCGAGCATTTATAGGCGACGTGGGCTTCGTGGCTGAGCACACAGAAGCCGTGCGCAAACCCTGCGGTAATGAATAGTTGCCGGTGGTTGGTGCTCGAAAGCCGTATGCCGAACCACTGCCCGAAGGTCGGCGAGCCCGTCCGGATATCCACGGCCACATCGAAAATTTCCCCCTGGACGGCCTGGACGAGCTTGGCCTGGCCGTGTGGATTTTGGAAATGCAGACCCCGTAAGGTTTTACGGCTGGAATAGGACAAGTTGTCCTGCACGAATGTGCAGGGGATACCGGCGGCCGCCAAACGTTCCTGCTGAAATGTCTCCATGAAATAGCCGCGGGCATCTTGGAAGACCTCAGGGGTTATGATCCAGACGCCGTCGATCGGGGTGGGTTCGATATCCATCCTAGCGCCCTTCGGTTTGCAGTATACTCAATAGATATTGACCATAGCCACTGTTGTTCAGGGGGGCCGCCAGAGCCTGCAGTTCGTCGGCCGTAATAAACCCCTTGCGGTAGGCAATTTCCTCGATACAGGCGACCTTGAGTCCCTGGCGCTGCTCGATGATCTCGATAAAGTTGGAAGCCTGCATTAGGCTGGTGTGCGTGCCGGTGTCTAACCAGGCCACCCCGCGACCAATTTTTTCGACGAAGAGCTTGCCTTTTGCGAGATAAGCTGTGTTGATATCGGTGATTTCAAGCTCGCCACGCTTTGAAGGCCGCAATGCTTCGGCGATCGCGATCACATCGTTGTCGTAAAAATACAGGCCGGTAACCGCCCAATTTGACTTGGGTTGTTGAGGTTTTTCCTCGATTGTGATGACTTGGCCGGCGTCATTAAAATGGATCACCCCATAGCGTTCCGGATCGTTGACCCAGTACCCGAATACGCTTGCCCCTTCACGCCGCTTCCCGGCCTGCATCAGCTGTTTCGGCAGTCCATGGCCGTAAAAGATGTTGTCGCCCAACACAAGGGCGACATGGTCCTTTCCGATAAAGTCGCGTCCCAAGATAAAAGCCTGGGCTATGCCTTCCGGTCGTGGTTGTTCAATATAGGAAAAGGACAGACCCCACTGGCGGCCGTCCTTGAGGAGTTCGCGAAAGCGGGGCAGGTCTTGGGGGGTTGAGATTACCAAGATGTCCTGTATGCCGGCCAGCATCAGAATAGACAAAGGGTAATAGATCATAGGTTTGTCGTAGACGGGAAGCAGTTGCTTGCTGACCACCAGCGAGATTGGGTAAAGCCGGGTGGCATTGCCCCCGGCGAGAATGATACCTTTCATCAGTTCATTGAGTCCTTCCTCCGGCCTAGCGGTTATCGTAATTGGTTTCGAGCCATTGACGGTAAGCGCCGCTGCGGATTGCCGCCACCCAGTCCCTATGCGCCAAATACCAATGGATGGTCGCCTCGATGGCGTCTTCAAATTGAAACCGCGCTCGCCACCCCAGCTGTGCAGCAATCTTGGATGCATCGATCGCATAGCGGTAGTCGTGTCCGGGGCGGTCAGTGACGAAGCGGATAAGATGGTGACTGCGTTTGCGGCCTCTGCGGTCAAGGATTTGATCAAGGCGCTCGCAGAGCAATTCGACAATTTCGATATTGCGTTTTTCCGCACCCCCGCCAATCAGATAGGTTTCGCCCGGAAGGCCCTTTTCCAATACCGAGAGCAGCGCTTCGCAATGATCGATTACGTAGAGCCAGTCGCGTACATTGGCGCCGTCCCCATAGACCGGCAATTCACGTTCCTCCAGGATGTTCAGAATCATCAAGGGGATGAGTTTTTCCGGGAATTGATAAGGGCCGTAGTTGTTGGAGCAGTTGGTCACAATGGCAGGGAGGCCGAAGGTGTGGTGCCAGGCGCGTACGAAGTGGTCCGAGGCGGCCTTGGATGCCGAATAGGGGCTGTTTGGGGCATAGGGGGATGCTTCTGTGAAATACCCGACATCGTCTAGCGAACCGTAAACTTCATCCGTAGAGACGTGCAGAAACCGAAAATACGCCGGCTTTCCGGTTTTTTCCCACATTTCCTGACAAATGGTCAGCAGTCGGCAGGTGCCGTTCACATTGGTTTCGATAAAAGTCTGGGGTTTATGGATGGAGCGGTCCACATGGGATTCGGCGGCAAAATGGATCACGCCGGCAATGTTTTCTTCCCGAAACAGGTTCGATAGAACCTTTTCATCCAGGATGCTGCCGTGAATAAACCGGTAGCGTTCTCCATAACGTTCGGGCAGGTCGTCGAGATTGGCGGGGTTGCCGGCGTAGGTCAGGGCATCCAGGCAAATCAAGTGCCACTGTGGACGCAACGTCAGCGTGTGGCGGATGAAATTGGTGCCGATAAAGCCGGCGCCGCCGGTGACGAGAAATGTCGCTGGTGCTGCGTGCATCGTGTAATCCTATCAGTTTGGTCGCAATCGAAAATGGGGCGCTTAAGTCTTGGCATGCCACTTCCAGGCTGAGCGCACAATTTCTTCGATGCTTTCAAAACGCGGCTGCCAGTTTAAATCGTTCTTGATTTTGGCGGAAGCGGCGACAAGAACGGCTGGATCACCCGGGCGTCGCAAGTCTTCTACGACGGGGATGGGCCGGCCACTGACGTGCTGCGCCGTTTCAATAATTTCGCGAACGGATATGCCCTGACTGTTGCCAAGATTGTAGGCTTTGCTGCCGGCGCCATCCAAGAGGGCATCGATGGCGGCCAGATGGGCCGACACCAGGTCGTTGACATGGATGTAATCACGGATGCAGGTGCCATCCGGCGTGGGGTAGTCGACACCAAATATCTTGATGTGGTCGCGCGTCCCCCGTGCAACTTCCAGCACCAGGGGGATCAGATGACTTTCAGGATCGTGCTGTTCACCGATTTCGCCTGATTCATCGGCACCGGCCGCATTAAAATAGCGCAAAGCGATGGAGCGCAAACCATGGGCCCTTTCACAGGCCGTAAGCATTTTTTCCACCCACAGTTTCGATTCGCCATATGGGCTGGTGGGGTTGAGGGGATGGCTTTCATCAATGGGCGTATATTGGGGCTCACCGTATACAGCGGCGCTGGAGGAGAAAACGAAACGTTCAATATCATGACGGATCATGGCATTTAGCAGATTGGCGGTGCCCGAGAAATTATTGCCATAATACTTAAGCGGATCCTGCACCGATTCACCCACCTCGATAAAGGCGGCAAAGTGCATTACGACATCAATGCGTCGTGATGAGAAAATCTTGTCAAGCAGGGCGGTGTTCTCGATAGCCCCCTCGATGAAATCGCCTCCGGGAAGCAGGTCGCGATGCCCGGTGGAAAGATTGTCAAGTGTTATGGGGCGATGACCAGACGCGATGAGTGCTTTGATCATGTGGGTGCCGATATAACCGCAACCGCCCACGACGAGGATGTTAAGTCGGTTCATAGATGAGTTATCTCATGCTTTGGCATCAATTGTGTTTTGGGCATTTTGTACGAGAAACCAGAGGCATCCGCATGGCATCCGGATCCATATTTGCCTTTCTATCCACGAGCACCCTTTAACCCTTCAAACGCTCATAGAGCGACTGTGCTTTTTCCAGCGCCGCTTGATCATCGATGCCCATGGGTTCGGTCTCATCGTCACTGACGATATAGCCCACCGCAAGGTCATCTTTGACCATGAATTCGATCAGGTCGGTGATGAAGTATTCTTCAACCGGTGTCATCTGACCGTTGATGTTTTTATGCACGATCTGAGGACGTGATGCGAGGATCGGTAAATAACGCAACAATGTCTGCCGCTTGGCAGCGTAAATACCGGCGTTACAGATTGAAAGCGCCGTCTGGCGGGCAGGTGGGTAGTCTCTCCAAAACTTCCACTCCGTGATGCATTCAACCCGGTCGGACTTAATTTCGAGAACACCATACTGCTTTTTATCGACGGGTTTGAAACCCATTATGACCATGGCATTGTCGTTTAAACATTCAACGAGACGAACATAGGTTGCGGGATTGATAAACGGGACATCCCCCATGGTGATGATACAGCGGTCGCATACAATTGTTTCCAAGAATGGTCTGGCGGCCAAAATAGCGCCTCCGGTACCGTTCAATATGGGCTGCTTGCAGTAGGTGATATCCATATGACGGGTGGCTTCCCGGACAGCCTCCTGGCAATGATGGACAATAAGGGCCTTGGGGCCGGCCGGCAGTTGGCGAATCAGGTGCAGGAGGATCGGGTGGCGGCCAATGAATGCGGAAGCTTCAGGTACAAGGGGCAGCAGTGTTTTGTTGCCGGTATACCCCGCCATACGGCTGCCGCGGCCGGCGGCCATGATAATGGACGCAACGTCAGAGTCCATGATTCCCTTTCAAGCGCCTGATTTCCTATGGCTATTTAGCCCGCTCCCCCAATCACTGCAGGAGGCCACACATCCTGGTTTAGGGCGGTCTCAAACCTTGTGCGAAGCCCGCAAATTGATCACTCAATGCATGATGCTTGGTCTTCCCACGGCAAAGTAGGCAAAACCCTGAGAAGCGACCAGTGTGCTGGAATACAGATTGCGGCCGTCAAAAATAATCGGAGCCTTGAGCAGTTTCTTGATGCGGCCGAAGTCCGGGTTGCGAAACTGATTCCAATCGGTGACCACCGCTAACGCGTCAGCCCTCTCCAAAGCCGCATATTGCTTTTCCATAATCTTCACCTTGCCATTTTCAGCCAACTGCCGGCGGGCATTATCACCGGCAATCGGATCAAAGGCCTGAATCTGCATGCCTTCCTCGGACAGCGCTTGAATCATATCAATTGCCGGGGCGTCGCGGATATCGTCGGTGTTGGCTTTAAAGGCCAGCCCCCAGAGCGCCAGCGTCTTTCCGGCAAGTCCACCCTGGTCGGCAAAATAGGCTTTGATTTTGTTGGATAGGACGCACTTCTGGCGCATGTTGACACGATCGATGGCGGAGATCAATTCCGGGTCATAGCCGCTGTCCTGGGCGGTAGCGATGAGGGCCTTGACGTCTTTGGGGAAGCAGGATCCGCCGTACCCAACCCCCGGGTAGATAAAACTGTAGCCAATGCGATGGTCGGAGCCGATACCCCGGCGTACATGCTTGACGTCGGCACCGACCTTTTCACAGATATTGGCGATCTCGTTGATAAAGGATATCTTGCTGGCTAGCATGCAGTTGGCCGCATATTTGGTGAGCTCGGCGCTTTTGATGCCCATCACCATCATTTTGTCACGGCTGCGGGCAAAGGGCGCGTAGAGGGCTTCCAGCAATTTGGCGGTACGCACATTGTCGGTGCCGACAATGACCCGGTCCGGTTTCATGAAATCACCGACGGCATCACCTTCCTTGAGAAATTCCGGGTTGGAAACCACATCAAATTCGATATCAAGGCCGCGCTGATCAATCGCCGCCTGGACAATGTCCCGAACCTGGGCGGCCGTACCGACCGGTACCGTGGATTTATTGATGATGATTTTGTATTCGGCAATGACTTCCCCGATTTGGTGGGCCACACGATGGACAAAGGATAAATCGCAGGATCCGTCTGCTTTGGGCGGTGTGCCAACGCAATTGAAGATAAACAGCGCGTTGGAAACCGCCTCGACCAGATCGGTCGTAAACTTAAGGCGATCCTCGGCGGCGTTACGCACCACCAGCGGTTCAAGGCCCGGTTCGTGAATGTGGATCCGATTGTGTTTCAGGCTGTCGATAATGCCGGGATTGATGTCAGCGCAGACCACATCATTTCCCATTTCGGCAAAACAGGCCGCAGTGACAAGGCCGACATATCCAGTTCCGACAACGGCGATGTTCATGTGATTGCTCCAGGCGATCGTGGTAATCGTAACGGATCAACTCCCCGCAGCAGGAAAAAGCGGACGTGGGTCTCAGTCCTGCCGTTCGGGGGGGCTGTCCCAGTATAGACGCACTTCACAATTATTAAATATACCCCATCTGCCCCAGAACGACGAGGATCTGCTGCGCGGCTTCATCGGGCGTTATATCTGTGGTATCGACGATGGCTTCGGGGTTGGATGGTATTTCATAAGGATCATCGACACCGGTGAATCCTTTGATAAGACCTGCGCGGGCTTTGGCGTACATGCCCTTGCGGTCACGTTTTTCACACGTTTCCAAAGGTGTGGCGATATAAACCTCGAAAAAGCCGCCATATTGTTCGATGACCTCTCGGATTTCATTACGGGTGAGTTCATAAGGCGCAATCGGGGCGCAGATGGCGATGCCGCGGTTTTTGGTTATTTCACTGGCGACAAAACCGATACGTCGAACATTAATATCCCGGTCTTCTTTGGAAAAAGTCAATTTGCTGGACAGGTTGCGGCGCACGATGTCGCCATCGAGCAGCGAAACGGGGCGGTCGCCTTTTTCAAGAAATTTGGCATACAGCACGCGGGCGATTGTAGATTTACCGGCGCCCGATAGTCCGGTCATAAAAATGGTGAACCCGCGGCGGCGCGGCGGGGGAAATGCTTTGCGCAGTTCGGAGCGCACCTCGGGAAACGTCATCCAGGACGGAATGCGTTTTCCCCGACTGATGCGCTGGCGAATGTCGGTCCCGCTCATGGCAATGGTTTGGCTACCTTCTTCAATTTCGTCACTGAAGCGAAACTCGTCTTCAAATGGAAGGTAGACCATTTCCTGGAGCGGAACGATGTGAACACCCAACTCTTCACTGTAATCTTGCGTTGCCCGGCAGGCAGCGTCCGGTGGATAAAAGAATTGCCCATCCGTTTTTTTTCCGGCACCGGCATGATCATGGCCCACGATAAAGTGGGTGCATCCGAAATTATGCGCGATAATAGCATGCAGCAGGGCTTCGCGGGGCCCGGCCATGCGCATGGCCAGCGGGAGCAGGTTCAGAACATGACTGTCCGGGGGATAATGATGACCGATCTGTTTGAGACATCGCACCCGAATGTAGTGATTGAAATCACCGGCGCGTGTCATGCCAACTATCGGCATTAACAGTAGGTTGGCCCGCGCCTGACGCATCACGCGCAGGGTCATTTCAAACTGGGGGCGGTGGATCGGATGACGCGTCTGGAATCCGACCACGCGCTGCCATTTTAGTTTCTGGTAGATGGCCCTGACCTCGTGGGGCGTCATCCGTAAGGCCTTGAAATCGAAATGCAGCGGTGGACTTAGCACCTCCAACGGACCGCCAATGTAGAAATCACCGGTTTTTTGAAAAAGATACGCCACACCGGGGTGGGCCAAATCGGTGGTGCCGTAAATCTGCTGGGCCTCCTTGTCTTTTTCCATGGGCCACATTTCTTCGATATGCATGACCGCCAGGAGGAAACCTTCGGGATCACGAAGGGTTACCGATTGTCCCACCTCGAGACTCTGGGCCTGGATGGCGGTAATATCGAGACCGATCGGAATGGGCCAGAGAACATCATTTTGAAGCCGCATGCGGTCCAGAACCGACTCGTAATCCGAACGGTTCATGAACCGGTCCAGGGGTGAAAATACACCCGTGGACAGAAGTTCCAGATCACACATCTGGCGCTCGTTCAGCAAAAGATCCGGAAGGCTGAAAGAAAGCTCTTTGAGTAGTTTTTTGCGGTCATCGTCCGCAATGAGACTGATCAGGGGGGCGTTTGACTTATTCATCATTTTAAACTCGCCGTTAGGGCCACCTCACGATAAACCATGGATTGAGCAGATTTTCCTTGTTGTACAGGAGCGTTGTCTGGGAATCGAATTCCACGACTTCGGCCCCGGCAGCCTGGGCGATGGCCTGTCCGGCACCGGTATCCCACTCCATAGTGGGTCCGGTTCGCGGGTAGAGATCCGCGCGGCCCTCGGCGACCATGCAAATTTTAAGCGAACTGCCTGCCGATATAAAATCCACGGCCCCATGCCGCTGCTTGCGCTCTTCCACGATGCGGTCCACGTCCGGCGTGCTATGGGAGCGACTGCCGACAATGGTGTAAGGCCGCGCTTCATCACGGTCCAGCGGTAGTCTGTTCGACCGGCGGATCAAGCGGTCAATGGGATTATCCGCGGCCTCTTCCTTCACGGCATCGCTCAAGTGATTTTTAAGGGCCTCGTCCATTTTGTAAGCGCCATGATCGACCGTGCCGAAATAGAGGGTATCGGCCACGGGCACATAGATCACGCCCAAAACCGGACGCTGATGGTCGATCAGAGCGATATTGACGGTGAACTCACCATTGCGTTTGACGAATTCTTTGGTGCCGTCCAGAGGGTCCACCAACCAGAATGAATCCCATTTGCATCGCGTTTCGTAGGGGGTCGATTTGCCTTCTTCACTGAGTATCGGATCGGGACCGTTTTCCAAGGCCGAGGTAATGATATCGTGGGCTTCCTGGTCGGCAAGGGTCAACGGCGATTGATCGTGTTTTTGCTCGACGGCAAAATCCGTTTGGTAGATTTTTAGAATAGCCTGTCCCGCTTCGATGGCAGCGCCGATTGCGGTGTGCAGTTTGCGGTTCATTTATTTGCATGACCTATGGTTGAAGATTGCTAATGGGCAATTTCCCGATCAAATTAGTTGAAATCACTCGTTAATAGATGTCAGCCCTCGCTAAATCGATCTATTATCATTCCGGATTCAAATTGTATATTATTATTCCTCGAAAAAAAACCGGTTGGCTGTATTTTGGACAATATAATTTATAACCAATCGACATTGCTATGATTTTGTAAAAAAACCAAGGATCAATCGAAATTTCAAGCCATTAAATCTCTTAATATCTAGTCATTAATATTTTTAATTTTATTTACATTTCTTTAAGGATGGAGTGATTGATGCGTCTGATATTCAGCCTTGCATCATCGAAAAATTGGTCCTTGATTGCGCGGCCGTTTGGATTCCCATGCAGTCATATTCTGTCGGTGGTTTTAGTCGACCTGGCCCTGATGCCCATTTCATCATTGCTATCATGGCTGGAACGCTTATCCGAAAAATTCAACAATAACGAATATTAATTGATATCAATGATCGATTGTGAAGCTTAAGGAAACGTACGGCTGGAAGGTTGGCCACCATTTTAGCTTGAAAGCACGAAATTAGAAAAAACGATGGATCGACATCGATCGTATCATTTTGTGTAATAGCGACGTATGTAATTATGCAATTTTGGTATGTGTCTTGCTTCTACACACCCGTAGAAAAGCTTCAGCTTGGAAGTAAACAAAGCAGAAAAAGGATGTGACATGCATAATATCAAGAAAAATCACTTAGGGGTGTTTATCGCGCTCATCTTGTTTCTAATACCGCTTAACGGCCAGGCCGGGATTTATACCGCAACATTCCTGAATGAATATCAGACCGATGGGCTTTACCTCTTCCTTTACGATGACAGCGCAGATCATGATGTCCGTTTCCAGGATGTAACCTTCAACGGCCCGGGTTCCTGGGAGATTGCCGAACAGACGGATACATTCCTGCATTTCAGCGGAGCGAATGAGGCCGGGCCCGCAGATCTGCGTTTCCGAATCACCTTTACGGATGATCGCAATAGCCGGTTCATCACGCCCTTCATGCTTGAATGGGCCGAGTATTTAGACGGTCGCCCGAGCGCAAGCGATGCTATGGGGACCCTCAGTCTCGAGCGCCGCCGCGGCCGCTTAGCCTGGGTGGCGACTAGTGACTTTAACTCCACCGTACATTCACCCATTCCAGGCTCAACCTGGTTGCTGATGTCGGGCATCTTTTTCCTTGCAGGCGTCAGGCGGCATACTAGACGGTAGGGAATCGACAGACGCAGGGAGTGGGCCGGGTTTATCCCGGCCCTTTTTTTTTGGGTGCTGGGCTGGTTGAACGAAGAGGAGATCAAACAGACGGCGTTTCCTTGCCAATTTCCCAAGTCGCTCACCGTGTGCTGCGCCTGCCCTCGAACATGATCCAAGGCGCTTGAATCCGCATCTCGTCTTTTCGGCCAAGGTTCTTGCCAAACGGTTTGCCACAGGTGTATAAAACGTGCCATTTCCACGAACCTTCGATCGGAAAGGCTTGGATGGCCAAAGGTTTGATCATCGCGGCCACCGCCAGCGGTTGCGGCAAGACCACCCTGTCACTGGGACTTATGGCGGCACTGGTTCGCCGGGGCCTGCGGGTGGTGCCTTTCAAGGTCGGTCCCGATTTCATCGACCCGGGCCATCATCGTTCCGTTACCGGACGCACCAGCCACAATCTCGATGGTTGGATGCTCTCGCGGCGCTTCAATCGGGAGACGTTCCATCATCGCGCCAACCGCGGTGAGATTGCCGTGGTCGAGGGCGTCATGGGATTGTTTGACGGCTATGATGGTCGATCCGATGCAGGCTCAACCGCCCAGATGGCCAAATGGCTTGATTTACCGGTCGTTCTGGTGGTGGATGCCCGCAGTATGGCCCGCAGCGCCGCCGCCTTGGTGCAGGGCTTTGAAAATTTTGATGCGGACCTCAAATTTCTGGGCGTATTATTCAACCGCATCGGCAGCGCGCGGCATTTACGCTATTTAAAGGAAGCCCTGATGGGGCACGTGACGATGCCTTGCCTGGGGGGTGTGCCGCGCGAATCGTCAATTCGCATGCCGGAGCGGCATCTGGGGCTGGTGACTGCCGAGGATCATCCCCTCAGCGCAACCCAGATCGATCAAATGGCTGACCTGATTGAAGCGCATGTCGATCTGGATGGCCTGTTAAGCCGAGTCGATCCGATCCACCTATCATCGCATGACCACGGCGCGACAACACCGCAAGAAGACCCTGGTCCGCGCATCGGTATCGCCCGCGACCGCGCGTTCTGTTTCTATTATCCTGAAAATCTTGCGATTTTGGAAGCATACGGTGCCCGCCTGGTTTATTTTTCGCCCCTTACCGACGCCACACTGCCCGAGGGGCTTGATGGACTATATCTGGGCGGGGGCTACCCCGAGACGAACGCGCGGCAATTGGCGGCCAACCGGGCCATGCGGACCGCAATTTTCGACATGAGTCGCAAAGGGATGCCGATTTACGGGGAATGCGGCGGCTTCATGTACCTGGGCCGTGGATTGATCGATCTCGATGGCCGTCGACATGCGATGACGGACTGCTTTCCCTTGAGCACCCGTATGCTGAGGAAGCGCAAGGCCCTGGGATATCGCGAAATCCAATTGAAAACCGCCTGTATTCTGGGGCCGGCGGGATCCAGCGCCCGCGGCCATGAATTTCATTATTCGGAAATCGAGACGGCCGATCCGAATGACGATGTCGCAACGGTCTACCGTGTTGTCCCGCGATCGGGGGGCGACATGCAAACGGAGGGTTTCTACCGACGCCGCACCCTGGGAAGTTACATTCATTTGCATTTTGGCAGTAATCCCGATCTGGCACGTGATTTCGTCCAAAATTGCCGTCAGTATAAACTGGAAAAGGATTCCATACATGCAGCCATCTGAAATCGAAGCATTGAGCTTTCGCATCATCGACGAAGAAGCCGGATCGCACCCCTTTAAAGATCGCGAGTGGGCCGTTATCCGGCGGATGATTCATACCAGTGCCGACTTCGAATATATGCAAACCACGCGTATTTCTCCCAGGGCCATCGATGCCGGCATCGGTGCCTTGCGCGATGGACGCAACATCGTCACCGATACCAATATGGCCCGGGCCGGGATTCGCAAAAGTGAGATCGATCGTTTCGGGGGATCGGTGGAATGCTTCATCGACGATGCCACGGTGGCCCAGGCGGCCCGCGAATCCGGTTGCACGCGTGCCAAGGCCGCCGTGGATGCGGCCATCCCGATGATGACGGGCGGCATCTATGTCGTGGGCAATGCCCCCACCGCCCTGCTGCGGCTGATGGAATTGATTCGCTCGGACGAGGCGCAACCGGCGCTGGTGGTCGGACTCCCCGTGGGCTTTGTTAACGCGGCCGAATCCAAAGCCGATTTGGCCCAGATGAAAGTGCCCCACATTACGAATGTCGGTCGCAAGGGGGGATCGAATGTAGCGGCCAGCGTCATCAATGCCCTGGCAATCATGGCGGTCGCCTAAAGCAGTGCCGAACCACGGTGCAGATCACCGATTACCACCCCAAATTGGATAAACACCCCACGGCTCGATGGCCTTAAACAAGGAATGACCGAAGCGGTTGACCCGGAAGAAAAAAAAACACCTACGCACCGGATTTACGACCGGAACAGCCGCTGCCGCCGCCGTCAAAGGTGCGCTCGTTTATCTGCGGGATCACCAGCCGCCGCATGCCGTTCACATTGATTTCCTGACCGAAGGGGGTGTTAGGATACCGATCCGGCGGGCGGAGCGCATTGCTGCCAATCGTGCCCTCTGCACCGTGATCAAAGACGCCGGCGATGATCCGGACGTGACCCACCGCGCCGAAATCGGGGCGGAAGTCGAACTGGCGGCCCGCGATTCTTCGGGAGATGGCCTCGGAAGGATTTCCATCGAAGGGGGCCAGGGGGTTGGCAGGGTTACCAAGCCGGGTTTGGAACTACCCCCCGGGGAGTCCGCCATCAACCCGGGACCGCGCCGCATGATCATTGCTGCCGTGGACGCCGTGATGGCTGAAAAACGACGGGCCTTCGATGTGCGTATACGCATATTCGTTCCCGAGGGCGAAGCCCTGGCACGCAAAACCCTGAACGCCCGCCTGGGCATCCTGGGCGGCATATCCATTCTGGGCACCACGGGCATCGTGCGCCCCATGTCCCATGCGGCATATACCGCCACCATTCGCTCGGCTATTTCCGTGGCGGCCGCCTCCCAGGGCGATACGGCGGTATTCACCACCGGCCGTCGCAGTGAACGCTTTGCGCAGCAATATTTGCCCGAATTGCGGGAGGAGCATTTTGTTCAAATCGGCGACTATTTTCGTTTTGCCATGGAAACTGCCGCCGAAATGGCGTTCGCATCGGTGTGCATCACGGTTTTTTTCGGCAAGGCGCTCAAAATGGCTCAGGGAATCCCTCACACCCATGCCGCCAAATCAGCCCTGGTTCTCGATCGTCTGGCCGAATGGACCCGGGCCTCAACCGGAGACGACCGGCTGGCTGATAAGGTGCGCGACGCCAACACCGCCCGTCAGGCGTTCGACCTCCTGGCCCCCCGAAACCAAGGCATCATCCAGGCGGTGGGGGCCCGGATCGTTAAAGCCGCCACGGTTTTTGCGGGCGGCCGCCTCGGTGTGCGAAGCATCATTTTTGACTACAACGGCAAGGTCGTAAGCGACAGCGCGGCCCGCGAACGGCAGGATTTTCATGACGGCAATTGAATCACCCCATGTGGATGTGATTGGGATGGGGATGTCGCCCCGGGATCTGACGGATATCCATCTACAAATGATTTCGGCGGCCCAGATCCTGATTGGCGGAAAGCGCCACCTGGCATCCTTTCCGGATGTCACCGCACGCCGCGTTGCGATCACCCATGATCTGCTCCGAATCACCGAACTAATTGCCCATGAAAGGGGGTCCTGCCGAATCGTCGTGCTGGCCTCGGGAGATCCTCTGTATTACGGTATCGGGGCGTATCTGATCCGGACCCTGGGCCGCGATCGTGTCCGGATCTGGCCCAATATCAATACCGTGGCCGCGGCGGCGGCCCGAATCGGCAAACCCTGGCAGGATACCACGGTGGTGAGTCTTCACGGTCGTGACCAGGAGCACCGCCTGATCGATGCGCTGAATCGGGGCAGTGATCTGGCGGTTTTTACCGATGCCCACCACTCGCCGGCCTGGCTGGCCGAAACCATGTTGAAAAACGGCCACGGCGAGGGGCGCATGTGCGTTCTGGAGCGCCTGGGATATCCGGAAGAGCGGGTGCGCTGGTTTGATCCCCAGCAGGCTAGAGGCGAAAGCTTCCAGGAACCCAATCTGGTGGTGATCGAAACCGACGGCCAACCGGTGGACAAGCGCCCCTACCTCGGCATACCGGAAAATGATCTGGACCATGAGCGCAGTTTGATCACCAAAAGTGAAGTAAGGGCCGTCACGCTGTCCAAATTGCGCTTAAAGGCGCAGATGGTGTTATGGGACCTGGGTGCCGGCAGTGGCGCCGTGGCCATCGAGGCCTGCGGTCTGATTCCCGGAGGACAAATCTTGGCCGTTGAAAAGAACCATCAACGGGCCGATCAGATCCGCTCCAATTGTTCTCGTTTCGGTGCCTCCGCCATCCGGGTCATCGAGGCGGAACTCCCCGCGGGCCTGGAGGCGCTTCCCGCCCCTGATCGCGTCTTTATCGGCGGCGGCGGCCAGGCTTTGGCGGCGACGATCGAAAACGCCGCCGGCCGATTGAAGACCGGTGGCCTCATGGTGGTCAATACCGTACTGCTCGGGAGCTTGAACACGGCCCTGGCGGCCATGAAGCGGCGGGGTCTGAAAACCGATGTCACCCAGATCCAAATCAGCCGCAGCCGGCCCATGCCGACCGGAGAGCGCTTGGAAGCCCTCAACCCGGTATGGATCGTAAGGGGAAGCGCGCCAGCATCAAAGGGCAATACCGGAAAATAATCAAAAGGGCGGGGCGTTTATCGCGTCGTTTCGCCCGATTCATATTCAGCGATGCCGTTGCGCAATCGCACCAGGCGTCGAATTCCACTTTTATCCAGCACCCGCAGCAAGGTTAAATCATGACAACCACACACCCGCCGGTTTTATTCGTGGGCGCGGGCCCGGGCGATCCCGAGTTGATTACCGTCAAGGGCCGCGACGCTCTGGCGCGAGCCGACATCATCGTTTACACCGGCTCCCTGGTGCCGGAGGCGGTATTGCAATGGGCCGCTCCACAGGCTCGCACCGTCAACAGCGCCGGATTGACGCTGGCCGAAATCATCGACACCCTGGCAGACGCATGGGGTGCGGGCAAGCACGTGGTACGGCTGCACACCGGTGATCCCAGCCTGTATGGCGCCATTTTCGAGCAAATGGCGGAACTCAATCAAAGGTCCATACCGTACCGGGTGATTCCCGGCGTCACCGCGGCCTTTGCGGCCGCCGCCGCCATGGGCATCGAATACACGCTGCCGGATATTTCCCAGACCCTGATTCTCACCCGCCTGGCGGGACGCACTCCGGTGCCGGAAAAAGAAGCCCTGGCCTCGCTGGCCGCCCATCAGGCCACCATGGCGATTTATTTGAGTGTCGCCATGATCGATCAGGTGGCGGCAATCCTGCAAGAGGCCTACGGCGATAAGGCGCCTTGCGCCGTGGTTTACAAGGCCAGCCAGCCCGGGGAAAAAATCATTCATACCACCCTCGAGGCCATCGCGGCCGAACTCAAGCACCAGAAAATCGATCGCCAGGCGATCATCATCGTGGGACGGGTACTGGAGGTCGGCCTGGAACAATTCCGGCAGCGCTCGCGTCTATACGATGCCGGCTTCAGCCATGGTTATCGCAATGCGCCTGAGTCTTAAAAGAACGCATCATTTATCACGGCGGCGGCGATCAACGCGCACCGTTACGGATGAAGAGGACAACCACCACCATTGACCTCACTTTCCGCCCCCATTGCCATCTGGGCCCTTACTGCAGGCGGCGCGCACCTGGGCCGCCGCCTCAATCAACACCTGGTCAATGGCCGGTTGTTCGTTGCCGCGGCGGTTGCGGACGCGTCAGTTGAGGCCACGGCTTTCGTGCGCCTGCAGGACGCCGTGACCCGGCATTTCGATCGCTTCGAGGCCCATGTGTTCATCATGGCCACGGGTATTGTGGTGCGCACGCTGGCCGATCTGATCCGTCACAAAACAGAGGATCCCGCCGTCGTGGTCATGGACGAGACCGGACATTACGCCATCAGCCTGCTTTCCGGCCACCTGGGCGGGGCCAATCAACTGACCCGAGAATTGGCCGGGATCAGCGGCGCCGCACCGGTGATCACCACCGCGACGGATCTGCGCGGCGTGCCGGCCATTGATTTGATCGCCCAGGAGCGGGGGTTGCAGATTGAAAACCCCGACGCCATCCGCTTCGTCAGCGCAGCCCTGCTGCGCCAGGAAACTATCGCGGTATGCGACCCCTTCGGCCAGCTGCAAGGGGCATTGCCCGCAAATATGGTGCGGTCGATTGAACTAAATGCCGAGAATCCCACCGGGACCGGTTGGGGCCATGGGCCGGCGGTAATGGTTCACGACATTCACGTTGACCTGCCCCCCGAAGTCCTGATATTGCGACCCGCATCGCTTTTTGTGGGGGTGGGATGCAACCGCGGCACGCCCGCTGGTGAAATCACCTCGCTCCTGGAGACCGCTCTAAAGCGCTTTGGGCTGGCCCGCCGTAGCCTGGCCGGCGTGGCCAGTGTAGATCTCAAGGCCGATGAGGCCGGCCTCGAGACGGCCGCCGGCAATTATCGTCTGCCGCTGTCCTTTTTTACCCGCGACCAGCTGGCAGCGGTGGCGAACATCCGGACCCCGTCGGCAACCGTCGAAAAACACATAGGGATTCCAAGTGTATGCGAAGCAGCAGCGCTCCTGGCGTCGGACAACGGCCATCTGATCGTTCCCAAACAGCACACCCGCAACGTGACGGTGGCCATCGCGCGCCGCGCCTTTACATCGTCGGTATCGGACCAGGCGATCTAGATCATCTGTCCCTGCGTGCCCGCACCGTTTTGGGGCAGGTGGATACGATTGTCGGCTATCGCACCTACACGGATCTGATCCGCCCCCTGATCGAGGGTAAAAACGTTGTCAGCACCGGCATGATGCGCGAAATCGAGCGTGCCCAGGCGGCCATTGAAAGCGCACTGCAGGGCCGTGCGTGCGCCATGATTTCCAGCGGCGATGCCGGCATCTATGCCATGGCCGGTCTGGTGCTGGAACTATGCCGCCTCAAGGGGATTCCCATCCGGACGTCCCGTGACAAATCAGCGGCCGGCGAAGGGCTTTGTATCGAGGTCGTGCCGGGCATTCCGGCCCTGGCCGCCGGTGCCTCCCTGCTGGGCGCCCCCCTGACCCATGATTTCGCCGCCGTCAGCCTAAGCGATCTGCTGACGCCCTGGTCGCAGATCGTCAAACGGCTCGAAGCCGCCGCCGAAGCGGATTTCGTTATCGTCATCTACAACCCCCGCAGCCGGCGCCGCCCGAAAAATCTCGACCGGGCCTGTGAGATCATCCAACGGTTTCGGTCTCCGCGGACGCCGGCCGGGGTGGTCACCGGTGCCATGCGCGCCAACCAACGCGTGCTCATTACCACGCTTGGCGATTTGCCCGCGGCGGAAGTCGACATGCAGACCACGCTTTTCATTGGCAACAGTGCCACCGTGGTCTACCGGGATTTTATGATTACCCCGCGGGGGTATACTGATAAATACGATGTGTCCCGCGCCCCCGGCGCCGACAAAACCGAAGCTGACCTGCCAATTCCGGACGATGCGCAGTCGGGGCGCGAGTGAGCAGCCAAATGCGCGGATATATCCAAATCTATACCGGAGACGGCAAGGGCAAGACCACGGCGGCCCTGGGGCTCGGGCTGCGGGCCGCCGGGGCCGGTTTGAGGGTCAGTCTGATCCAGTTTCTCAAGGATGGCGACTACAGTGAAATCAAGGCCTTGCGTCAACTGGTGCCGCCGATCCGTGTCCGACAATTCGGCAGTGGGCGGTTCGTCCAGGGGCGACCCACGGACGAGGACCGCGCCCTGGCTGATCAGGGGCTCCAGGCGGCCCGTGAAGATTTGACCAGTGGCCGGTATGATGTGGTGATCCTGGATGAAATCAACGTGGCCGGGGCGCTCGGTCTGGTGGCGACCGAAACGCTTCTCGATATACTGCGGCGGCGGCGTCCCCAGGTGGAAGTGATATTGACGGGCCGCCGGGCCGCGTCGGCCTGGTGCGAGGCCGCGGACCTGGTGACCGAAATGAAGGCCGTGAAACACTATTTCCAAAACGGCGTAAAGGCGAGGATCGGGATTGAAAAATAAGCACCATCGGGCAGGCTGCCTGGCCGTCTTCGGCACGGGCTCCGATGTGGGCAAAAGCATCGTCACCACCGGGCTTTGCCGGGCGCTGCTCAATCTGGGCCTGAATGTGGCGCCCTTTAAAGCGCAGAACATGTCCAATAATTCCGGGGTCACCCCCGATGGCCTCGAGATGGGCCGCGCCCAGATCGTGCAGGCGGAAGCGGCGGGCCTTCCGCCCCATGTGGACATGAATCCGATTCTGCTCAAGCCCACCAGCGAGGTTGGCTCCCAGGTGGTCCTGCTGGGCGAGGCCCAGTCCAACCAGAGCGCCCTCGAATACCATCGGCACAAAGCGAATCTCTTGGCGACCGCCTGTGATGCTCTGGATCGCCTGCGGCTCGCACATGACGTCATCCTGTTGGAAGGGGCCGGCTCCTGTGCCGAAGTCAATCTTCAGGAACATGATATCGTCAATTTCAAAATGGCCGAGTATGCCGATGCCCCGGTCATTCTGGTGGCCGACATTCATCGCGGTGG
>JASJED010000174.1 GCA_030065585.1 Desulfobacterales bacterium | reverse complement strand
TTCAGAGCACCAGTTGCAGGCAAGCGGCCGGGGATTCAGTTTCAGCCGTGACGAGCCGCTGGACATGCGCATGAATACGGATGATCCGATGGCCGCCGCCGATATCCTCCAGACGGCCGATGAAGGCGCCCTGACCCGCATCTTTCGGGATTATGGCGAAGAGCGGCGGGCACGGACCTTCGCCCGGGCCATCGTGCGTGAACGGGCAGATACCGACTTGACCCGCAGTCGCAACCTGGCCGATCTGATCACCCGGATCGTGCCCCGACGGGAGGCCGCCAAATTTAAAATCCATCCGGCCACTCGGGTGTTCATGGCGCTGCGCATCGCCGTCAACCGGGAACTGGAACGGCTTGCGCAGGTTCTGCCGAAGGCCGTCCAACGTCTCGTAGCGGGCGGGCGGCTATGTGTGTTGTCCTTTCATTCGTTAGAGGACCGTATCGTCAAGCATACCTTCCGCGAGATGAGCCAGGGCTGTCGCTGCGACCCACGCCTGCCGTCCTGCACCTGCGAGGGACGCCCTCAGGTGCGATTGCTCACCCGCCGGGTCGTTCGGCCGGAAGCGGCGGAAATTGCCGCCAACCCTTTGGCGCGCAGCACGCGCCTGCGGGCCGTGGAAAAACTGGATCAAGGGGGGAACCCGTCATGAGCACCGGGAGCACCAGGAGGGCCGGCGGCAACCTGACCGTCATCTGGCTGGCCATCATGCTGGTGTTTATCGCCGAGCTTTTTGCCTATACCTGGTGCCGCGTACAGAGCATCCGCGTGGGTTATGCCATCGCCGCCGAAAATCGGCGTTATCAGCAACAAAGCATGATTCGCAAAAAATTGACGGTGGAACTGGCCCACATGCGATCACCCAAGCGTATCGAAACCCTGGGCCGGCAGCTGGGCCTGGCGACACCGTCGACCCAACAGATCGTGGTCATGGAATGAATACGACCCGTCACGCCAAATATTTTCGCCTGCGTGTCACGCTGGTGGGCGCGGTCTTCATGGCTGGCCTGGGGATCGTCCTGGGCCGGGCCGTCTACCTGCAGGTGCTCTGCGGTCCGGCCCTGGCCCAGAAGGCCTCCGGCCAGTATGCCCAAACCATCCACACCGTGGGCAAACGCGGAACCATCTACGACACCCAGTTGCGCGAATTGGCCGTGAGTGTCGAAAGCCTGTCGCTGGCCGCCAATCCCCGCCAGATCGAGGATCGGCATCAGACCGCCCGCACCCTGGCGCCCATCGTCAAAATGAAGGCCAAAACCCTTGCGGGCAAACTCAAGTCGAAACGGCATTTCACTTGGATCAAGCGCCAGATCACCCCACGGCAAGCCCAGGCCGTGCGGGCCTTGGATATCGACGGTATCGTGCTGATCCCCGAGCACAGCCGCTATTACCCCAACCGGGGCTTGGCCTCGCAATTGATCGGTTTCACAGGTATCGACGGTATCGGATTGGAAGGCCTCGAGTATCAGTTCAATGCCGAACTAATGGGGCGCAAACAGATTTTCACGGTGCTCAAGGACGCCTTCGGACGCGGATTTGAAACGCCCGACGACGTGCTGCGGCGCGACAGCGGCAACAACGTGGTGCTGACGATCGACCGCACCATTCAGCACGTGGCCGAACGCAGCCTCCAACAGGCCGTCGACACCCACCGGGCCAAATCCGGGATGGCCGTGGTGATGGCGCCCCAAACCGGGGATGTCCTGGCCATGGCGCACTATCCCTTTTTCAACCCCAACAACTTCAGAGACTACCGCCGCGAAATCCGGCGCAACCGCGCCGTCACGGATGCCTTCGAGCCGGGTTCGACCATGAAGCTTTTCAGTGTGGCGGCCGCTTTGGAATCCGGCTGCTGCACGCCGCATACGATCTTCTATTGCGAAAACGGCCGCTATCGCATTGGCAGCAATACGATCCACGATACCGAAAAGCATGGCTGGCTGTCTCTGCAGCGCATCGTCAAATTCTCCAGCAACATCGGAGCGGTCAAGATCGGGGAAACGATCGGGCCCCAAGCCCTGCACCGCACCCTGACCCAATTCGGATTCGGGCGCGACACCGGTCTGCAGTTCCCCGGGGAAACCGGTGGCAGCCTGGCCGCTGCCAAGCGCTGGACACGGTTTGACGTGGCCGCCGCCTCCTTTGGCCAGGGCGTTTCCGTTTCGGCCCTGCAGTTGACGACCGCCGTGGCCGCCATCGCCAATGACGGGATGCTGATGAAACCCCGCGTGGTGCGTGCCATCACCGATCCGCGTGGACGCGTGATCCGGGAATTCAAGCCCCAGCGCATCGCCCGGGTGATCGCTTCGCAAACCGCCGCCCATGTGACCCGCATGATGGCGCTCGTGATCAGCGAAGGCGGCACCGGAACCCAGGCCGCCCTGGAAGGCTATACGGCGGGCGGCAAAACGGGCACCGCCCAGAAGATCGGCCCCTCGGGCACCTATGCCAAAAACCTTTATGTTTCTTCGTTTTTGGGGTTCGCGCCGCTGGAGGAGCCGCGCCTGGCCATCCTGGTGGTCCTGGACGAGCCCCGCGAGGATTACTACGGCGGTGTTGTGGCCGCCCCGGTATTTCGCCAGATCGCTCAGGAAGCCCTCGGTTATCTCAATGTCCGGCCCAGCCGGGTGACGCCGCGTATGACGGTTTCGCACACCAACGAGGTCACCGGATGAATTTGGACGACGTCATCACCGTGCTTCAACCCGCCGAAATTATCGGCGCGGCCGATGGGGCCCTTCCGGTGAGCGCGGTTCACTACCGGGCCCAAGATGTGGTCCCTCGAGGTATCTTCGTCGCCATTCCCGGATTTGCCGCCGATGGCCACGATTTCGTCGATACGGCCGTGGACCGCGGGGCACTGGCCGTCGTGACCCAGAAACCGCTGACGCTCGACGTCCCGGTCCTGCGGGTCGCCAACACCCGGGTGGCCCTGGCGCGGATAGCCGCCGCCTTTTACGACCACCCCTCGCGTGATCTGACCCTGATCGGCATTACCGGTACCAACGGCAAGACCACGGTGGCCTATATCCTGGAGAGCATCCTCCAGGCGAACGGACGGATCGTCGGGGTGTTGGGTACCGTCAACCACCGCTGCGGCGCGCAAATCTGGCCCAGCGCCAACACGACCCCGGAATCCCTCGACTTACAGCAGCTGCTCGCCGAGATGCGCTCGGCCGGCGCCACCCATGTCGTCATGGAGGTCGCCTCCCACGGTCTGGCGCTAAACCGCGTGGACGGCTGTGAATTCGACGTGGGTGTCTTCACCAACCTGACCCAGGATCATCTCGACTTTCACGGCGACATGGACCGCTACTGGGAAACCAAGAAACGTCTCTTTACCGAACTGCTCCCGGCCAGCCCTAAAGACGTCCGGACCGTCATCAACCGGGATAATGTCCACGGGCAGGAACTGGCGGCGCAGGTCGCCAACGCCCTGCCGACGCTGACCTTCGGCTTAGACGAGGCCAATGACCTCTGGCCGTCGGTGCGCACCAGCGATCTCAACGGGATTCGCGGCATGATCCACTCGCCGGCCGGTGATCTGTCGTTCGCCTCCCCAATGGTGGGCCGGCACAATATTGAAAACCTGTTGGCTGCTGTGGGGGCCGCCCTGGCCCTAAATCTGCCGCCCCATGCGATTCAGGCGGGTCTGGCCGCCGCCGGCGGCGCCCCGGGACGCCTGGAACGGGTCCCGGATGCCCATGGCCGCTTCGTCTATGTGGACTACGCCCATACCCCGGACGCCCTGGAAAACGTCCTGAACGCCCTGCAGCAAATCAAAACCCGGCGCCTTATCTGTCTTTTCGGCTGCGGCGGGGACCGCGACCGCCGGAAACGACCGCTCATGGGCGCCATCGCCGGTCGTCTGAGCGATCTGGTGGTGGTGACCTCCGACAACCCGCGCACCGAAGACCCCGAGGAGATCATTGCCGATATTCTGCCGGGCATCACGCCGATCATGCCCCGGGTCGATCACCCGCAGGTGTTGGCGGGTACCTGGCGGGATCCCGGCTATGTCGTCGTGCCCGACCGTCGCAAGGCGATCGCCCTGGCCATTCGCCTGGCCCGACCGGCAGATACGGTGCTGATCGCCGGTAAGGGTCATGAAAACTATCAAATTATCGGCCGCGATACCGTTCCCTTCGACGATTGTGAAATTGCCGCCCGGAATCTGGCGGCGGCACCGCCGAAGACCATGACACCGGCCAAAGGAGAAACCCCTTGAACTGGACCACCCGGGATATTCTGCGGGCCACCGGCGGAGAGTTGCTGGCCGGCCCAGGCGATGCCGTTTTTGATCAGGTGGCGATCGACTCCCGCGCTATCCGGTCCGGTCATCTGTTTGTGGCGATTCGCGGTGAAAACCACGACGGACATACATTTGTAAGCAACGTCGTGGCCCAGGGCATCCGTGGCGTCGTGGTGCAACATGACCGCTTGGACACCGACCTGCGCTCGATAATCGACCGTGGCGATGTGATGGTTTGGGGGGTGGACGATACCACCCGGGCCCTGGGCGCCCTGGCGGCCCATCAGCGCCGCTCTATGTCGGCCCGTATCCTGGCGCTGACCGGATCCAACGGCAAGACCACCACCCGCGCCATGACCGAGGCGATCTTGAGCCGGCGCTTCAAGACCCTGGCGACCCGCGGCAATCTCAACAATGAAATCGGGGTGCCCCTGACGCTTTTCCGCCTGGAAGCCGAACACCGGGTGGGCGTAATCGAAATGGGCATGAACCACCCGGGTGAAATCGACCGTCTGGGCCGCATCGCGACCCCCGATGTCGGCATGATCACCAATGTGGCGCCGGCCCATCTGGAAGGTCTGCAGACCATTGAAGGCGTTCGCGATGCCAAGGGCGAACTCCTCAATCATATTGCCGCCGACGGCCAGGCGGTTCTCAATGCCGACGACCCGCTCGTGCGGGAACTGGCCGACAGAAGCCGTGCCGAAGTCCTTTTTTTCGGACTGGCGGACGACGCTCAGGTGCGGGCCGAGGCGATTGCCGCCACTCCGCAGGGCACCCGTTTCGTCCTCAAGCTGCCCCGGGCCGAAGGCCCTGTGCAGATCAACATTCCGGGTGCCTTCATGGTGGCCAACGCCCTGGCCGCTGCCGCCGCCGCAACGGTGCTGGGTGCTGAATGGCCCGATATACGGGACGGACTGGCGGCGGTCCGGCCGGTGGACGGGCGCATGCAGATCCAGTCCCTCACGGGCGGTCTCACGATCATCAATGACTGCTACAACGCCAACCCGGCCTCGGCCGCCGCGGCGATTGCCACGCTGGCCGAACTCAAGGGGAAAGCCCGCGGCATCCTGGTCATGGGCGATATGCTGGAGCTTGGCCCCCAGGCCGCCGATCTGCACCACGCGATCGGCCAGCGGGCGGCCGCCGCCGGTTTGGTCCTGCTGTGCGCCCATGGCCCCCATGCGGATGCGCTGGCCGCCGGTGCCCGGGCGGCCGGTATGCCGGACGGTCGGATCATGACGGGATCGGTGCCCGAGATTGTGGATCACCTGACCGCCCGACTGGAACCCGGGGACTGGATCCTGGTCAAGGGTTCGCGCGGTATGCGCATGGAACGCGTCATCGAAGCCCTGCGTGCCGAGGCCCATCAGGGATCAGGGGACGAAAACCAATGATCTTTCACCTGCTATACCCGCTGCACACCAGCATATCGGCGTTCAACGTATTCCGCTACATCACCTTCCGGACGATCTACGCCAGCCTGACGGCCTTTCTGATCTGCTTCCTGCTGGGCCCCTGGGTGATCAAACGGCTGCGGCGCCTGCAGGTGGGGCAGTTTATCCGTGATGACGGTCCCGAAACCCACTTCAAAAAATCGGGCACGCCCACCATGGGCGGCGTGCTGATCATCGGCGCCGTGGTGGCGGCCACCCTGCTGTGGGCCAACCTCACCAATTTCTATGTGTGGATCGCGCTCATGGTCCTGGTGGCCACCGGTCTGATTGGTTTCGTGGACGATTACCGCATGCAGATCAAGAAACGCAGCAAAGGGCTGGGGGCCAAGGAAAAATTCGCGCTGCAGTGCGTCGTGGCCTTGGCCTGCGGTCTGCTGCTCTATTTCTACCCCGGATTTTCGACCCGTGTGTCGGTGCCCTTTCTAAAAAATGTCCAGCCCGACCTGGGCTGGGGCTATATCCTCTTCACGATGCTGGTGATCGTGGGGGCCTCCAACGCCGTCAATCTCACCGACGGTCTGGACGGCCTGGCCATCGGCCCGCTGGCCATCGCGGCCGCGACCTACATGGTGTTTGCCTATGTCACCGGTCACGTCAAGTTTGCCACCTACCTGCAGATCAACTACGTGGCCGGCGTGGGGGAAATCGCCGTTTTCTGCGGCGCCCTGGTAGGGGCCGGCCTGGGGTTTTTGTGGTTCAATGCCTATCCGGCCCAGATTTTTATGGGGGATGTGGGCAGCCTCTCTCTGGGCAGCGCCATCGGCACGATCGCGATCATCACCAAACAGGAAATCCTGCTGGTGGTCGTGGGCGGGCTTTTCGTCATCGAAACCCTGTCGGTCATTTTTCAGGTGGGCTACTTCAAACTGACCCACGGTAAACGGATTTTCCGCATGGCCCCCCTGCACCATCATTTCGAACTCAAAGGCTGGGCCGAACCCAAGGTGATCGTGCGCTTCTGGATCGTGGCCCTTGCGCTGGCCCTGATTGCCATGAGCACCCTGAAACTGCGCTGACGGACGAAAGCATGAACCGTAAATGAACGTGGATGATCAAAATATCGAGGGCCGCCGCATCACCGTGGTGGGACTGGGCAAGAGCGGTCTGGCCGCGGCGCGCTTCTGTCGGCAGCAAGGTGCCCGGGTCACCGTGACGGACATGGCCGCCCGCGGCCAGTTCGCGACGGAAGCCCGTGAGCTCGAGGCCCTGGGCGTCACGCTCGAATTCGGTGCCCATCGTTCGGCAACCTTTGACCAGGCCGAACTGGTGGTCCTCAGTCCGGGGGTGCCCCATACCATTGCGCCGGTGGAAACAGCCCGCCGCCGCGGCATCCCTGTGATCGGCGAAGTCGAATTGGCGTTCCGCTATATCGAAGCGCCCATCGTCGCCGTCACCGGGACCAACGGCAAAACCACGACCACCGAACTGCTGGGGCAGATGCTGCAGGCCTCGGGTCTCGAGGTTTTCGTGGGCGGTAACATCGGCACCCCCCTGATCGACTATGTCGCCCAGGGGCAGCGGCGCGACTGGCTGGTGATCGAAGTGAGCAGCTTTCAGCTCGACACCATCGTTCATTTCAGACCCCGGATCGGCGTGCTGCTCAACATCAGTGCCGATCATCTGGATCGCTATAGCAGTTTCGAGGCCTATGCCGAATCCAAGATGCGGCTATTCGCCAACCAGACCGCAAGTGACACCGCCGTCTTGAACGCGGCGGACGGCTTTTGCCGGGCCGCCGCCGAGCGTGTTCCCGGAAAGCGGCTCATGGTCAATGCCGGACCAAACGACGGCGGCAGCGGGAATGCGCTCATCGCGGTGGATCACATCACTTTCCAGTTGGCGGGCTTAGGCGGGCATACCATCAACCTTTCCGGCTGGCAGCTGATCGGGGACCACAACCGGGAAAATGCGGCCGCGGCCGGATTGGCCGCCCTGGCCGCCGGGGCCACGCCCCAAGGATTGCAGACCGCCATCGACACTTTCAGGGGGCTGGCCCACCGGTTGGCGCTGGTCCACACGCACCGGGGTGTGCGCTATTACGACGATTCCAAAGCCACCAACGTGGACGCCGTCTGCCGTGCCCTGGAGGGTTTCGCCACCCCGGTGGTTCTGATCATGGGCGGCCGCGACAAGGGCGGGGGGTATCAGGACCTCGTCCGGCCGGTCCGCCAATTCGTACGCGCTTTGGTCGTCATCGGGGAAGCCGCGGAAGCGATTACCCAAACACTGGGCCATCTCGTGCCCACCGTCCGGGCCGGCGACATGGCCGAGGCCGTTCGACTGGCCGCCGCCCGGGCCCGCCGCGGCGATGCGGTCCTGCTTTCACCGGCCTGTGCCAGTTTCGATATGTACGACAGTTATCATCAGCGGGGAGAAGACTTTTGCCGTCACGTCCAGCAGCTGAGCTGAAGCGAAAAAAACAGCCGCCTTCGAGCGCCGCCCCGGAGACGCCCTACGATCTGCGGCTGCTCTTTCCGGTGCTGTTTCTGGTGGGCATCGGGATGGTGATGGTCTATTCGGCCAGTTCGGCCCTGGCCCTCAAGAAATTTGGCAGCAGCTATTTCTTTCTTAAAAAACAGGCCATTTTTGCCCTGGTCGGTCTGGTGGGCCTCGTGATGGCCCGCCACTTTCCCTATCGTCTGTGGCGTTCGCTGGCCTATCCGGCCGTGGTGCTGGCCTTCGTTCTGCTCGTGGCCGTGCTGATCAGCAGTTGGGGCCATACGGCTGGCGGGGCCACCCGCTGGCTGCGGGTGGCGGGTTTTACTTTCCAGCCTTCCGAACTCGCGCGCGTGGCCCTGATTATCTACCTGGCCTATTCGATGAGTAAAAAACAGGAACGGTTGCGCGAGTTCGCCATCGGCTTCGTGCCCCACATCATGGTTCTGGCCATGTTGCTGGTTCCCATGATGCTGCAGCCCGACTTCGGTTCGGTGGTCATCCTGACGCTGCTGACCGGCATCATGATGTTCGCCGGCGGGGTGCCGCTGCGCCATCTGCTGCTGTCGGCCCTGGTCCTTCTGCCGGCCGGGGCTTATCTCCTGGTGTCGGCGGAATACCGCATCCGACGCCTGATGAGTTTTTTAAATCCCTGGGATTACCCCACCGCCGAAGGCTACCAGACCATTCACTCCCTGATGGCCTTCGGCTCCGGCGGCCTGTGGGGCAGCGGGATCGGCAAGAGTCTCCAGAAATTGTTTTATCTGCCCGAACCGCATACCGATTTCATCTTCTCCGTGATTGGCGAGGAATTCGGTTTGCTGGGCGTAACCCTGACCGTCGGTCTCTACGGCCTGATCATCGGGCGCGGCATCGCCATCGCCCGCCGGACCGAGGACCTCTTCGGCGCCCTGTTGTGCTTCGGCCTGACCACAGCCCTGGCCCTGCAAGTCTGCATCAATATGGGCGTCACCCTGGGTCTGCTGCCCACCAAGGGTCTGACCCTGCCTTTCTTGAGTTACGGCGGCACATCGCTGGTGCTCAATATGGCCGCCATCGGCATCATCATGAACATCGGGACGGTGACATGGACCCGACGACGATAGAAACAGCGGCCGCCCCGCTGCGGGCCGTGCTGACCGGCGGCGGCACCGGTGGACACCTCTTTCCAGGCGTGGCCATCTGCCGTGAACTGGAACGTCGTTTTCCGGGGACCGCCATCCTGTTCATCGGCACCGGCCGGCCCTTGGAGCGCAGGATCATCGCCGCCGCCGGCTATCGTCACGCCATCGTCGCCGTCAAGGGCTTCAAGGGCATGGGTCTG
>JASJED010000173.1 GCA_030065585.1 Desulfobacterales bacterium | reverse complement strand
GCCAATAGGAACGATCGTGGCAAGGCAATGGATGTGCTTGATGTGAAAAGGCATGTATGCAAACTTTGACGGTATGTCCATGATGAACAGTGGGCATCATACCTAATGCCCATCCAAGGTTATAAAGAAGTCGGCATGGTGTCCGATTCAGAAATGAGGATTTTTTGCTCTGCTACGGCCAAACTCGCACAAGGGTTTGCGGTGAGGCGTACGCCGGTACGCCGCAGCCGCTAAACCCGCGGAGAACGCCGAGCAGGGCCAAAAAGACCATTTCTGGACGGACACGAACTACGGGGGAGATGCCAAGGAAGCATCGATGCTCCCGCGGAAGGCCTCCAGCGGCAAGCTGGGCGCGGCGTTGTCCTTCAGCGGCCGACGGGCATCGGGCCGCGCGCCGTAGAGATAGCGCACCTCGGCCGTTCCCTGCATGGCACGGGTCAGATGAATCTCGATCGTTTGAGGATCCCGTCGGATAACGTCCTGGATGGGGACGCTGCCCTGGGCATCCACGACCTCCCAGCCGGTGATCCCGGATGCCGGGCGGATATCGCTGCCGCCCCGGTGCTGCAGGACGACGACGAGCATCTGCGCCCCGTCCGGCCGCACCGCAACCACCTGCGGGCCGCGGTGAAAACCCTCCAGGCCCAGGATGAAGAGCACGGTCTGGGCGACCCGCTGCCCCATGGTGGTATAGGCCGCCGCGGCCAGGTGTTGTTTGCCTTGATTGCGAAGATCGATGGTGGTCGCCGCCAGATAGCATTCAGCCACCTGTTCGGCAACGGCCAGTTGGGCCTCACGCACGGCCTGGTGCGGTGCATCGTCGCCCCCCGGCCGCTTCATCATGCCAACCACCAGAAAGGGCAGCTGCGGTCGGTTCGATCCGTTGGCGATATCCCGGCGCACCTGGCGGGTGATAAAACGGCTCAGGGCGGCGCGATACTCTTCATAGGTTACCGTCCGCCGGGCGGCATCGGCCTCGCCCTGCAGCCAGATCACAAATTCCAGCCGGCCGCCGGTGGCGGCCACACCATTGACAAACCGCCGGTAAATCGATCGCGAGCGCGTATCCGCCCAATACCCCGTCCCCCAGTCCGCTTTGGGATGCAGCCCCGATCCGTTGACCGCAAAGGACAGCAGCCCCACCGGCACGCCGGTACGCGCGATGATGCGGTTACCAAAGGCAATCGCTCCGTTGCCCCGCCGCCCCGGTGTGTGCCAGCCGCCGTTCTTGTAAACCCGCAGGAGGGGATCCGCGTCCAGATCGCGGCCCGTGTGAAACCACTCCTTCATGTTGGACTGCCCGAGACAGCCGATCAGGATACCGACCCCCCAGCGGTTCCGGCCCCGGGCATGCAGGCCGGTGGCATTCCCGCCGCGCACCTCTAGCTCATACCACCCGCCTTCGGGCACCCGGGGCATCAGGCCCAGAAAAATCCCGTTGCGGGGGGCATCGTCGACGAGCGTCCAGGGAACCACCACTTCGTCCCGGCCATGGCGGACCACGCGGGCTTCAACGGCGGATAGCGATCCCGTGTAAACCCCGGAGACGATGATGTCGGCCTGTCGGCCCTGCCGTTGAAAAATGCGCCCGTCCGCGAAATCGTTCAGCTTGATGCGCGGTTTATCGGCGGGGCTCGGTGTTCGCGCCGCCAGTGGCCGGGTTACGCGCGTGCCGGTTGCGCCGGCGGTCCGGGGCGCAAGGTCATCGGTTTCACTAACGCGCTGTGACGGCCAAGGCGCTTGGGCAACACGGGGCGGCGGGGTGGAGCGGGGCGAATCCGCCGGCCGGCTTTCGGCATCAACATCGCCGCGATCCTGGATATCGATTTCGCCAACCGGTTTTTCTTCTTCCGGCGTCCCGGCCAGCCCGGCCGTCGAAACGGCCTGCTTGGTTTCGGTCCCCACACCCCGGCCAGTCGACATCCCCGTCGACACCGACGAATGGGAAGGTTGCTCGGCCGCCGTGCCATGCCGTGCGTCACGCGGCCGTTCTTGCGCACCCCTCTCCTGCGCAACGGCGGGCAGGGTCTTGCCGGTCGCCGCGCGCAGCAGGGGCATCGACTGGGGCGGGTGTCCGCAGGCTTCGCCGTCATCCTCCGGAAATCCGATGATCTCCGCTTGGTGTAGCACCAGCAGACCGGCCTGCCCGCCCGGTTGCAGACGCAATGCCACGGTGGACGTCACCGGCAGCGGCACGTAGAGATTGAAACGGCCGGGTTGAATGGCCCGGGTAATTTCAAACGGGGGATGGGTGCGATAGGCCAGCGTCATCACATCCGGCTGCAGGGCCGACAGATTGAGCCGCAACACACGAAAGCAGCGCCGGTAGGAGCCGGGCAGGCCGATGAGGGCGAAGGTGGAGCGCGCCCCCAGCGATTTGAGTTCCAGTCCCCCGGCGCGGGGATTCAGGGCGCTATGGGCGACCACACGGACGGCTGCTAAATCCACCGGGGTATGCGTCGCCTGCCCGACGGCATCATCGGAGAGCTGATCGAAAATCCGGTCCAGGTCGATCTTAAGATCCCGGAACTCCGATTCCGTGGTTTGAAGGATGATGCTGTCGTAGGCGCGCCAGTCTTCGGCAATTTGCCGGGAAGGAACGGTCTCGGTTGATAGCACCTCAACTTCCTGGGCCATTGGCAGCAGGTAGGGCAAAAGACCGTCGATCCCCGCATCGCCGTAAACCAAGCTGCGGCCGATACCATCGGTGCGCAAGCCGGCAATGCGGTGCGAAACGGACCGGGGTGCGGACGGCTGATCCCCCAGCAGCTGCCGCTCGAGATCATCGAAACGCTCGGGGGCGGCCATAACCTGCTGCAGGGCATTCGTGCCGAAAAAACGGTGGTGCAGAACCTCCGCCGCCACCGCCGCCCCGCGTCCGTTCCAGTAGACGGTGGTGGGGTCATACAACAGATGCGACCCGAATTTGCCGGCCAGAATCGCAGGTGCCAGCGGCACCCAGCTCGCAAGCGGAAGATCGCGCTGGGCTTCATAAAACAAATCGTAGGTACTGCAGCGCCCCGCCTTCGGCAGCGGTACCCAGCCGATATACTCCGGATAGATCGAGGCCTTGCTCGGCACCACCAGAAAGTGAAACCGCCGCCCGGTCGCCGCCGTCAGCTTTTCGATGGCCTGCAGCTCGAGCCGCAGCCGTTTGACGAGACCCGCATCGCCGCAGGTATCCCGGATATGGTTCTCGATATCGACGCGCCGATAAAGCCAGCCCTGGCGACCCACGTGGATGTCGGTCTTGTCCGTCTTGCCGAAGAACCTGAGGTCCATCCAGACTTTGATGCGGGTCAGCCGGTCTTTGAAGACGACCTGGTCATTGATGTAGCGGTCCAGCGCCCGGTAGTAATCGTTCTTGAGCAGCGCCCAGCCGTAGGGATGCGGAAAATCTTCGACGGCCGCCGGCTCCCGGGCATCGCGCCAAGGCCCCCACAACAGCCGCGCCGTCATGGGGGCCAGGAGCATGAACACAAAAAGCAGTGCGATCGTCTTCTTCAGCATAACCGGGATGAATTTTTAAAGGGTTGATCTTTAGACGGTTTCGTAAAATGTTCGAGATACGGCATCTTAAGGCCCGAGGAGTGAAGCGTACAGACGGTACGCTGCAGCGACGAGGGATACGCGAAATACCGTAACGCAGATATCGGACATTTTACGAAACCGTCAACCTTAGAATCGGAAGTAAATGAATGGCGCCGCCGGACTGCTGACGATAAAAAGCCCGCAGACGGGAAACACGATGAAGATCAGCAGCAGTGCGGCCGCCCGCGACCGCGGTCTGCGGCTCTCGCCGATAACCCGGTAGCCCGAAAAATCCGCCGGCAGCAGAAACACCATGGCGGCGCTGAACAGGATAGCCAGATCCCAGGCATTCAAGCGCAGGCTCAGATCATAGGCCAGAGGCAGATCGCGCCAGGTGAACATGGCGCTCAGGAAGCGCATCGCCTGTTCGAAATCCGCGGCGCGGAACAGCACCCAGCCAACGGTCACGATGACAAAGGTCGCGGTGCGCCGGGTAACCAGCCAGCGGTGGGCCGGCAACTGCCGCAAACCGGAGAGCCGTTCGATCATCAGAAACATCCCGTGATAAAGCCCCCAGGCCAGAAAAGTCCAATTGGCCCCGTGCCACAGCCCACAGAGCACGAAGACCACGGCCATGTTGAGGCAGGCCCGCACGCTCCCCCGGCGGTTGCCGCCCAGGGGAATATAAAGATAGTCACGAAACCAGCGGCTGAGCGAAATGTGCCAGCGCCGCCAGAAATCCGTGATGCTGACCGCGGAATAGGGCCGCTTGAAATTCTCCGGCAGCACGAACCCAAAGAGCAGCCCCAGCCCGATGGCCATGTCCGAATAGCCCGAAAAATCAAAATAGATCTGCAGGGTGTAGGTCACGGCCCCCAGCCAGGCGGTCTTGGTGTCCAGCGCGCCCGGGGGCAGGGCAAAGATCGTGTCGGCAAAGCGCCGCAAGCTCTCGGCAATGATCACTTTCTTGGCCAGGCCCCAGCAGATGCGTGTGGTGCCCTGATAAAATCGCTCCCAGCTTTCGCGACGTTCCCGCAACTGCGTGCGGATTTCCCGAAAGCGCACGATCGGTCCGGCGATCAACTGGGGGAACATGGCCACATACAGGGCAAAATCCAGCGGATCGTGAAGGGCCGCCGCCTCGCCCCGGTAGACATCGATGACATAGCTCAGTTTCTGAAAAGTAAAGAAAGAAATGCCGATCGGCAGCAGAACCTCGAACCAGGAGAGCGTGGGCAGCCCCAACCGGGCGGTGATCAGATTGACTTCGTGGACGAAGAAGTTGGCATACTTGAAATAGAGCAGCAGCCCCAGATTGACCGCCAATGATACGATCAGCCACAAGCGCTTGCGACGGCGGTCGGTTTCCATCAGGCGGGCCAGGCCGAAGTCCACCAGGGTGGAGAGCATCAGGAGGGGCAGAAAATCGGCCGCCCCATAAAGGTAGTAGATGTAGCTGAAGAGCAGCAGGACAATATTGCGGCCGCGCCGCGAGGGTTGCGCCGGTACCGTGTAGTAAATCAGGATAACGGCCGGCAGGAAAGCAAACAGAAAGACGGTGCTTGCAAATAGCATTCGCGCTATCGATCCCGGGCGAGGTTTAGGGGCCCCCAGGCTTCCGGCTCAGACCACACAATCGGCCTCGTCGCCTTCCGTCAAACGCTCGTGCATGAAGATCGACAGATCGTTGGCGTCATAGCTCATCCGCGCTTGTTTGCGAAAGGCCATCAGGTCGGCATAGACTTCGGCCGCGCTTTGGTAGCGGGCCTCCCGGTCCTTGGCCAGGCATTTCATGACGATCCGGTTGAGGGCTTCCGGGATCTGTTTGATGATGGCGCTCAGGGGTTCGATGTCTCTTTGCGGAATCTCCCGAATGGCCTCGATTTCATTCTCGAAGCGGAAGACGCGCAGACCGGTCAGCACCTCGTGAAACAGCAATCCCAGCGCAAAGATGTCGGCGCGCGCATCCAGGCTATGGCCCAGCGCCTGCTCGGGAGACATATAGGCCAATTTGCCCTTGATGATGCCGGCCTGGGTAAGGTTGGGCTCGGACTGCGCCTTGGATATGCCAAAGTCGCTGATCTTGACTTCACCTTTGCATGAAATCAACATGTTTTGAGGGCTGATGTCACGGTGGATGATGTCGAGGGGGGTTCCGCTTTCATCGTCGACCCGGGTATGGGAGTAGTCCAAGCCCTTGCAGATCTCACCAACGATGTATACGGCCTGATCCACCGGGAGTCCGATTTTCATGGCCCCCAGGATTTCATCCAGGTTTTTGCCATCGACATACTCCATGGCGATAAAATAAACGTTTTCGATTTTACCGTAGTCGAAAATCTGGACGATATTGGGATGCTGCAGCAGTGCGGCCAGCCGCGCTTCGCGCGTAAACATTCTGATGAAGTCGGCGTTTTGGGCCAGATGCGGGCGTATGCGCTTGATGGCCACCTTGCGCCGAAAACCGTCCTCGCGCAGGTAATCGGCTTCAAAGAGCTCCGCCATGCCGCCCATGGCGATCTTGGCCTTCAAGTGATAGGGACCGACGCGATCCACGCTTTCCATCGCCAGCTGGGTTTGCAGGGCCGTCTTGCGCTTGCCCCGATCTAGCCAGAGCAGCAGGGCGACACCGGCCGTCAGCACCAGCGTCGTCAGGCCAGCATAAAGCCAACGCAGGCCCGCTGCACGCGCATTTAGGCGGCTGATGTCGAGAACCACCACGGCCTGGCCGATGGGCACTTCGGCAAAGCGGACCGTCTCGAAAAACCCCACGGCGGCTTTCTGGTCGATGGTCATACCGGCAATCGCCCGGGTCCCGTCCTGGGCCTCAAGTTCGCGCGCCTGGCCCAGGGGACGAAACGGACGGTTCGCCATGGCACCATTCGTATGTGCGAGGATAACGTTCAAATGGTCGACGATGGCCGCATACGCGAGGGTGTCAATCGTTTGCGTCTCACGGATGAGGGTGTTCAAGGCCAGCACGTCTTGATCCAGCACGAAGGGGCGGCTCTTGGCGGCCAAATTGCGAACCGCATCGAAACCCGTCCGGTAGAAGGCCAGGTTCGTGTTGGCGGCGCTGGAGCGAATCACCATATATCCCGCCGAAAAGATGGCCAGCCAGACGATCAGGATGGCGACAATCGCCCGGCGGTTACGTGCCACGAAAGGCTTATCCGCAAACCGGGCCCATACGCTGCGCACGATTTGGGTGGTCATCGCTTTCGCTCGGGCGACGGTCCTCACGGCTATGTTGTTGACCAGCATGGAGGCCTCCCGGGCATGGGTTCATAACCGGAAGTCAATGATTGCACGGCACGTTCGCGTGGCGGTTGGTAAAAACCGATGAAAGCGGCGAACGCGATCAAGGCCGCGATAGCCGAGACCGGCTGAAACGCAACGGCGCGGATTTTTTCGCCGACTTCGCGCAAACGATCATAGCTTCACCATAGGGCTTAAAACAACCCGGAGCAAGCGACTGACCTGATTCGCTTCCATCCCCGCCGCCGGGCCGGGCCGCCTAGCCCGCGCCCGATCAGCCGCTTCACGTCGACAGTTTTTTTACAATTTCTTGACAGCGGCGGATAATTTGACGTTTCAAAACGCCAAGGTCTTCGCGCTGAGACAGTGCCAGCAGATCAATCTCGTCGTCATTGGCCAGTGAAGCGATTCCCGCCGTGTTTTTAGGGGATGCCACATTGACCAGCTGATCGAATTTGGTCCGTCGAAAGGCATCCCGCGAAAGCGGCTTGTGCGTGCCGCACAGCGGGCAGATGACCGTGGTAATGCCGGGGGCTTCGGATTGCCCCTCCCCCGGGTCGACCGACAGCCCCGTTCCGGTCGCTGCCGGCCGACGGGCGCGCATATTGAAGTGCAGGAGCAGCAGCAGCAGGATAAAGACCAGTCCACCGATGAAAGCCGCCAACTGAAAACCGCTGCGCAAGTGGTCGGTTTCCTGCGCCGATAGGGCCACGACGACTTCTCCGATGCGCGTTTCCGAGAAGAAAACATCGGCGGTAAAACGGAAAACCTTCTGATGGCTTTGGAGCAGTCCTTCAAGGTAAGCCACTTCATCCGGGGCCGATGCGGCCTGGCGGTCGGCGGATCGTGGTACAAAATTTTCCGCGCCGGTGTAGGCGATGATCCGTCCCCCATGGTCGGAGACGGAGGCATAGATCGCATTGGCTTCCCGGTGGGCTTGGCGCAGCAGCGCCTGGACACCGGGAATATCTTTCTCCAGCAGCGGCAGTCTGATCTGATTCGACAACGCCTGGGTAACGGCGATGCCATTCTGGCGGGTTTCATCGTTACGCCGGCCCGTCTGGAAGGTCATGAGCAAATAGGCGGCCAATAAAAACAAAAGCCAGATCACGAGCCCCGCGATAAGGTGCTGGCGTTTCAGCTTGGAAAGATAAAACGGAATGGTTCGCATGAATCGATCGTCTCGCGGAGGGCGGCCTGCATATTCGCCGCCCTCATGCCCAGGCAAATAGGAAAAGACTACAAGTTATCGGATTTTAAACAAAAATTTAGTATGGTCACCTCAAGATGTCAAGCTTATTAACGCCCGTGAAGCGACGTGCCCGCCCTGGCTGGCACCTATCGATTGACCGGGTCCGACCACTGGAGAAGGGCGACTTGCAATCAGCGGCCTACGATGCCGCCTGGCATTTCGGTGCGCGCTCGCGATTACCCGTTGCACCCCGCAACAACCACCTTGAACGATCGCCTATTGTTCATTTGAAAGGTTAGTTGAGGCGTGTTACATTGTATAGTCTAACCCAAGGCGAATTTTCTAATCGAATGCCTGCAGCCGGAGCGGCGATGCCCCCTAAACGACGAAATCCCAGTCGAAGCGACCCGACACATGCCTTAGGGCCGCGGTTGGTCTTAACGGTCCTGCTGGGCGGCAGTCTCGTCTGGCTCAATGCCTGCACGACCCTCCCGTCCGCGCAGCCGCCGCCGGGAGGCGAAGCCGTCTATCGATCGGAGAACTACATCGTCTACACCAGCGACGGCCAGCGGTCCACATCGGAGCTGGCGGATGAATTTCTCGGTGACGCGCAGAAATCGTGGATGATCGAAGAGGCCAATGGTGCGGGCGACCTCGCGAGCGGCCGGGCGATCGTGATCCCGCTCAAGATCAGAAACAAAGGCGGTTTGAACCGCGAAGGTTTTCAGACCGTCCCGGTGCTGACCTACCACCGCTTTGGTGACAACTGCGATTCACCGCTGTGCATGCCGGCCGAGGTCTTCGAAGCGCAGATGCGTTACTTGAAGGAAAGCGGCTATCACAGCGTGACCCCCGAAGAATTGCTCGCTTTCCTGCAATATCGCCGCCCCCTGCCCAAAAAATCCGTATGGATCACGATGGACGACGGTTACCGGTCGACGTACCATGTCGCCTACCCGATTCTTAAAAAATACGGCTTTACGGCCACATTGTTCATCTATACGGACTTTGTGGGCGTTTCGCGTCTGGCCGTCACCTGGCCGCAATTAAAGGAAATGCAGACCAACGGTTTTTCAATCGGCTCCCACACCATGACCCACAGCGATCTGACCAAGCCGCGGCCCGAAGAATCAGATGCCGATTTCATCAAGCGCGTTCGCCGCGAACTGGAAGAATCCAAACGCATCATCGACAAGAAACTGCAGCAGGATACCTTCGTGCTGGCCTATCCCTTCGGCTATTACGATCGGCGGGCGATCAATCTGGCCCAAGAAGCTGGCTATTCATTGGCCGCCTCGGTTCGTCGGGGCGGTAATCCCTTTTTTGCCAATCCGCTGGCGCTGAAGCGCGACCAGGTCCTCAAGAGGGACATGGAGACCTTTGTGTCACGGTTGAAAATCTTTTATCCTCTTGCGCTGGAGTGACATCATCATGAAACATGCATCTAAAATGTTCGTTGTCATGTGCCTGATGGCAATGGTGACGGCATGTGCA
>JASJED010000172.1 GCA_030065585.1 Desulfobacterales bacterium | reverse complement strand
CGTGAGGTGTCCGGGGCCATCGTCCTGATGGAAATGAATTCCGGCCGCAACTGGCTGAATGCCGCCAACCTCGGCGCACAAGCCCTGATCTACATCGATCGCGGCGATACCCCTCGATTTCTTTTCCAGGACAAAGACGAACTGACCCCAGTACGTTTTCCGCGTATGTGGGTACCGCAGGCGGCACTCGCAGCCGCTGTCGGTGATCCCGCCACCCTGTCTGCGGAGACGCCTCCCGGGGTCGTGTTGCGTGCGGATGTGCGCTGGGAGGACGTCACGGCCGAGAATATCTTCACCTTCGTACCCGGCCGCCATCCTGAGCTGAGCAACCAGTTGCTCATCGTGGAAGCCTTCTATGACAGCCGCGCCTACGTGGCCGGCAAATCCCCCGGGGCGGATCAGGCCTGTGGCATTGCCACCCTGCTGGCCACGGCCCGTCGTATGCAGGCGCAACCGCCGGAGCGCTCCGTCCTTTTGTTGGCCACGGATGCCCACAGCCAGTCGCTGGCCGGGATGCGTGAGGCGGTCTGGATTTTTCATGCGCGCTCCAAATATTTTGTGCTCAAGCGCAAAGAACTGGGTCAGCGGGTGAAGCGGGCCAAGATGATCCTGCGCGCTCTGACGCTGGAAACCCTGACGACGACCGCGGCCGATCCCCAGCTCGTCGATGTCGTGGGCCAGGCGATCAAATCACAGGTCGATCGGATTTCGCGGCGCCTGATGCGGCTGCGGCTGGAGGCCGGCGATGCGGATACGGCCGTTGCCATCCAACGGCTGGCGGCCGAGCGCCGGGTGTTGCGGGCGCTGGGCTGGAAACGCGATTATCGCGACGCCTCTCCCGCCGAGCGTGACTGGATTGCGCGGTTGATTCCCGGGATTCTCAATGAATACAAGGCCATCCGCAAGGATGCCCAGCGGCAGCTTTCCCATCTCAAGCAGGCCATGGCTTTTCGGCGGGTGATCAAGGACAAGGAAATCAGCGCGGTGGTGAGCCTGCATCTATCCAGCCAGGGGGACGGGGTGGGGGCCTTCAACCAGGGCTTCCACTACAAGTTGCGACCCCATCGGGCCAGCGCCCGGGTGCCGGTCTACAGCCTGATCAATGATGTTCTGGTGGCGGCCGCCGGCCGTGTCGAAAGCGCGCTGGGGATTGAAGCCTTCTTCCAGGATTCGCTGCGTCCCAGCCGCCGCAAGCCCTGGTTCTCCTATCTACCCGATCAGCCGTCGATGGGGGGTGAAATCAGCGCCCTGGGCGGCTATATCGGTTTGACCCTGGCCACCACCCATGATGCCCGACCCCGCTGGGGGACACCTTACGACCTGCCGGAGAAAATGGACTTCGATTACGCCCGCCAGCAGAGCCGCTTTGTGGCCGGGCTGCTTCAGGAATTGGCCGGCGCCGCAGTTACCCGCTTTGATGAGGGCTCCTTCCCGCGCATCGGACTGTCGGTGCTCAACGGCAACGCCCGCTTCATCCGCCACGGCGAACTCTTTGCCCAGCAGCCGGCGCCCGGGACGATGCTGCTGGCCTTTCAAGGCCCGGCCCGCTATCACGTGCGCGTCGACCGCTCCGGTCATTTCGAGCTACGGGGTATATCGGACAAGAAGAATGTCTTCGACAAGGTCATTGTGGAGGGCTATCGCTTCGATCCCCAAACCGGTGCCACACGTTGGGCCATCGACAAAAAACAGACCGGCAAATACCGCTATCGGGTCAAGATGCAGCGGCGTTACATGGAAACCGAACTGATCATGTTTGCCTGCCGGCAGACCACCCTGTTCAACCTCCTGGAACCGCGCAGTTTTCGTTATATGACCCGGATCAATCTGCTGGATGCACGCCTGGAGGCCGCGCCGCTCAAATACTGGTGGAGCCGGATCGACACCCGCGATTCGACCATGGCCTCGCTCTTTATGGAACCGGAAACCCGTTTCAAGATGACGCTATCGGACTCCGTGCTGCGTAAAAAGTTGATTCTGACCGGCGCCACCCCCCGGCGTCCAGGAGGCATCGGCTATCTGGTGGATGACTGGCCCCGGCTGTATCATACCGAATACCACGTGGCCCGGGATATGTGGCAGCTCTTAAAGCCGCGCATCGACAGCCTGGAGGAAAAGGGCATCAACGACGAACGTCTGCGAGGGCTTCAGGAGGAGGGGCTCAACGCCCTGCAGACGGCCGCATCGTCTCTTGGTACCCAGCACTACGACAACTTCCAGGAAGCCGCCGTTCGTTCCTGGGCGCTGGCCAGCCGGGTTTACGACCAGGTTGAAAGCACCCAGAAAGACGTCCTCTTCGGGGTGTTGTTTTATATCGCCCTGTTCGTACCGTTTGCCTTCTGTGCGGAGCGGCTGGCGTTCGGATTTCGCGACATTCACAAACGCATCATCGCCTTTGCGGGGATTTTGCTGTTGCTGATTGCCGTGATCTACAATGTGCACCCGGCCTTCGACCTGGCCTACAGCCCGACGGTGGTCATTCTGGCCTTTTTCATCATCGGGCTGTCGCTGATCGTGACGCTGATCATCTTCCTGCGCTTCGAAGAAGAGATGAGCCTGCTCCAGCACCGGGCCCAGCGCAAGAGCGTGGAGGGCATCAGCCGCTGGAAGGCTTTCGTGGCCTCCTTCTTTCTGGGGGTCGGCAACCTCAAGCGGCGCCGGCTGCGGACCCTATTGACTTGTACGACCCTGATCATTTTGACTTTCACGATCATGAGTTTCACAGCGGTGAAGTCCACCCGTCTGCACGCCCGCATTTTCTATGCCACCCACGCGCCCTACCAGGGTTTTCTGCTGAAGAATCCCGACTGGCGGGATCTGCCGCCCGAGGCCCTGAACATGCTGACCAATGCCTTTGCCGGCCAGACCGCTGCGGCCCCGCGCGTGTGGGTCGATACCGACGACCGCACCCATGCCACCCGGATACCGGTCATTCGAGGGCCGGCCCAGTTCGAAGCCCAGGGACTGGTCGGGTTGTCGCGCGCGGAAACCAGGTATACCGGTCTCGATCGCGCCCTTTTGGCCGGGCGCTGGTTTGAAAGCGACGACGAAGCCGCGGTGGTCATCCCCCAACGGATGGCCGATCAACTTAATATTCGCGCCGAGGATCTGGACAAGGTCCAGGTGACCGTCTGGGGCAGTGATTATCGCGTCGCCGGCATCGTTGACGATCAGCAGATCACGCAGGCGACCGATCTGGACGGGGAGCCCCTGACGCCGGTGACTTTTCCCAGCGAGGTCTCGGCCCAGATGACCGAGATCGAAATGGAGGCCATGGAATCCGGCGACGACGTACGCTCGTTCCAGAGCCGCTATCAGCATACCCCGGCCGAGCTGACCCTGTTCATGCCCTACAAGACCCTGATGGCCGCCGGCGGCCGGCTCAAGGCCGTGGCCCTGATGAACGCCGAGGCGGGGGCCGCCCCCGCCCACACCGCCCGCCGCCTGGCCGATCGCTTCGGGCTCGTGCTTTTCAGCGGGGAGCCGGAAGGTACTTTTCTGTATCACTCCAGCGATACGATCCAGTATAGCGGGGTGCCCAATATTTTCATCCCGCTGGTCATTTCGATCTTTATCGTCCTCAACACCATGATCAGCAGCGTCTACGAACGCAAGCGCGAGATCGGCATCTATACCTCCGTCGGTCTGGCGCCTTCGCATGTCTCCTTTCTGTTTATCGCCGAGGCCATGGCCTTCGCCGTCCTGAGCGTCGTTCTGGGCTATCTGACCGCCCAGACCACCGCCAAGCTTTTTGCGGACACGACGCTGTGGAGCGGTATTACGGTCAACTACTCCTCGCTGGCCGGTGTGGCGGCCATGCTGCTCGTGATTCTGGTGGTGCTGATCTCGGTGATCTACCCGTCGCGCGTGGCCGCCGATATCGCCATTCCGGACGTCAACCGCTCCTGGTCCATGCCGGATCCCAAGCAGAGCATTATGTCGATGCCCCTGCCGTTTCTGATCAAAAGGGATGAACTGCCAAGCCTGGGGGGCTTTCTGCTGAGCCATTTTCAAGGGCATCAGGACGTTTCCCACGGTCTTTTCTCCACCGGCCAGATCAGGTTCGACTGGCGGCCGCCGGGTCTAGCGGATGAAGGCCAGGAGGAGACCACGGCCGGTTTTGAGCTGACCTCGCGCGTCTGGCTGGCGCCGTTTGATTTCGGCATCATGCAGCAGGTGGCGATCGCCATCCGCCCGGCCCCCGAAGAGACCGGTTTTTTCGCGATCCAGGTCGATCTGATCCGTGAAGCCGGCGAGGTCAATGCCTGGGGGCGCATCAACAAGGCCTTTGTCAACGACCTGCGCAAACAGCTGTTGATCTGGCGTTCGATGGACGGCTGGACCCTGAACCATTACGAAGAACATCTGGCCGCGCAATACGAAACCCCGTCAACACCTGAAGCGATTGGCACGCCGGAAGCCGGCGACAATCGAAAGGACTCTGCTTGAGCTCGGATCATCTGGCATCGGGGAAAGCCGAATCCGCGCCCGCACCACTGCGACTGCGGGCTGTTTTGCTGGGTTTACTGCTGGCGGTCGGCCTGTGTGCCCTGACGCCCTTCAACAATGCTTTCCGGCAGGCCACGCCTCTGGGCGGCGGTCATTTCCCCCTGGCCCCCTTCGTCATTTTTTTCGGCCTGACGATCATCATGGCCGGCGCCGGCCGGTTGCTGAACCGCCCCGCCTGGCTGAGCGGCAAAGAATTGCTGTTCATCTGGATCCTTATGGTGCTCGTCTCGGGCATCGCCTACACCGGTCTGGTGCGCACCTTTTTCATCAATCTGACGGCCCCCTATCATTTCGCCACGGTGGAAAATCGCTGGATCGAAATCCTTCATCCGCTGTTGCCGGAGGGCTGGTATCCGCGCGGCCCCGAGGCCATCGGCGCGCTCTACAACGGCCTTCCCGGCGGGCGCAGCATGGACTGGTGGCAGGTGCTCAAGGCCATTCCCTGGGCGGTCTGGCTCCCCGCCCTGATCAACTGGGGGCTTTTCATCGTGCTCTGCTACGCTGTCATGGTTTGCCTGGTCAACCTGCTTAGCCGCCAGTGGCTGCACAACGAGCGTATGAATTTTCCGCTCCTGCGTGTTCCGCTTCTGATGGAGGAGGCCTACAGCCAGGGGGCCCTGAAGACTTTTTTCCTCAACCGCTTCATGCTGGCGGGACTGTCGATCCCGATCGGCCTGCACCTGCTCAATGGATTGAATTTCTATTATCCGGAAGTCCCCTCGATTCCGACCCTGATTCTGACCGGGACCTATTTTCCCAAGTACGGCCTGTTTTCGGGTTTCTACAAAATGAAGATCTATATCTACCCGGCCTTTATCGGCTTTGCCTTCCTGACCACCCGGCAGGTATCATTTTCGTTCTGGATCTTTTTTCTGCTGGGCGGTTTCTTCTTCGGTCTGCTGGCGGTCATGGGCTACAACATTCCGGCGGCGGCTTTGGGGGTCACCTTCGGTCCCACCCTGGCCCGCCCCGAAGAGATGCAGATGGTCGGGGCCTACGGCATCTTCTTTCTGTTTATCATGTGGCTGGCGCGCTTCCATCTCGCGGATATCGTGCGGCAGGCCTTTGGACGCGGCCGCGGCCGGACAGCCCAGACGGAATGGCTGCCCGTGCCCGTGGCCGCCTGGGGGTTTGTGGGCGGAATTCTGATCATGGTGGTCTGGATGGCCGCCCTGGGGATGCGCTGGTGGGCCGCGCTGCTGCTCGTGGGGGCCTTTTTCATGATTCTGCTGGTGGCCAGCCGGATCATCACCCAAGGGGGCATTGCCTATTTCACGCTCACGGCCGCTCCGCTGGACGGCGTCATGACGATCTTCGGCAGTAAATTTCTTACCGGCGTCGGCCTCCTGTTGGCGGGGGTCTTTCAGAAAGCCCTTTTCCTGGACTTGCGTGAATCCCTGATGCCCTCGCTGGTGCACGCCAACCGGATCACCGAGAAGATCGGCCGCAAGCGCCTGGTGGCCGCGGCCGTCGGTCTGGCCCTGCTGCTGGGTGTCGTGATTTCCTTCGGGGCCATGCTCTCGCTGTGCTACCGCTTTGGTATCCGCGAGTTGGGTCTCGACTGGGCCAGCCGCACCACGCTGCATACCTACGAAAACATCGTCAGCCTGGTGGAAAATCCCCAGGCCACCAGCGGCTGGGTCCACCTGTTTGCCCTGATCGGGGCGGGCCTGATGATTGTGCTGGTGATTGGCTACCACCGGTTCTACTGGTGGCCGCTGCACCCCATCGGCTATTTGACCTGCTACAGTTCGGCCATGCGCATTCTGTGGTTCAGCTTTTTTGTCGGCTGGCTGTGCAATGCGCTATGCATGCGCTATGGGGGCGTCGTGCTCTTCAAAAAAATTCGGTATATCTTTATCGGGATGATCATCGGCGATTTTATGATGGGCGGCTTCTGGGCCCTTGTCGGTCTGTTTTCGGATGCCAGCTACCAGGTTTTACCCACTTGACGTGATGCCGGACCGCTTCCATGTACGAAGATAAAGAGCTGCAGGAATATCGCGATCTTCTCAAAACGCCCACGCATTTTGAAGAGGGTTTCGATTGGAAGACCATTGTCGGGGCCGTGTTTATCGGGTTCTTGATGATGCCCGGCAGTATGTATCTGCAGCTCGTGATCGGCACCGGCATTGGTCCGGCCGCACGCTGGGTGACGATTATCCTGTTTGCCGAGATTGCCAAGCGCTCCTATACCGAGCTCAAACAGCAGGAGATCTTCCTATTGTACTACATGGCCGGCGCTGCGCTGGCCTCGCCCTTCCAGGGGCTGTTGTGGAATCAGTACCTGGTCCAGTCGGACGCGGCCCGCATGCTGGGGCTAACCGAATTCATCCCGGCCTGGATCGCACCGACGGTGGACTCGGACTCCCTGGTGGAGCGGACCTTTCTGCACCGCGACTGGCTGATTCCGATCCTGCTGCTGATTGGGGCGCAGATCATTCAGCGCATCGACCAATTCGGCCTGGGCTATGCCCTCTACCGCATCACTTCCGACGTCGAGAAACTGCCCTTTCCGATGGCGCCGGTGGGGGCTTTAGGGACCATGGCCCTGGCGGAGTCCACCGAAGACAAGCAGAAAAGCTGGAAGTGGCGGATCTTTTCGATCGGCGGCATGATCGGGCTGGTCTTTGGGGCGATCTACGTGCTTCTGCCCACGGTTTCCGATCTGCTCTTCACCCAGCCCATCCGCCTGATCCCCATTCCCTGGATCGAGCTGACGCGCCATACGGAAGATGTCCTGCCGGCCGTGGCCACAGGCATCCAGCTGGATTTGGGCCTGGTCTTCATCGGTATGGTGCTGCCCTTCTGGGCGGTCATCGGGGGGCTGGTGGGTTTGATCATCACGGTGGTGCTCAACCCGGTGCTCTACCGCCACGGGATCCTGCACCGCTGGCATCCGGGCATGGGCACTGTCGATACACTGTTTGCCAACAACTTCGATTTCTACATGAGTTTCGGTATCGGGCTGGGGCTGGCCATCGCTTTTATCGGCATCTGGCATGTGGTGCGATCGTTCAGCCAGCAGCGGGCCGCCGATCGCGGCCGCTGGCAGGATCTCTTCCAGCCCCCGCCCGGGCGCGGTGACTTCAATTTCTGGATTTCGATTGGCATCTATGTTTTTTCGACCCTGGCCTATGTGGGCCTGTGCGTCTGGCTGGTGCCGACCTTCCCGTGGGTTTTCTTTATCTGCTACGGCTTCGTTTACACGCCCCTGGTGTCCTACATTACCGCGCGCATGGAGGGCATTGCCGGCCAGTTTGTGAGCTTGCCGCTGATCCGCGAGGCGAGTTTCATCGCCGGGGCCAAGTTCTTCGGCTACCAGGGCATCGAAATCTGGTATGCGCCCATTCCGATTCACAATTACGGGGAGGCCACCGTCAATTTTCGGCAGATCGAATTGACCGGCACCAGCATCCGCGGCATCATCAAGGCCGAAATCGTGGTTTTCCCGGTGGTCATGATCGCCAGCCTGCTCTTCTCCCAGTTTATCTGGCGTCTGGCGCCGATCCCCTCCAGCAGCTATCCCTACGCCCAGGAACTCTGGCATCTGCAGGCCCTCAACACCCTGCTCATGCAGACATCGACCATCGAGGGCAATTCCCTCTTTTTCCAGGCCCTGAACGCCATCTACGTGCTTTGCGGTCTGGGGTTCGGGGTGGTCACCTACATTATCCTAACCTTCCTGGGGCTACCGATCCTGCTGATCTACGGGGTGGTGCGCGGCCTGGGCCAGAGTGCCCCGCATGGCTTGATCCTGGAGGTCTTCGGCGCGCTTTTAGGACGCTATTTCTTTTTCAAACGCTACGGGGCCATGTGGCGTCAATATGCCCCCGTGCTGCTGGCCGGTTTTTCATGCGGCATGGGACTCACCGGCATGCTGGCCATGGGATTTACTCTGATCTTGAAATCGTTGAGTCGGTTGGCATATTAGAACTTATAACCTATCTCAAAATTAAAGATTAGGGTTCCTGGCAAGGCGTGAATCGGCGAGAAAGCGGAGCATACACGGAGTATGTATGCAGGTTCGTAGGGCAGGGACCCTACGGTTCTGGCAAGAGCCGGTTCACGATGCACCATAACCTAATTAGTGTCGATCCATAAATCTCGTTTTTGACGACTGCCAAAAAGAAAAACATGGCGGCCAAAATTCCCAGCGAAGATTTTTTTCGCTGCGAAAGCTCAAATTGGGGCTATTCGGGCAAAATCTATCTCATCAAGGCGCACCGATCCTTTCGGGATGTAAACCGGACCACCTGCCAGGCCCTCAAGTCGCAGGCTTGGCTCGTGCCAGGGTCAGCATATTGGCCGCCACGATGGACGACCAGACATAGGATTTAAAGGCCTGCCAGCCCTTCCACGTGCAGCGCGTCAGGCCGAGACAGCGTTTAAGCCACGAGATGCCGGACTCGATGCCGGCCCTAAATCGGCGCAGCCGACGGTAGACATATTGACTACGGCACATGTCGGTTTCCTTAAGGCCGCGCTTTTTGGCAAAGCAGACATCCTTGATCCTGCGTGATTTCGCCTTTTTGAGATTATCCTTAGAGGCGAAGCCGCCATCGAAGCTGGCCTTGAGAGGATAGCACCCGTAGATGTCTTTTTGCCGGTCCAGCATCGGCAACGCCAAATCGCTGTCGGCCGGATTGCCTTCGAGGATCCAGCAGTCCAGGATCAGGTTCGAGGCCCCACCGGTCAGACATATCTTGTGGCCGAACAGGGTTTCGCGCCGATCCTTGACGATAATGTCGGTGTGGGGCTCAAAGATCGAGACCACTTTATCCTGGGCGTCGACGTTTTCACCGCGCATCACACGGCGCTCGGTTTGATCGACCACCTTTTTGGCCAAAGAAATATAATGGCGGATCTCAAACAACAGCGTTGTCAAAGACCCATTGGCACACCGGGCGTTCGGGATGGCTTCCGCGGCCCGTGTGGCATAGCCGATCACCTTGCCTGTGGTTTTGAGCAGATCGGCATAGGCGGCCTTGC
>JASJED010000171.1 GCA_030065585.1 Desulfobacterales bacterium | reverse complement strand
CCTTGTTCACCGCTATTCGGCAAGGAAAAGATGGCCACCTTCGAGCGCTATTTCATCGAAGATCCATCCACCCACAAAGAGCCGCGCAACATTTACTATACCCTGCGGGATGACGAAGGGACGATTCGACGGATCTTGGAGGCATTTGGTCTCGACCCGGATGCCGGACACGTGATCAATGGGCATGTACCGGTGATCGTCAAAAAAAAGGAGAGCCCCTTGAAAGCGGGCGGCAAATTGATTGTCATCGACGGCGGTTTTTCTAAAGTCTACCAAAAAAAGACGGGCATCGCCGGCTACACACTGGTATACAATTCATGGGGACTGCTGCTGGCCACCCACCATGGCAAAGCGGCACATCAGGCTACCGGCCGAGAAATCCACGATATCGACTGTACCACCGAGATCATCGAAAGACGGCGTCACCGAATTCGCATTAAAGATACTGATAGGGGGCAAGAAATCCAAAGCCGCATCGAAGCGTTGACCGCATTGCACAAGGCCTATCGGGACGGTTCCATCGTGCTGGATAAATTCTAAACCTCCCACCGGTTTATGCTGGCGGGCAGGTTGATCTTATGAGAATTTTATATGTTTCCGCGGAGATGACACCGTTCCGAATTGCGCCAGGAATGTGGCCAGCCCGACAGGGACTCGGTTCCCTTAATCGGCATGACCGCGCGTTGCGTGGTGTAAAAAGAAATCGATTTGGTCACCAGATGATGACCGCCATGGGATCGTCACCAAATGGATCTCTTGGCATGTGAAATCATGGCCCAAACCGGCCGGGATCCGGGGGAAATCTACACGGATTAGACCATGCCGCTCGTGCGAAGTATATCGGCACGTGACACGATGCCTGTCAATCGCCCGTCTTGATCCAGTACGGGCACGCGGTTGATGTTTCGTTCTTCAAACAGGTTGGCTATTTCGGATACGGACGTCATTTCCGTCACCGTGACGGCCGGCGCAGTCATGATATCCTGAGTCTTTTCAGTGCTCAAATCGGCAATCACGGGAACCTTTCCCTTGAGGCGCTGAGCCAAGAAATGCATAAACGAACGCATGCCGGCCCCTCCCAATCTAATCAGGAAATCCTTGTCGGAAACGACACCGAGCAATTCATGCTTCGCATTTAAAACCGGCAGCCCCGAAACGTTATGTCGCGCCATGACGGCCGCCGTTTCGTGTAGAGGGGTGTCGGCCATCACACAAATCACGTCACGGGTCATAACTTCACGGGCTATGCGGGACTGGGCAATACGGTCAACGGCAATATCATAGGCGAGTTTGTAGATTTCCCTGAAATCGCTGGGGGTGATGTCGATATAGCCTGGTATCTTCTTCATGGCATCCAGGATATCAGCGTCCGATATATCCAGAGGAGGCAAATCACGGAGGTCTTTCATCATACCCGTCCTTACTGGTAAAAATCTTTGTAATCGTTTAAAGATTGACTGCAAGATTTGCTGTAGCACATATTAACGCACTATTGTCGGTAAAAAAGGGGGGCGGTTCTAATTGTTCGATTTCGTGGTTAGGTGCTCAGATCCACTCGTAAGCAAGGCGAGCATGTTTGAAAAATTACGGTGAAGCTGCCAAGATGACCTGGAAGGTAAACGCTAAACCGCGGGGCAAGTAAAACAGGAGACGTCTGATGGAAGGCAAGCGCCCGAATAAGGCTGACCGAACATCAGTTGCTTCAATCGATGCGGGTGAAAAACCTGGTCGGCCGGCAACAATCAGTTATTTTACCAAGATGAAGGGTATAACCCAAAGTCCGCCCCGCGTCCGCGTTGCAGAAATCGTTTGGTCGTGGATCGGCGCATTCATTGGCATCGCCGCCGTGGCTTATGCGAACTATAATGTCCTTGAACAGACCGATTTCGTGATGGTGATCGGCTCTTTTGGGGCCACCGCGGTTCTACTATACGGTGCCATCAAAAGCCCGCTGGCGCAGCCCCGAAATTGTCTGGGGGGGCACCTTATCTCGGCCGTTATCGGCGTCACCTGCTATAAGCTCTTCCCCACGCATTTGTGGTTCGCCTCGTCGTTGGCCGTGTCCACGGCAATTGCAGCGATGCATGCGACCAAGACCCTTCATCCACCGGGTGGCGCTACCGCTCTGATCGCCGTCATTGGCAGCAACAAAATTCACAGTCTGGGATATTTGTATGCGCTTATCCCCACCGGTTTAGGCGCGGCGATCATGCTGGTGATCGCCCTCTTGGTAAACAACATCCCCAAAAGCCGCCGGTATCCAGAGTTCTGGATATGATCGTCAGTCTTTGGCTGCTGGGCATTGCGATGCAGGATATCACCGTTGACACGGCTTACCGATCTTCGAGATTGTGTGGCGGTGTCTTACAACTCGCAACGCCTACATTCCACGCTGTTTTCGAAAAACCCCATGGATTACAAAGGAACGCTCACGGTTTGCCGGAATTAGTTACGGATGCGTTGGAAAAAATATGGACTCTTTGACCCAATTAACATTTGGCGCCGCCTGTGGAGAGGCCGTCCTAGGTCGAAAATTCGGGAGGAAGGCACTCGTTTGGGGTGCCGTCTTGGGAACATTACCTGATCTGGATGTCTTTATACCCTTAGGCGGCCCGGTAAATGACTTTGTATACCACCGCGGCTTCAGCCATTCGCTCATCCTCTTGGCGCTCCTTTCGCCGATAATCGCTTGGCTGATTACGAAAATACATCCCGCTACGAAGCCGTATTATCGCCGATGGGTTTTGCTTTGTTTTCTTGTCCTGGAAGGCAGTGTGCTTTTGGATTGGCTGACCATCTATGGGACCCAAATCCTGTGGCCTTTCGACACCACGCCGATGGCCTTCCCGATTTTATTCATCATTGACCCCCTTTTTACTTTACCCGTTTTCCTGGGCGCCTTGGCTGCCCTGGTGCTAAGCAGAAAAAGCGCCTTGGGCCATCGGATCAATTCGGTTGGCCTGTTTCTCAGCCTGGCTTACCTTCTCTGGGCTTTGGGGGCCGGTGAATTTGTCGAACGCCGGGTGAAGGAAAAGCTTGCCCGCCAGGAGGTATCCTATTCCCAGTTCATATCCTCCCCGGCGCCGTTCACCACTTTGCTATGGCGGGTCGTGGGCATCGAGAAAGACCGCTATTTCGAAACTTACTTCTCACTATTCGACCAAGATACACCGTTGTTCGTCGATTTCTACCCCAGAAATATGGCTTTGATGGCAGGAATCAAAGAACACCCGCCGGTGGTCAAACTGAAAAAGTTCACCCGGGGGTATTATGCCTTTTCTACGGTAGGCGAGGATGTTGTCATGACCGATTTGCGCATGGGCTCGGAGCCCGATTATGTTTTCCGATTCAAGGTTGCGAGACTAAACGATCGGCATCCCCTACCAGTTGATGATGAAAGGCTGAAAACCACCCGGGATTGGCGGGGTCTTGCTTGGATATGGAAAAGAATCTGGAACGCCAGGCCCCAAACTTGAAAATAGCTGATCTTTACAGGTCGAAAGGTAATCTAAGTTATCGAATTTTAAAACCAGGCGGACGTGCCTTGATCCTGTGTACCGACTGGGACACATTGATATGGAATACCGATGATCAAGGTCGAATGCATAGAATCCTTTCAGCGTTTGAGGCGCACTGTGCTGATCCGCGATTACCGCGAACCATCGCAAATCGAATTCTTAACACGGGATTCAATATCGTCGAGCAGGATGTTTACACGGTACTCAACCCTAAATATGATGCGAATACGTACTGTTATGGCGTAATCGATTTCATTGTGTCATATGTTGCGGAAAAAAATGAGGAAATGGCTAAGGAAGCAAAAGCATGGGCTGACGAAATGCGTAAAAAAGGGAAGGACAATAGTTTTTTTTGCAGTATTAACCGATATATTTTTTTACTGACACGACCTTTTTAAAGCGGTATACATCCCAACCGATATCGGTCAAAGGCCCAAAGGGGAATTTAATTCCGGGGTTTACCCCTGCGGTGAGCAACAAGGCCGCTAAAGTATAGTAATGCATGTTTGACGAAATAAGAGGAAATCAATAATCGAAGTAATCAAGGCTCATGCAAACTAAGTGTAACTGGTAAAAATATAGATCATAGGTCAAATCCATGTCTGATAAAGTCGTTCCTCCGGAGCAGATAAATAGAGTCAAGGCCTTTGCGCAATCGGACAACAACTGCAAGCCGATCGAAGAGAACCTTGAGCTGTTTAAAAAGGTCGTCGAGAGTGCAACGGACGCCATCGGCATCTCAACGCCCGAAGGGCGCCATTGGTACCAAAATGCCGCTTTTGATGCCCTATTTGGCGATATCGGCGAAGACCCTCCGACGAAGCTCTACTATGATAAAAATGTGGGTGCGGAAGTGTTTGCCACGATCATGGCTGGTGGCGAATGGAGCGGTGAGGTTCAGATGGTTGCCGCCGATGGAAGGGTGTTGGACATCCTTTTGCGTGCGCACGCCTTCACTGACGAAGCCGGGCGGGTTCTGGGCCTGGTGGGGGTGCACACCGATATTACCACCAGCAAACGTTCGCAGGAGTTATTCAAACTGGTGGCCCAATCCACTAACGATGTTTTCTATGAGTGGAATGTACAGACGGACTCATTGCAATGGTTTTCGGACATCTCGGCGGAGTTGGGCTACGCCCCTGGTGAGGTGCCCCCGACGATCAATGGCTGGATCGAACTCATCCACCCCGACGACCGCCTCCAATTGGCCGATGCGGTAACGAAGCACCGCACCGCCACCGATGATATCAATTACCTCTATCGCGTAAAGCACAAGAATGGCACATGGCGCTATTGGCACGATCACGCCAGACCGATCCTTGACAGCCATGGCCGCCCTGTGCGTTGGGTCGGCGGCATCTCCGACATCACCGAGCGTAAAAAGGCCGAGGAAGCGCTTGCTTTCAAGGTATCCCTGGAAAACATCATTTCCAAAGCTTCGCGACGCTTTTTGAGGCTGACCGATCTGGACGCGTCTATCAATGCATGCCTGGCCGATATTGGACGTCTCTGTGCGGCCGGACGGGCTTACCTCTTCCAGTTTACCTCCGATGGCGCCATGATGAACAACACGCACGAATGGTGCGCCTCGGGGGTCAATCCCGAAATCGCGAATCTTCAGGGTTTACCCCTTGAAATGTTTCCCTGGTGGATGAAGTTATTGGAGGCGGGGGAGAACATTCATGTGAAAAACGTTGCCGAACTAGCGTCGGAAGCCCGAGCGGAAAAAGAAATCCTTGAGGCGCAAAACATCAAGTCGGTCCTGGTCGTTCCCTTGCTCATCGCAAATAGACTAGCCGGTTTCCTGGGCTTTGGCAATGTGGGTTCCACTAGAACCTGGGGCCAGAAAGAACTTATCCCCCTGCGCACGCTCGCCGAGATAATCGGGACGGCCCTCACGCGCAAGCGCGCCGAGCAAGCGCTCAGGGAATCCGAAGAAAAATTCGCGCGCGCATTTCAACTCAATCCGGACACGGTGATCATCACCCGGATGAAAGACGGGACGATCCTCGATGTCAATGAAAGTTTCACGAATATCTCCGGTTATTCGCGAGAGGCGGCCATTGGCCGCTCCAGCGTCGCGGATCTCAGCCTGTGGGCGGATCCCCAAGCGCGTGATCGCTATTTTGACGAGCTTGGGCGTGCTGGGGCGGTTCGCGATATGGAGGCGTGGTTCCGTATAAAAAATGGTGACCAGCGTCTGGGTTCCATGTGCGGCGTCGTGATTGAGATCGGCGGCGAGCAATGCATTCTGGGGACGATTCGCGACATTACCGAAGAACGCCGGGCTGCCGAACAACTGGCCGCCGAGAAGGAACGCCTGGCGGTTACCCTCCATAGCATCGGTGACGCCGTCATCACGACCGACAGCGACGGCCGGATTATCCTCATGAACCCCATTGCCGAAGATCTCACCGGCTGGAACGCGGCCGACGCGGTGGGCCGACCCTTGATGGAGGTCTTTCAGATTGTCGACGAGCGAACTCGCAAGCCTTGCGCCAATCCGGTCGACAAGGTGATTGCGAGCGGCCAGATCGTGGGACTGGCCAATCACACCCTGCTGGTCGCCAAGGACGGGCGTGAATTCTACATCACCGACAGCGGTGCCCCCATCCTTGGCCTCCATGGCGATATCCTCGGCGTCGTGCTGGTGTTTCGCGATACCACCGAGCGGCAACGCATGGAAAAAGAGCTGCTCAAAATGGAAAAACTGCAGTCCCTGGGGGTCCTGGCCGGTGGGATTGCCCATGACTTCAATAATTTTCTGACCGGCATCATTGGCAACCTGTCCCTTGCCAAGCTGGATGTTAAGCCCGGTCATCCGGTGGGCCGGGCGCTGGGCGAGATGGAAAAAGCGGCTTTACGGGCCAAAGACCTCACCCAACAATTGCTCACTTTTTCCAAGGGCGGTGCACCCGTCAAACAAATCACCCGCATTGCCAACCTGGTGCGTGAGTCCGCGCAATTCGCCCTGCGCGGCTCCAACGTACGCTGCGAGTTCGCGATTGACGACAATCTGCGACCCGCCGCTATCGATGACGGTCAGATTGCCCAGGTGGTTCACAATCTCATGATCAATGCCGATCAAGCCATGCCGGATGGCGGGGTGGTTGCCATTCGGGGTGAGAATATCTCCCTTGCTTCCGGCAATTCGTATGCCCTTGATCCGGGGGACTACGTCCAGCTGTCCATTCGCGACCAGGGGATGGGCATTAAAACGGAGTATTTGAAAAAGGTATTCGACCCGTATTTTACCACCAAACAAAAGGGCAGCGGGTTGGGGCTGGCGGTGGCCTACAGCATCGTTGCCCGGCACGACGGGCAATTGACCGTGGACTCGACGCTGGGGGAGGGTGCCACCTTTACCCTGCTGCTGCCCGCTTCGCAACGGGCGCAGACCGCCAGCAGCCAGGCGCCTGACGGCTTGATGACCGGTAGCGGCCGCATCCTGGTCATGGATGACGAGGACTTCATTCGAGAACTGGCCTCGGTGATGCTGCAAAAAATGGGCTACGAGGTCGCGCTCGCCGAAGATGGTCAGCAAGCCTTGGCCCTATACCGGGACGCCCTCGAAGCCGCAAGGCCCTTCGATGCCGTCATTCTGGATTTGACCGTGCCCGGGGGCATGGGGGGCCAAGAGACCATGCGCCAACTGACCACCGTGGATCCGCATGTGCGTGCCATTGTTTCCAGCGGGTATTCCAACGACCCGGTCATGGCCAACCATACCGACCACGGGTTTAGGGCCGCGGTCAAGAAACCCTATCGGGTGCAGGAAATGAGTCGTATCCTCCGGGAAGTTATCCAAGGATGATGGATCTGACCTAATTCTTTTCAGTAGACGCGATGTCACCGGTGGCCCCTGAGTTGGGGGCGTAGCATCTACCAGATCGTCTATCCAGGGAGCCTTTCCACAGACCTCGATCTGGAATAACCCTCTCAATAATCGCTCGGATTTAACAATTGCCGTGATTCGGGTGGTTATAGCCTAATCTGCTAATGGGTAGGTTCTGTCGTACTGGCACGGTAAGTTTTCAGCCGCTCTGTCTTATTGCGATATCCGAATCTATTCTGGGAACTATTGGTCATAGTCCTTAGCTTGCATCCTCAGCCGACGTTTCCGTCGGCAACTGTTCCGTGAATAAAAAAACAATGAATATCGGCGGTCTATAGCTTTTAGGGTGTGTAATCCAAATCGCTCTGTGTTCGAAATTCTAACACTGTTCGAAATCATGACAATACTTGAATCCGCTGAATTCACCTCGTTTTAAACAAACGCGTAGATTGAATGAACCGCAATTGTTCGAAATCCGAACGCCTGCCTTTTTATTTTGTCCCGACCTGCCCTTTAGTAGGCATGATTTAGCGATTAAACAGTGGATGGATCTTGAATATCACGCGTGTGGAGGAGTGATGTTTTCAATTAATATCTATATGTTGGAGCATTATGACGAATTTAACCAAACGGCTCGATGATCAGTATGGCATGTAGCCTGCACTAACGCCTTTCAGACAGAAATGCATACAGGCATGATGGCTCGGTATTGGTAAACGAGGGGAGGACTGAGAATTGAGCGTTAACGTAACGATGCCGAAAATGGGCATGACGATGAAAGAGGGCAAAGTTTCGAAGTGGTATAAAAAAGAAGGTGATTCCGTTGAGAAAGGAGAGGATTTAGTCGAAGTCGAAACGGAAAAAATAACCAACAAGATCGAATCACCAGGAAGCGGCCTTGTGTTCCAGATTGTGGTGCCCGTCGGTGAGAGCGTACCGGTGGGAACGATATTAGCCGTTATAGCTCAGGCCGGGGAACAACCTGAACGGATTGAAGGCATCCAGGTGGGAGAAGTGGAAGAAGTGCAAGGGGCGGCGGGGAGCTCTCAGGCGGCAGAGACCAAAACCGAACCGCAGGAAAAGAAACGGATCATGTCTACGCCTTCGGCGCGTCGTCTGGCAAAAGAGTTGGGCGTCGATCTGTCGTTGGTAACGGGCAGCGGACCGCAAGGCAAGATTAAAGAGGCCGATGTGGTCAAGTTCCATGAGGAAGGACCGCCCGCACCCAAAATCACGCCTCTGGCCGCCGAGATTGCCAGGCAGGAAGGCCTTGATATTTCAACCATCGCCGGAACCGGTGAAGGTGGCAAAATCACCAAGGAAGATGTCGAGCGAGCCCTTGCGGCATCAAAAGCCGCTCCGCAAGCGCCGCCCTCCGAAGTCAGGGTAATCCCGCTTGCAGGAATGCGCAAAACCATCGCGGACAATATGCATGCCAGCCTGCAAACCGCCGCTCAGCTCACCGCTTTTACCGAAGTGGATGTCACGGAAATGGTGCGCTTCCGGGATATGATGCGAGCGGAATTTGCCCGGGACGATACCGTAAAGATCTCCTACAATGACATCATCGTCATGGCAACCGCCCGTGCCTTGATGCGCCATCCCATCATGAACTCCACTTTGGTTGGAGAAGAAATCCTGCTCCATGATACCGTTAACATGGGGATTGCCGTAGCCCTCCCCGATGGGCTGATTGTGCCGAAACTGCGCAATGCTGAAAAGAAATCACTCCTCGAGATCGCCCGAGAGGCAAGGGAACTGGCGCGAAAGGCACGGGAAGGTGCCCTGACGGTGGAAGAGGTCACGGACGGCACGTTCACCATCAGCAATGTCAGCATGCTCGGCATGGATGGATTCACACCGGTTCTTAATCCACCGGAGACCGGAATTTTAGGCGTTGGCCGGGTAATCGAAAAACCCGCTGTCTTCGATGGCAAGATGGCCATCCGGCACATGATGACCCTCAGTCTCACCTTTGACCACAGGGTTGTCGACGGCGCGCCGGCCATGACTTTCCTGAGGGA
>JASJED010000170.1 GCA_030065585.1 Desulfobacterales bacterium | reverse complement strand
AGCCAGGGGGCGGCAAAGATGGGGATGATGGCTCCCATGAGCAAGTACGGCCACACACCGATACAATCGCCCATGCCCAGCAGGACCCCACTGTTGGCGGCGGCCACCTTGAGCGGCACGGCCATGATCACGTTCTGGGCCGGAACGATGGCCCAACCGGCGCCCAGTCCGAAAAACCCGGACAGCAGCCCCACGCCGATAATGGCCAGCACCACCCAACCGGCCCGGGTCAGGGGATAGTCGATGACCTTGTTCAGGGAAACCTCGTAGTATGGCTGCGAGAGGTGCAGCCACTGGGTGAAACCATCCACTTTTTTGACCTCGGGCCACTCGATCTTCTTGCCGCCCACCAGGAAATAGACGGCCAGGGAAAAGAGGATGACGCCCAGCGCGAGGCGAACAAGGCCTTCACCGGTCTCGCCCAGGTGTTCCGCGACGTAGATGGCCCCCTGGGCGCCGGCGAACGCCCCCACCCCATAAGCGGCTGCACAAAATATGCAAATGCGCAGATTGGCCAGTCCGCCCTTCATAAACGGACCTGTTGAGATCAGGCCGCTGAACATGGCCACGATCAGGCCGGTTGCCCGGACGATCAGGCTGTCTACGGGTGTGAAGGCCAGCATGAATGGGGTGAAGAGAACACCCCCACCGATGCCGCCGATGACGGCGACCAAGGCAATGGCAAAACTGAGAAAAAAGAAGCCGAACAGCCAGCCCCAGACAGCCCCGCCGGACATTTGGCCCGGCTGGGTTTCCGCACTCCCGGTAATGAGCCCGAGCGCTACGTAGGAAATGATCAGAACGATGAGCATCACGTTTACTTCAAGCCAGGGTGATCGAAACAGCTTTTGCATTCATCGCCTCCTTTCTCGCGGGGCCTGTTCAATACCCCGAAATGATGGATTTGGACGTGAATCGGCGCTTTTGGATCTATTTCTTGCCCACACCCCATAAAAACGTCGCGGCGGACAGGGCGATCAGGGCGATGCCCAGGGGCGGGTTCTTGTCGGCGATGTGCAGATTGACGCCCGAGACCATGAGGCCCGCCGTGAGCACCATCCAGGCAAAGCGCCGCACAGACATGTCGATGCGCCGGATGGCCTGACGGGTCTCCGGGGAGAGCGAGACCTGGACGCTGAGGGCGCCCTGTTTGGCCCGCGTGAGCACCGCGTCGAGTTCGGCCGGGATCCGCCAGAGATGGCGCCCCAGCAGGAAGAGCTCATCATAGAGGCCCTGCCACTCGCCGGTCAGCTCTTCCATGGCAAAGCGTTTGGCGTAGGGCATGGTCTTGGACCAGGGATCGAAGTCCGGATCGATGCGGGTGGCCAGGCCGGCCAGGATGCCGACGGCGCGGCCGATAAAGAGCATGTCGGCCTTGAGCTGAAACGCAGTGCCCACGATCAGGTCCCGGTACTCGCGCAGGAAATAGCGCATCTCGCGGAAGGCCGTCTCCTGGATCTTGCCCATGCGCAGCCCCCAGATTTTCTGCAGCCATTCCTGGTGGACCTTTTCCAGCCGGCGCAGATTGGTGCCCGGCCGCAAGGCATCGGCAACGATATAGGCCTGGATGACCTTGCGGGTGTCCTGGGTGCTGATACCGATGGCGGCCAGGCGCATGGCCGCCTTGAGGCGCTCGGAAATTTCGGCGGTCATGCCGAAATCGATGAACACGAGTTGGAAAGGGCGTTCCGGCTGGCAGGGGACATCTTCTCCCGGAGCGAAGCCCGCCTCACAGACCAGCGATTCTTCAGCTATCGGCAGGGGGCGGACAAAGAGGTTTCCCGGGTGTGGATCGACATGCACGAAATTGGTGATGAAAATCTGGTGCATGTAAGTGTCGTAGAGCCGGTCGGCCACGGCCGAGGGCTCGATGCCGGCGGCCTGCAGGGCGCAGATATCGGTTATCTTGATATAGGCCACGTTTTCGAGGGTCAGCACGCTGGGCCGGCAGTAGTCTTCAAAGACGCGCGGGATGTAGACGTGCGGGTTGTCGGCAAAGTCGGACGCAAAGCGCTTCAGGTTTTCATTTTCCTGCTGCAGGTCGAGCTCACAGCGGGTGGTCCGGATGAATTCGTCCAGCAGAATGTCGAGGTCCATGCGCCGGCGAACAAATTTAAATTTGCTTAACCAGCCGCAGATGCGGGCCATGGCCTTGAGATCGGTTTCAACCAGAACGTGGATGCCGGGGCGCAGCACCTTGAGGATCACCTCGCGGCCGTCGGGCAGCACCGCCCGGTGGGCCTGGGCCAGGGAGGCGGCCCCGATGGGGGCAGTGTCGAAATGCTGAAAGACCTGCTCCACCGGGCGCCCGAAAGCTTCCGCCACGACCGCGATGGCGTCTTCCGGTGCCGCCGGCGCCACCTCGTCCTGGAGCCCGGCCAGCTCCTGGGTGATCTCGGGCGGCAGCAGGTCGACGCGCGTGCTCAGGAACTGCCCCAGTTTGATCAATACGCCGCCCATCTCGGTGGCAATGTCGCGGTAGCGGCGGGCAACAGCCTGCCAGCGCGGCAGCGGCGCCGGGCGTGCCAGATTCAGAAGGGGCAGGGCGAACAAACCGTCCCACCAGGCGGCTTTAAGCAGCACGCCTAAAAAGAAAATCCAGATGTGCCGGTAGCGGCGCTGGTCTATGGCGATTTGCGGGGCGGATTCCAGCGGCGGCGAACAGCTCTGAGGCGGCGGAGACGGCAAAGCGTCATCCGTTGCACCGGAACGCGGCCTTCGGTCCATCCGCTTGAACATGCTAATGGCCCTGGGCTGGAGGTTGGGAGCTGGAACTGATCAAAATTTTGATTTATAAATGTATCCACTGCCGGAGCCGCGGTCAACCGCTGTCTTTTCGCGTCCGTCGTAACGTTCCCGGGCTGCGTTGACACCTCACGGGGAATTGCCTATGCTGACACACAACCCCAGTCGATAGGACCAACGCCCTCGCCGAGACCATGAAACCCCAAGCGATCAAATGCCCTTCCTGCGGTGCCACCCACGACGTCCTGAATCCGGGGGTCGTTACGGTGGTCTGTGAATACTGCGGCAACGCCGTCTACTGGGATGAAGACAAACTCCGGGACGCGGGCCAGCAGTCGATTCTGCCCGAGGGATTTACCCGCCTTTTCCGTGGGGCCACGGGTCGCCTCGACAACCGGCGATTCGCGGTCATGGGACGGGTGCGCTACAGCTTCGGCAAGGGTTTCTGGGATGAGTGGTTTTTGACCTTCGACGACGGCACCATCGGCTGGCTGACCGAAGACAACCATGAACTGGCCCTCCAGCAGCGATCGGCGATCAAGAAGCCGCCGGCCTTCGAGGCCATGAAGCCGGGCCGTAGCTTCAAGGCCCGGGGGATCGATTTCGTCTTTCAGGAAGTGGGCCGTGCGGAGTGCATCGGGGTCGAAGGCGACCTGCCGATCGCGGTCAAGACGGGCGAGACCTACCAGTTTGCGGATGCCTCCAGCCCGGACGGACGCCATACCTTCGGGATCGAATACGATGCCGACCCGCCGACCGTCTTCGTGGGGCGCTGGCTGACCTATGCGGATCTCACCCTGGACGACGAAGGGCTCGACTGGTAAGCCATGGACAAGGAGCGCTTCGGATTGAACCAGGGACGCCCGCGTCCGGCCTATCAGCCCAAAAACATCCGCTGCGATGGCTGCGGGGCCGGCCTGAGCGTCAAGGACGAGCGGGCCGAGCTGGTGGTCTGCGAGTACTGCGGCAGCCATCTGGATGTCTCCGCCACCGAGCGCAAGGTGGTGGGCCGTAAAAGCGAACACCAGCCCTTTTTCCCTCTTCAGTTGGGCGATTCGTTTCACTACCGCTCGGCGCGTTATGAGGTCATCGCCCGCCTGGCGCATATCGAGGATGGCGACACCGCGGAGATGACCCGGGAGTACCTTCTCTACCACCCCCGACGGCCCAGTTGCTGGCTGGGCGAGTACCAGGGCCATTACAGCCTGACCACGGCAACCCATGTGATGCCCCGTTCGGATCCCTTCGAAATCGGCCGCGGCGGCAAGCTCAAGACCCACGACGATAAAGCCTGGATTACCGAAGGCCGCGGTACCTACGAATTGTATTATGTGGACGGGGCCCTGCCCTGGGTCGCATCGGTGGGCGATCGTCTGGCCTATGCCGAATTTGCCCAAGAAGCCGGAACGGGACGCATCTACGAGGCCAAGCGCACCGAAAACGAAGTCGAGTATGGGCACGGCCGGCGGCTGGATCTGGAAATGGTCCGGCGCGCCACGCGCAAGCCCGAGTTGGGTCAGACCCTCAAACCCGCGGCCAGCGAAGACGCGGCGATTGTCCGCCGCCGTTATGTCCAGGTCATGCTGGTGGCCGTCCTGGCGCTCTTAATCAACGGGGCGGCAGCCCTCATCTGCGCCCACAAGGGCACGCGCGTGCTGAACGAAAATTTCAGCGCCGAAGAACTGACCGAGGGGGCCTATTCCGCCGCTTTTCCCCTGGCCGGTGACGGGGCGGCGGTCCGGATCACTGCCCGCACCGGGCTCTCCAATGCCTGGATGGTCCTGGAGGCGGCCCTGGTGCGCGAAGACGATATGATGGTTCACCAGTATGAAAGCGATATCGAATACTACCACGGACGGTCGGGCGGCGAGAGTTGGACCGAGGGCAGCCGCAACAAAGCGGTGCTGGTGCGCGTCCCCGATGCCGGCAACTACCGTTTGTTCGTGATGGCCGTCAGTGCCCAGGGCAATGCCACCAGGGCCGAACGGGCCCTGCACGGCGCCCGCCTGACGGTGACCGACAAGGCCCTGCCCTGGGGCAAGTTCGCCGTGGTGGCCGGGATTAGCCTGGCGGTGCTGATCATTACCACCGTTTTGTATTTCAAATGGAAAGAGGAAGACGAGGACTGACGCGCGATGCCATTTCTACGTGTGGCCTTGATCACCCTATTGGCCGGCGGCACCATCTGGGCCACCGCGGCCACGATCCGTAAATCCGGAATCCCCAGCGTGCGCCACCCCCAGGGCATCAGCCTGCGGGAGGACAGCGTGCAGGGCCGCCGCGCCGGGGTGTTTCCCGGGATGATGCGGACGCGCACGCATCGGGGCGGGGGGCTGCGTAGCGGTAAATAGGCTCCGTCCCGAAATGGCATCTTTCGGCCCAGGCCGGTGTTCTCACTCTTTTGAAATCCTCGGCGTAGATATACTACGCCTGCGGTTTCAAAATCGCTGCGGCCTTGGCCTGAACCAAAATCTACCATTTCGGGACGGACCCTCATTAGACCCAACAAAGGTCCTGCGGGGCCATGGCTGAAATGAAAACCTTTTGCAGAGGAAGCGCTTTATGACGACCGAAACCCATATTGTTCAATTTGTCCTGACCCTGGTGTATTCCGCCGTGGGCCTGGCCGTCTTTGCCGTGGCTTTTTTTGTCTTCGAGAAAATCACGCCGTTTTCGATCCGCAAGGAAATCGAAGAAGACCAGAATACGGCCCTGGCCATTATCTTCGGGGCGATATTAATCGGCCTGGCCGTCATCATCGCGGCGGCGATTGTGTGATGATCCGGTCCTGCGGCTGCGAGCGCTTCCCCCGCGGGAGTGCCAAGCGGTCCACCGGCTTCCTTGCGTGAAATCCATGCCGATATCTTCTACCGCTGCAGTTATCCCGTCCCGGACGGCGAGCATCATCCTGCTGGCATCGGTATTCCTGGTGGCTGGTTGCGGCCTGGTCTACGAACTGGTGGCCGGCGCCGTTTCCAGCTACATCATGGGTGATGCCGTTACGCAATTTTCCCTGGTGATCGGCGTCTTTCTGTGCGCCATGGGGCTGGGGGCCTATGCGGCCAAGTTCATCAACGGCGATCTATTGCGGATCTTTGTGGAAATCGAGATCTGGGTCGGGCTGGTGGGCGGGATTTCGTCCGTGGCCATGTTTGCCGTGAGTGCCCTGGCCGATCAGCTCTTCCCGGTTTTTTTCTACAGTCTGTGCGCCGCGATCGGGATTTTGATCGGGATCGAAATCCCTCTCCTGATCAGAATCCTCAAATCGCGCGGTTCGATCAGCGCGGCCCTGAGCCATGTCCTGGCCCTGGATTACTTTGGCGCCCTGGCCGGCGCGATTGTGTTTCCCCTGCTGGTGCTGCCCTATTTGGGCCTCAGTCGCGCATCCCTGGTGTTTGGCTTGATGAATCTCGGGGTGGCCGCCGCCGGCATAGCATTGCTCAGGGAAAGACGGTTCGGGCCGGGCCTGCGCCTCGCGGTGGTCTTCGTCCTGCTGGGGATCACCCTAGTCTACTCGAGCCGCCTGGTGGGTTTCCTGGAGGATTTGCTTTATCAGGACAGCATCGTCTACGCTCGCTCTACGGCCTATCAGCGAATCGTGCTGACGCGCTGGCGCGACGACATTCGGCTTTACCTCAACGGCAATATCCAGTTCAGCGCGATCGACGAAGCGCGCTACCATGAGGCCCTGGTGCTACCGGCCATGGCGGCCTGCCCGCGCCCGGCGTCGATATTGATCCTGGGGGGCGGGGACGGGATGGCCGCCCGGGAGGTGCTCAAGTTTGAGCAGGTGCAGCGCATCGTCCTGGTGGATCTAGACCCGGAAATGACACGATTGGGGCGCGAGCGGCCCGAACTGGTAGCGCTCAACCAGGGCGCCCTCAAGGAGCCCCGCCTGACGGTGATCAACGCGGATGCCTTCCAATATGTGGAAGACAGCCGTGAATTTTTCGATGTGATCATCGTCGATTTGCCCGATCCCAACAACGAAAACCTGGCCAAGCTTTATACCACGGCCTTTTATGCCCTGTGCGCCAAGCGTCTGGCCGCCGCCGGCGTGATGGTAACCCAGGCCACCTCGCCTTTTTTCGCCCCCGAGGCCTTTGCATGCATCCTGCGGACCATCGGTGCCGCCGTCCCGGCCACCGCCCCTTCCGGGAGGCTTCTCCCGCGCGCCTATCACGTGAACGTGCCTTCGTTCGGTGAATGGGGTTTTATCATTGCCGGCCGCGAGCCTGTCCGTCCGCAGAACCTGGTCGTCAACGTACCCGCCCGCTTTTTGAATACCCCCACGCTGCAGGCCATGTTCGTCTTCAGCCAGGACCTGATCCCCGATCGCGAGGTGCGCATCAACCGCCTGGACGAGCCTGTGCTCTACGAGTACTACAAGCGCGGTTGGGGGCGGTTTCATGAGTAAATTTAGACGGTTCCGTAAAACGTCCGACCCACCTGAAGCGGATAAATAGCGGCGTTACGCTACAGTCCTCGTCACTGCGGCGTACTGGCGTACGCCTCATTCCTCGGACTTTGCAAGCCGCCTCTCGAACGTTTTACGAAACCATCCAGGGTTAGGCATTACTGCGAAGCAAGCAATGCGCTTGGTACCCATTGTCCGGCTTTGCCCGCTGCGACAGGGTGACCGAAGAATTGTTGTGCTCAGGTTTCAGGTTTCGGGTGTCAGGGATCAGGCGTCCATGGCGCCGAAGTCGAGCCCTTTGCTGACAACTGAACACGGACATCTCTGCAAGGGCTCCCTGTTACTTACCTACAAGGTTTCAGTGTTCAGGTTTCAGAAAAGAAGGGGTGCCATGCTGTCAAGCTGTGTTTCTTGACACCCGACACCCGAAACCTGACACCTAATTTGTGACATCTGCAACCTAAAGCATGACGCCGGGCGCCTGCTGCCGACGGCCGAATTGACATGATTCGGGGGGGGTGTTAGCGTTTCGGTTAGCGATGACCGGAGACGACCGCTGCGGGCCCTAGGCGCCGCGCTCCAGGCGAAAAGCGGTATTGAAGACGGCCCGGATTACGGGGGGGAAGCAACGAAGGAGATTACCATGAACCTGTGGGAGAAAGTCAAAGGGCAGTTTATCGATGTTATCGAATGGGTCGATGCCACCGGCGATACCCTCGTCTGGAAATTCCCTCGTGCCGACAACGAAATCAAGAATGGCGCCCAGCTCATCGTCCGGGAGAGCCAGATGGCCGTTTTCATGCATGAAGGGGAGATCGGCGATGTCTTCGGGCCCGGGCGGGTCGAGCTGACCACCAACAATATTCCTGTTTTGACGACCCTCAAGAGCTGGAAGTATGCCTTCAACGCGCCCTTCAAGTGCGATGTCTTTTTCGTATCCACCCGCCAGTTCACCGACCTGAAATGGGGCACCAAGAATCCGATCATGATGCGCGATCCGGAATTCGGACCGGTGCGCCTGCGGGCCTTCGGTTCCTATTGCATCCGGGTCAGCGATCCGGCGGCCTTCATCCGTCAGATCGCCGGCACCGATACCCTGTTCCAGACCGACGAAATCACCGGCCAGTTGCGCAACATCCTGGTCAGCCGGTTCGCCGACGCCCTGGCCGAATCCAAGATCCCCATGCTGGATCTGGCCGCCAACTACAATGAAATGGGCGACCTTCTGGGGGCCAAACTACAGCCCGAGTTCGACGATTACGGGACCACCCTGACCAAGTTTCTGATCGAAAATGTTTCTTTGCCCAACGAGGTGGAGGAGGTGCTGGACAAGCGCACCAAGATGGGGCTGGTGGGCAACCTGAATCAATACACCCAGTTTCAGACCGCCGAGGCCATCGAGGCCATGGCCGCCAATCCCAGCGGCGGCAGCGGGGCCATGGGCATGATCGCCGGGGTGGGGATGGGCAATGTGGTCGGCGGCGCCATGCAGGGTGCGGCCCAGCCGCAACCGCCGGCCGGCGGTCCACCGCCGTTGCCCCCAGCCGTTCAGTGGTATGCGGGCATCAACAACCAGCAGGCCGGGCCCTTCACGCCGGAGCAGCTTCAGCAGATGATCGCCCAGGGGCAGATCGACCGCGACACGTTGGTCTGGAAACAGGGGATGGCGGGTTGGGAGAAAGCCGGCCAGGTTGACGATCTTCAGGGACTCTTCGGGGCGGTGCCGCCGCCGCTGCCCCCGGACTGACATTGACGCAACAACGGCAACGGCCGGTTTTGGGTCACAAAGCGCCGGTCATGCAGCCGCCGCGCGCGTTGCATTCCATCAACCCATAGACCACGCGTCGTAGATCGGCCAGGCTGAAGGGCTTGTACAGAAGGTTGAGCTCATGCTGTTTGATGCGGAGCACCTCGCTCGAAGCGCGATTGCCGGTAATGAAGATAAACCGTCGGCCGATGCCGCTGAACTGCTTTTGCAGCCGCCGATAGAACCGCCATCCATTCATAATGGGCATATCGATATCCGAGATGATTACGGCAAAATAGTGCTCGGAGATTTTCTTCAGGCCCTCCGCCCCGTTCATCGCCGTATGAACGCGGCCTTCGCGTGACAATATGGCACGCAGCAGTTCGACGATGGACGGCTGATCATCGACGATCAGAATTTTCTCCTGCCAGACCGGTGGCAGGGCCCGAATCTTGGCGATGCGATCGTTGGTGGGATCGAGGGTCGCCAACCCGTTTTC
>JASJED010000169.1 GCA_030065585.1 Desulfobacterales bacterium | reverse complement strand
CAAAAGACCGTTGCGCTTGTTATCTTTGCCGGTCCAGATCGGGATTTGCCATATGATCACCTATCAACCTGGCTAAAAATCGATTCGAACCATGTTCATGATATCATCATCCTGGAACCGCCGGTCAAAGGCCATAAAGCGCCGGATTCGTCAGAATCGCCTGGTTCGTTTAAAAGAATTTACATGGACCTCGATCGGTCGCCGGGCAGTCAGATAAACGCGATCATTGCAACGCTGGCAGCGGATACGATTGCGTTTGTCCAGGATGATCTCTCATTCTTTGATGGCTGGTTAGAGTATCTAATACAAAGTCGAAAATTTATCGATCGGCCTGGCGTCTCGGGACCGATGGGGAGCTTCGCCAAATCACCGATTCAGCGTTGGGATGAATTAGTCGATTCGGACGGGTTTAATATCCTCAGAGAACCCTTTTGCAATCGACTCATTCCAACGTCAACCGTCGAGCCCTTTTGTTTCCTCGTCGACCGGAACGCTTTTCTAGAAATTGGCGGATTCCAGGACGGATATCACACCCTTCAAGTGGGCCTTCAGGATTTATGCTACCGCCACAAACTGGCCGGCTATCGTAATTTTATTTCCGGTGGCATCGTTTTTACCCCCAACGGGAAACGCGAACCATCGCAAATCTGGTCCAACAAAGAGATGCTCGTGTTGGATCAAAAACATTTCACCGCGATTTACGAGGCCATTGGCTCCGACTCACCGGATAAAGCGCGAGCATTAAGTGCCATATGGCTAGAAAAAAGTTGTGACCAGCATTTGCAAGACCGTTGGCAAGATGCCTGGCGGTCTTTGCAAAAGGCTCTGGCGATCCAGCCGGACAACTGGCAGGCCTACCACCATATGACCGATATGATTCTGTCGGTCGAGGCCAACGCTGATATTCCCGAGCAGGTCCGATCGATTATGACCCACAAAAACATTCCGGGTGCCACCCTGGCAACGCTTGGAAACCTTTTCGCGTATTACGGTGATCTCGTCATGGCCGCCGAACTTGCGGAAGCCTCGTACCAGAAGACACCCGACAATGCCTATGCTCACAATCTAAGCGGTTTTTTGGCTTTTGAGCGTCGCGATTTTCAAGCTGCTACGGAACGCTTTGACCGCGCTGCGCAGAAAAGCCCGCACTGGGGTGACCCCTGGACCAACATGGGTATGATCCATTGGGAGCATGGTGACTTTAATCGCGCGTTGGATTGCTTTGAAAAGGGTTTTGTCTTATCACCAACCGCACCGCACGTAGCCGCTAATTACCATGCGGCGCTATGCAAGACCGAAGCATTCGCTAGGGGCTCATCTATTTTCGAAGATGCGATCCGCCGATATCCGCGATTTCGCAAAGGCATCCATTTATTGATCGACCTCTATTTGAAAATTGATCGAACCCAATCCGCCATGGGACTCATCGAAACCCTTTTGGTTCAAAATGCCATCGAACCAGGGCTTCTCGATGCCGCACTGGCGGTTCGTCAAAAATTAGGCCCCAGCGAAATCAAGGCCGATCAGACGCCGACCCTCTCGTTGTGTATGATTGTCAAAAACGAAGCAGCATATCTGGCGCAATGCCTTTCATCCCTTAAACCTGTGGTTGATGAAATGATCGTCGTCGATACGGGCTCGGACGACCAGACACGCTCGATCGCCGCCGCTTTCGGCGCCCGGGTTTACGAGTTTGACTGGATCGACGATTTCGCCGCCGCGCGCAATTACAGCCTGGCGCAAGCCAACGGCGACTGGGTTTTGGTTCTGGATGCGGATGAAGTCATTGCCACTCAAGATTATGGTCGTCTGCGTGCAATGATCAAAGCACCCAAGTCGCGAAAAGTCGCTTTTTCAATGGTGACGCGCAACTACATGAATCGTTTCAATACGGACGGCTGGGTTGCCAATGATGGTGTTTACGGTGCCGAAGAAAAATCAACCGGTTGGGTTCCCAGCCAAAAAGTGCGGCTGTTCCCCAACGATTTTCGGATCCGCTTTGAATTTCCGGTTCACGAAATTGTCGATCATTCCATCGCTAAGGCGGGCTATCGAATCAAACAGGCATCCATTCCGATTCATCACTATGGAAAAATGAACCGCAAAAATGCCCAATCGAAAGGGGAAACCTATTATCGGATCGGTTTAAAAAAGCTTGAAGCAAATGATGATCAACCCAAGGCGTTACGCGAACTGGCCATTCAAGCCGTTGAACTCGATCATTTCGAAGAAGCCATCACGCTGTGGCGGCGTTTGCTTGCGCAGGAACCATCGAATGCCAAAGCATGGACCAATTTATCGGCGCTTTACATTAAAACCGGTCAGTATTGGGATTCCAATCGAGCTGCCTTAAATGCGGTCGATTCCGACCCCGATCGCAAGGAAGGCCACCTCAATCTGGGTGTCAGCGAATTATATCTAGGGAATGCAGATCGTTCGGCTGAGATTCTCTGCAACCTTCTAAGACGGCATCCGGATTACCCGTCGGCGATCTTTTTTTGCGGGGCCGCCCAAGTCTGCGCCTCGGGGGTATCTGCCGGCTTGAAGACATTTGCCGGATTAAAGCATTATCCAACTTGGCAATATAGCGTTTATGCCTTCAGCGACCTGGCCAAGGGTTTGCATCGTGCCGGGCATCCGGCCTATTCGCAACGACTGTTAGACGCTGCCGAAAAATTAAACCCAGGTGACGAAACCTTGTTACAGTTGAAAGCGTCGCTGGAGGCCGGGCAGATCAATATGGGTCAAGGCGATCGCACCTATCCAGAAGCGGTATGCAATTAATTTGGCTTTTCTTTTGGTGCCGATCGGATCAGTTTTCGGATACGAACATCGGGGCTTCCGATAAGGTATTTTGGGAGGAGAATCGCTCCCCTACTTTTCTAAGGGAAGCGTATCGGTAGGGCTTTAAAGGCCTATGGCGCACGCCTTAGGCCGGCGGCCAAATTTCGATTGATATCAATAATGATGTTCAGTTTGTCCGTTTCCGGGTAAGCCATGATTTCGAAAATGCGTTTATCGATAAATGCCGCCAGCCTGAGGATATCAACACGCAATTTTTGAGGCAGCGGATTGTCTTCGCGGGATAATTCACTCTGGAACAAGCTCCATATCTTCTGGTTATAACGGAGCGCAACATCCAACATCCGATCCCGATTGGGATCGTCCCAGTTTTCCTGACACCGTTTGAGTTTTAAAGCCGCCTCGGTCAAGACTCGGGCCTCGGTCTCCCGGCCCGAATTGGTATGTCGGTCGACTTGTTTGTAGGCATTTACAGCGTTACCATGGCTATACACGATCCATTATCTCCTTCTCGTAGGCAATCAGTTTGCGTGTCAGTTTAAGCGCCTGGTAGTGGTTGTTGGCCACGATTTTTTCGCTGATCTGGTCGACCAGTCCGACGGTCGAAGGGGCGGCCTTGACGGTCTGATGGACCAGGTGCCAGTAGGCGTTGTGATGGCTGACCAAGTTTTCCGGGTCGATGTACATCAACTGGATCGTAAAATAGATCTGCTTGGCGATCGTGTCGGCATCCTTTTCCCCCATGATGTCCTTCTCCCGCAGCAGGGGGACGTTGTTTTCGACGAACAGCTCGGTCTTGCCGGCGCCGTTGGTCACGACGGCACCGCCGATAATCATGCGCTCGCCGGGTTTGAGCGTCAGTTTGAGGGGCATGGAACGTTTTCCTCCGGGTTAATCCAGGTCGATTTTCGGGGTCGTGGCCGTTATCTCCCCGGTACCTTTGTTTACGGCTGGTATAGAAACACGTCCCATGTTTGTCAATGCCGGTGTCGATAGCAAACGGCCTGCGCCATCGCTACACGAGCTTTTCCAACTGCCAGATGATTCTTTTGACATCAGCCGACAAATTGCTTCTGCGTTGGGCGACGATCCGCCCGGCTGTTTGCAGGGCTGTCTGCAGACCGACGACATCCATGTCGGATGCATCGGGCGGCATGGGGGGCAGATTGAGGCCCTCGCTGCCGGTATGCATGGGTTGACGGCGAATCGCACCGCTTAGCGTCTTGTCGCCAATTTCAATGTCCCAGGAATCGGTTCCATCGCCGCTGCCCGAATCTCCGATGATTTTCTGGGCAAAGGGATCCGGCGGAAAGGTCAGCCGATCAATTTGTTTGCGCAACGCTGAAAACCGGTTAAGCAATTCTATCCGCTCCTCACTTCCCGGAGGAAAAGGCGGGTAGTGCTTGACGAACATTTCGACTTCCGATTCCATCTGCTCGATGTTGGCGCTTATTTCCGCCATGGCCTGGTCGGCAATGCGGATGCTTTTCACAACCGCGTTGAACTGGGCATTGAACTGCTGAATCGGATTGGTGGAGAAAGCGCTGATTTCGGTTTTAACGGCATCGATGTCCTGGGTCTCGGTCTGCCCCTGTCCGCTAACCTGCTGGCGTTGCTGCTCATCATGCTTGTGTGCGCGGTTAAGTTGACTGAAGGATTGGTTGGCTGCAATTTTGGGTGTAATCATGGCTCTATCCCCTTGTAAGGGAAACCCGGAGATGGCTTCTGCCCTCTCCGGGTTCGTGGGTTTGCAGGATAGATTCCTTTAAAACCCGGTGGACTAGAACAATCTTAGAACGCTCTGAGCGGCCTGCGAAGCCAGACTCAGCGAGGTGGTCCCCAGTTGCTGACGGGTCTGCAGCATCAGCATGTTGGCGCCCTCTTCGTTTAGGTCGGCATTGACCAGATTGGCCGCCCCGTCTTCCAGGGTGTTGATCATCTTGTCCGTAAATTCCTGGCGCGTGGTGATCGTGCTCAACTTACCGGAGAGCGTCTTGGCCGCTGTGCGGACATCATCGCGGGCATTGTCAAGATCGTCGATGCTGGCCTGAATAGCGGCGGCACCCGTGGTAAGCGTGGCGTCATTCCATGCTCCAACAGCGGTGGAATCTTCGAGCTGGTCCTCGACATCGACACCCGCCACGACCAGATTCGAAGTGCCGTCCTCGTCAAAATACACGGTAATGGACTGCGCGGATTCCAGCAAGTTGGTGCCCTTGTAGCCGGAATCATCGGCAACCGTGGCAATCTGTTCGAGCATTGAGGTGTACTCAGCCTCCAGATCGGTTCTTTCGGTGATGCTGTTGGTCGCCAAGGCCGACTGCGCAAGGGACTTGGCCGAGGCGATCATGTCGGTGATCGCCGTAAGGCCGTTGTCGGCGGCCTTGATGGTCTGAATGGCCTCGGCCATTTCATCCTTCCGCATGGCCAGGTCGCCGGCCCGCTGTGTGTGGCCCTGGGCCGCGAAGAAGTTGATGGGATCATCCAGGGCGGAGTTGACCCGCTTGCCCGTCGCCAGACGGGTCTGGGTGGTATCCATCATCTTGGCGGTGTTCTGCAGGGTGAAAAGGTTGGAACGCATGCCGCTTGTCAGTGTGATGTTGTCCATAGCCATGATGCTTTTCCTTTCTGGAGTTTCCCCGCGTTTCTCGCGGGGGGTCATTAAAGATTCTCTTAATGTGTGACAGCGCTGTCATATTCATTATCGACAGTTACACCCCGGACTTTAGGACGATGAAAATGTTTTATGGCTGAGGATCAAAACGATGCGTTTGTGGGGATTTAGACCCGCCGGGAAAACGACCTATTTTGGATGGCGCCTGAAAACAACCCGAAGCGGCAATAAAACCTAAAGATATGAGAAATTTGGCCGATATTTGCACTTTAGAATAGACGGATTCGTAATTACCGATGCGGTCTTTTCAGCAGGACGATAGATTCGAACCGATACCTCGCTCGAATTGATCGTGGTTATTACCTGCTAGGTATCGCCATTAACCCAAGTCAGGAATGATATTCGTGGAAAATCACAAGCAAGTTCTCGTTGTTGATGATGAGCCCACCATTTGCAGCCTGATGAACGTTTTCCTAACCCAGAGGGGCTATCAGGTACACATCGCCAACACGGGTGCGGACGCCTTAAATTTGTTCAAGGAGGCGCTGCCGGATATCGTGCTTCTGGACATCAGCATGCCCGGGATGCGCGGCATCGATGTCTTGCGCCAGATAAAGGCCATCAATGCCAATTGTGGTGTGATCATGCTCTCAGCCTATGGTGACGACGAAACCATTCAAGAGGCCATGGACATGGGCGCTTTTTGCTATATCCAAAAACCCATGGAATTGACGGACTTGAATGCCCGTCTGGAAGAATTGCGGCATTCCCTCACGGAGAACGCCTGATGCGGGAGATAACCCTGGTGGATGCCCGATCAGATATGATCCTGGCGTCCGACGTGTTGCATGACCATCAGAAGCTTTTGCTGCGCAAGGGCGTTGCCCTGAATGACAAGAATATCAAAATCCTCAAGTCCTGGGGAATCACCCGCATCACGGTCAATTCCGATCCGCACCCTGAAGACGGCGCTACGCCAGCCGATCCGGTGGCGCTCATCGAGGCCATCGAAGATCGTCTGAACCACAAGTTTGGCGAAACGGATGGAAACGAAATCCACAAGGAAATCCAAAGGGTGGCCACCCAAATCATTATCGCGCGGTATCACGCTCAGGAAGCCATCGATGCACAATAATCGATTAAGGGCCATCGTCGGTCGCGTCGAAGACCTCCCTACCCTGCCGCGAACCGTCCTGCGCATCACCGAAATCATCAACAATCCCAAATCGTCCGCCCGCGATCTCGCCGGTGTCATCAATGATGACCAGGTCTTAACGGCACGGTTGCTGCGCCTGGTGAACTCCTCCTTCTATGGTTTCCCGCAACGGATCGCCACCGTGAGTTTCGCCATTGTCCTTTTAGGTTTCGATGCGATTCGCAACCTGTTGCTGACCACATCGATTTTCGATCTTTTTAACGGCGCCGACCGCGAGCTTCAAGTTGAACGCGAAAAGCTGTGGGACCATTCCCTGGGGTGTGCCGTGGCGGCCAAGATCATCGGTGAACATCTCCATTTTGAGAAAGTCGAAGAACTCTTCGTGTGCGGCTTGCTGCACGATCTCGGCAAAATCGTCGAAATGGCCTATATGCCAAATGATTACGCGCGCGTGCGCGCCAGGGTGAAGGCTAACGACGAATTGATCTTGCTGGCGGAAGAAGAAATCCTGGGATGCAACCATGCCGATATCGGTCATTTGCTGGCCGAACGCTGGAATCTGCCGGCCCCGGTGCCGGATGTCATCCTGCATCATCACACCCCGGTGCGTGCCGGCGAATTCATGCGTGAGGCCGCCGCCGTCCATTTGGCCGACATATTCTGCCGAGCCCTTGAAATCGGATCGGGCGGTGATCATCGCATTCCCGCACTCCATCCGCCGGCATGGGAGATCCTGGAATTAAAGACAAACGATATCGAAGCCTTGTTGCATCGATTGGAAACTGAATACCACGATATCTGTCCTTTTATTCAAGCCTCGACGGCCATTTCCCCGTCGGAACGAGAGGCTTGAAATGATCAAATCGATCGAGCGATCAGCGCATTCGGCAAATCAACGCACCCGGGACGTCGATAATGAACGTCAAGCCATCCTGGAACTTGTCCAGAAAATCGAAAACCTGATTTATTTTCCGGAGAAAATTGAGAAACCCGCCCGCATTCCCAATATTTGGGAAGTCTTTTCCAAAGAAATCAAACGATATATTGAAACGGACGTCTGCGCCCTTTTCAGGGTCGACGATCAGAGCCACGCGTTCGAATTGGCGCATTGCAGTCCTGATGACCTCGATGAACATTGCCGGCGCGAAATCGATGCCCAGATCGAATGCGGCATGTTTGCCTGGATCATTAACCGACGACAACCGGCATTGATCCCCTCTTTGGTTTTCAAAAAACGTAAAACCCTGATCATGCTGCCCCTGACGACCCAGACCCAAACGCTTGGTTTGGTGATGGTGGTTACTGGCATCAGTGAAGGGGCCATAACCCACGAAAGGCTCAAACTGCTTGCCATTCTCGCCAAGCAATGTGCCCTGATTATGGAGAACACGCTGCTTTTCGCGCAACTGCAGAAAGAGCATGAAACCCTCCAGAATGCCCAGAGCCGTATCATTCAAGCTGAAAAATTCGCCGCCTTTGGCCGTATGACTTCCGGAGCGTTCCACGAATTTCTCAATCCTCTCAACATTCTTTCCGGTCATCTCCAGCTGATGCAGATGAGCGAACTGCCGCCTGCCAAAATCCGCGAATATGCCGCATTGATGCAAACCCAAACGGATCGCATCGCTTCGATGGTCAAGAGTCTGCAGCGCTTTTCTTCACCACGCAAATCCGAATGCCAGATCCTTCAGCTTCACCCCCTCATCATGGCGGCGCTCGATAACACCCGCGCGCGCTTTCCAGACCATCGCATTCGATGTGATGTCGTTGTGGCCGCTGACTGCCCGCCTGCCAATGTCAACCGTGAGGAATTCATTCGCGTTTTGATGCATCTGTTCGATAATGCCTATGAAGCCATGCCCCTTGACGGCACGCTTCGTATTCGGCTCGAACAAGATGTCATCGAGGATATTCGAAACGCGCACAAAGAAATGATCGCCTGTCGCATCAACGACAGCGGCCGTGGCATCCCTGCCGAGAACCTGGCCAAGATTTTCGATCCTTTCTATACCACCAAAGAAGTTGGCGCCGGAACCGGCCTCAACCTCTCGATCAGCTATGCCCTGATACAATCCATGGGGGGAACGATTACCGCCCAGAGCGCGGAAGGCTGCGGTGCGACGTTTACCGTCTACCTGCCAGGCGCTGAAGCATCCGGTGAAAATTGTTGCGATTGATCACGTTAAGCAGCTTGCTTTCAATTCCTTTCACCGGCCACCTCTATTATCGGCTGGGATAGTGCGATCCATCCTTAAATATTTTAATACCCATAAGTAAAATTCGATTAAAAAGTGCCATTTCGACGTGAGGGTTGCGCCGACGTTAATATCGCGTTTCTGACTGTATTTATTTGCATTCCCGAATCATGGGGTGCGAATTTATCCTTCGCGGCACATTATTTGCTGAGGTGATAGATTTCTTAAGTCAAGCGCTACAAGGAATTTATTGTGCCGCCCAACCTCTCTGCCCATTCAAATCAATCCGCAAAACCGATCCCCAGGGAAGCGCCCATTCACCACCATGGCATCATCGGTCAAAGCGAGGCGATTTTGCGCGTGTTGGCAATGATGCGCAAGGTCTCTGCAAGCGACACTACGGTGTTGATCAATGGTGAGACGGGCACGGGCAAGGGTTTGGCGGCGCGCGCGATCCACCTGGAGAGCCAGCGCCGAGAGAGCGCCTTCGTGGCGATTAACTGCGGGGCGATTCCGGAGAATTTGCTGGAAAGCGAGCTGTTCGGCCATGTGCGCGGGGCGTTCACCGGGGCGACGAC
>JASJED010000168.1 GCA_030065585.1 Desulfobacterales bacterium | reverse complement strand
AAATACTATTCAAAGGTCTGGGATAAAATTGGTCCATTCCGGTCAACCCAGAACCTAGAACCCAGAACCCAGAACTTGTTCAGGATGCCGAAAATGGCCAGAAATAAACCATAGTTCGTCAAGGGCGGAGAAACACTTATGCCGATGACCAAAGCAATCCGTGATGAGGCACCGCAACGAAGCCTCAAGGCGTTGGGCAAAATCTATCGGGATTTTTTCAACCGCACCGGCGATTTGATGATGCTCCACGATCTGGAAGGCCGCCTGCTGCATGTGAATCCGGCTGTTTCCCGGCTTTCGGGCTACACGTTTGAAGAATTGATCGGCCGGCCGATCGATGTTTTCATTTTGCCTAAATTTCGAAATTTATTCCGCGAAGCGTATTTGCAAGAAATCAATACGCATGGTTACGCCGAGGGCGTGGTGTTGTTTCAGGCCAAGGACGGTAGCGCCTATTATGTCGACTACCGCAATGTTCTGGTCGAAGAACCAGGGTTTGAACCCTATGTCAGCGGCCTGGGTCGCGATATTACGGCACGCAAGCGGGTGGAAGCGGCCTTACAGGAAGCCCATGCCGAAATGGAGCAGCGTGTCAAAGATCGCACGGCCGAGCTGGTCGAGGTCAATACGCGTTTGAAGCAGGAGTCCGACGAGCGCAGCCAGGCCGTGGAAATACTGCGCTTGAGTCAGGAGCGCTACACGCTGGCAACCTGCGCCGCCAGAATTGGTGTTTGGGACTGGAACCTTCGCACCAATGAATTTTATCTCGATCCCAATGTGAAAGCGCTTTTGGGGTATCGTGACGAAGAAATCCCCAACGACATCGAGATCTGGTCGAGCCATGTTCATCCTGATGACCGGCAGGCGGTCATGGAGGCCTTCCAGGCGCACCTCGATGAAAAAACCCCCGAGTTTGTCTATGAACATCGGATGCTCACGAAAGATGGCGGCATCTGCTGGATTCTGGCGCGCGGCACCGCCATCCGCGATGCGCAAGGCCAGCCCATGCGTGTCGTGGGAACCGATGCCGATATCACCAAACTAAAGCGAGTCGAGGAAGAGCTTCACCAAGTCCTCGACAAACTGGAAGACAGGGTGGCGGCGCGCACGGCCGAGCTGGCTAAAGCCAATGCCCAATTGAAACAGGAGATAAGCGAGCGGCAGCGCTCGGAGGAGGCCTTGCAGGAGAATCAGGAGCGTTACCGTGCCCTGGCGAATGCATCCTTCGAAGCCATCTTCATTTCCGAAAATGGCATTTGCATCGATGCCAACCAGACCGCGGCCGATATGTTCGGTTACAACAACGGGGAGTTGATCGGGATATTTGGCACCGACGTTATCGCTCCGGAATCCAGGGAACTGGTGAAGCATCATATGTTGTCGGGATATGAGGAGCCCTATGAGGCCGTTGCCCAACGCAAAGATGGAACGCATTTCCGAGTGGAAATACGCGGCAAGATGAGCGAATACAGAGGCCGTCCGGTCAGGGTCACCGTCGTGCATGACATCGACCGAGCCAAGAAGATGGAAAGCCGCCTGAGAGAGAGCGAGCGAAAATACCGGGAGATATTCGAGCTTTCACCGGAAGCGATTGTACTCCTGGATCGAAGCGGCACTGTTTTGGATGTGAACGACAGATCACAGGAATGGCTTGGCTACAATCGTGAGGCGATTATCGGCAAGCGGTTTTGGGATTTCCCCTTTCTGTCCGATGATGATAAAGCCCTCGTGCGGAAGAAATTTTCGCAAAGAATGGCGGGCGAGAAGGTGCCGCCCTACGAAATCGGATTTAATGCCAAGCGAGGTGCGCAACGGACCGGGAGGATTGTGGCCACCGCCATTCGAGATGCCAAAAGGGAGTTCATTCAGGACCTGGTCATGATTTCGGATATCACCGAGCGCATCCAGGCCGAACAGGCGTTGCAGAGGAGGGAAGTGGAATTGGAGCAGCGATCCTGCGATTTGGCGGAAGTCAACGCCGCGCTGAGAGTTTTGCTGAAAAAAAGAGAAAGTGACAAATCCGATCTCGAGGAGCAGGTGCTCCTGAACGTGAAAGAATTGATCAATCCCTATCTGCAGAAACTCAAACAAACCCGGACCAATTCCCAGCAGCAGGCCTATCTGAAGGTCCTGGAAGAGAATCTGAACGAAATCGTCTCCCCATTTTATCGCACCTTGTCCGCAACCTATTCCCTATTGACGCCCAAGGAAATGCAGGTCGCCGATCTGGTGCGACAGGGGCGGACCACCAAAGAAATCGCCGCCTTAACGCATTCGACCCCGCGGGCGGTTGAATTTCATCGCAACAACATTCGTAAAAAACTTGGCCTGACCCATCAAAAAGCCAATCTGCGATCCTACCTTTTAACGCTCAACTAACATCCATCCATTAATGGTCTTTTTTGGTCCAGCTATACCGGCTACGCGGGTTTGCGGCTGCGGCGCACCGGCATACGCCTGACCGCAAATCCATGCGCGCGCGTGGCCATAGCAGAACAAAATTATGCATTTTTCAATCGGACGAACTGCTGGCCTTATCCCAATTGTGGATGGACACTATTTAGTACGAGTTTATACCTGCCAATAACCTGCTAAAGTTTTATGGTTTACCTTGAAGGCGTTCGTCCATATTAGTTATTTGAACAATTGTATCAAACGCCTTAAATTGTAGCTAATCACAGAGCACTCACGGTAATCATGCCCGGTAATAAGCAATCATATAAAAACAGCCCCGCCAGGGACGAAGTCGATCTTCAGATGCAACGGATCCTGACCAGCCCGCATGGCAGAATCACGCCGCAGCAAGGCGCTTTATTGAAATATGTCGTGAATCAGACCTTGGCCGGCAAGGCCGATCGCATCAAAGGCTATACGATTGCCACCGAGGTTTTTGGCCGCCGGTCGGACTTCGACCAGAATATCGATCCCATCGTGAGCATCCAGGCGGCCCGGCTGCGGCGGGCGCTGGCGGATTATTACCATGGTGCCGGCAACCAAGACCCGCTGCGGATCGACATCCCCAAGGGATCCTATGTGCCCGAATTCGAACGGCGGCAGAGCAAGGCGACCGCTCCAGCTGCGCCCAGCGGGCATACCGGTATCGCCTTAAAAAGCCGATGGCCTGCTGTCATTGTACGACCCTTGCGAAACCTGTCAGGCGATCCCGAACTCGATTACTGGGGTATTGGTCTGGCAATGGAACTCGCCCATGAGTTGAATCGTTATCCGGATATCAGGGTCATGACCCACCAGGCGGGGAATCCGGAACCAACAATCGATCCGGGTGCCGTTCAATTCAGCATCGATGGCAATGTCCGCGGTGACAGCACCAAAATCAAAATCAGCGCTCAACTGACGAATACCCAGACCAGGCGTATGGTCTGGAGTGAATCCTATCGATTTGCGGCTGCAACCGACGGGCTCATCGCTTTTCAGGAAGACATCTCCAGGAGCATCGCCGTGAAAATTGCAGGGCAGCATGGATCTGTCGCAAAGACGGTGGATTCTATGATTGCCCCCCAAAAACCGAGCGATATGCAGGTCTACCAAGCCGTCCTGCGCTACTATGAATATAATCTGAAATTGACCCCGGATACATTCGCAGCCGCACTCGAGGCCCTGCAAAGGGCAGTTGCGATAGATCCTGAATGTGGCCAGGCCTGGAGCATGCTGGCCCATCTTTTTGCGGATATCTATGCGCTGGATGTTCCCGGATTCGAGGCCCCCCTGGAGAAGGCGTTTCTTTTCGGCCAAAACGCCCTTCGCCTGATGCCGGACGATCAAAGGACGCGGATCTTTATGGCCTACACCCATATGTTTCGTAATGAACTGGCGGCGGGGCTCGCCGAGGCCGAACAAGCCCTTCGGCTGGGACCGAAAACCCTGTTCATGCTGGATGGGATCGGCTACCTGCTGACACTCATGGGAGAATGGGAGCGTGGCCCCGCCCTTATCGAAGACGTCATCCGACTGAACCCGTTTTACGCCCATTATGTTCACTATGCGACCTGGCTCAATCATATCCGTCTGAAGTCCTATAAAGAAGCCTACCAGGAGACCTTGAAGCTCAACCGGCCTGCGTTTTTCTGGGACCACCTTGCCAGGGCTGCATCGCTCGGCCTGCTCGGCCGGGTTGCTGACGGTGGCAGGGCTGCGTCCGAGTTGCTCAGACTCAAACCCGACTTCCCAGAACGCGGACGCTTTCTAATTCAATGCTACATCAAGTTTGATGACATCGTTGACAGCGTCATCCATGGGCTCTCAACGGTTGGCGTCAAGGTTCAGTGATCACCGTAGGGGGTTCTGGGTTCTGGGTTCCAGGTTCTAGGTTCTGGGTTGGTTAAGGTTTCAGGTTTCAGTGTTCAGGTTTCAGGATACGGCATCGACTTCGGCCCCGTTTTTCCTGACACCTGACACCCGACACCTGGTAACCTAAAACCGGGTTCTGGGATAAGATTGATCCATTCCTTCCTTGGGGCTACCGTTGGCCGAAATGTCGACCGAACTGGCCGAAATATGGGCAAATCGGGTGGCTGTCGACATCTAATCTGAACGCGAAAATCATAAAAAAGACAAGAAATATTAGAATGATAAGATATTCGAGGGACTTTCTCCGGCCGATGGCACGCAATTTGTTTGCTTATCCGTATCATGGGGATACGAATCGACCATATCCATTCAGGATCCGCAACCGTTGTTCATATTGCGGGCCGTCTATCGGGCGCCGCAGTCGCCGAACTGAAGAAAACCTGTGATCCGATCGAAGGTCCCTTTATACTCGACCTCTCGAGCCTCATGTTCGCCGACAGCGTGGGGATCAGCACCATTCAGTCCATCATTGACAGGGGTGCGCATGTTCATGGGGCTTCACCGTTCATCGAGCTTCTTCTCGACAGCACGCGGGATGAGGTCAGGACAGAGAGACATCAAGGCGAGTTTTTATGGTCTTGACAGGCGTTGGCTGTGAAACGGTTGTAACCCTATAGATCATCGGAGAAGATAAAAGTTGGATGATTGCATTAAATCATTACTACCATTGCAAGAGGCCGTTAACCGTGAGCTTGAGCTGATGCTATCCAGCGCGGATTTTGTGGCCACGCCGCAGCAGATCGCACTTCTAAAATACGTCGTGGCGCAGACCCTGGCCGGCAACGGCGATTGCATCAAGGGATACACGGTGGCGACCGAGGTCTTTGGCCGTGGGGTGGACTTCGATCAGAATATCGATCCGATCGTAAGCATCCAGGCCGGCCGGCTGCGGCGGGCGATGTCACGCTACTACAAGGGGGCGGGCAAAAACGCCCCGGTGCGTATCGACATCCCCAAGGGTACCTATGTCCCTGTTTTCGAGGACCGCTCGCAGCCGCAGCCAACGGTGACGGATTCCGGGACCAAGCAAACCCTCACCGCGATCCGGCCCAATCGATACTGGCCGACGGCTATGGTGCGGCCGGTGCGCAATGTCGGCGGTGATCCGGAACTTGACAACTGGCGCATCGGGCTGGCCGCCGAACTCGCCGACGAATTAAATCATTACCCGGACATTCGGGTCATGACCTTCGATGGGGACGGCCCCCAGACGGTGGACGATCCCCACAGCCCCCACTTCGTGATCGACGGCTGCGTTCGCCGCGACAATGCATTCATAAAGCTCATTCTCAACCTGACCGATGTTCGCACCGGCCAGCAGATTTGGAGCCGTTCCTGTCGCTGCGAGGTTGGCAACGGCAGTATGATCGCCTTTCAGGAGCGCATCTCCCGAATGGCCGCCGTGGAGGTGGCGGGAAAGCGCGGGCAGATTGCCAAAACGCTCAGTCGTCAGTTTCAAAACGGTGGACCGCCGGGTTCGGAAGCCTACGAGGCCGTCATGCGGTATTACGAATTCAGATCATCTTCGACGCCGGAGGCCTTTCAACGGGCACTCGCCGCCATGGAAAAAGCGGTTGCCGTCGATCCCGATTGCGGACAGGTATGGGCCATGCGCGCCCGGCTCTTTGCGGTCATTCATGCCTTCGACCTTTCGGGATTCGATCGTCCCCTGGAGCAGGCCCAAGTGTTTGCGCTCAAAAGCCTGCGTCTGATGCCGCACGACCAGCGGGCCCATGGCATCATGGCCTTCATCCATCTGCTGCGCGGCGATCTCACGGCGGGACGCATGGAAGCCGAGCGGGCCCTGGAACTGGGCCCGGACACTCTCTTTATCCTCGACGGCATCGGATACATGCTGACCCTCATGGGCGAGTGGGAGCGCGGCCCCGCGCTGATCGAAAAGGTCATCCGTTTGAACCCCTTCTACAGCAACTATGTCCACTACGCGCTGTGGGTCAATCGGCTGCGTCAGGCGGACCATGACCGGGCCTACCAAGAGACCATGAAGCTCAACCGCCCCGCGGACTTCTGGGATCATCTCGCCAAAGCCGCCACCCGCGGTCTGCTGGGCCGGATCGACGAAGGACGACATTCCGCGGCCAAACTGCTCAAGTGCAAACCCGACTTCCCCGAACGCGGCCGCATGCTGATCGGGAACTTTATCAAGTTCGACGACATCACCGCGCGGATCATCCAGGGACTCGATGCGGTGGGCGTCCAGCTCCGGTAGCGCTTGCGGCCGCCGCCGCAACCAAAGAACACGCTGTCACCAAGCGCCTCTTCAGGACCTACCTCTTATTCTCCCTGGAAACTGAATGCCGGCAGGGATTCAGGTGTCGGTTGTCAAATTAGAGGTTTCAGGTGTCGGGTTTCAGGTGTCAGGATATATGGGGCCAAGGCTGCGTCCGACGCATGAAACCTGAACACTGAAACCTGAAACCCCAAGCAACCCAGGACCCTTAAACCGAGTCTTGGTTTCAGGTGTCGGGTGTCAGGTGTCAGGATATATGGGGCCGAAGTCGATGCCGTATCCTGAAACCTGAAACCTCAATCAACCCAGAACCTCTGAACCATCAATCCAAGCATTCATATCCCAGCATGAAAACCAGCGACTTGACGAACGTCCTCAGGACGCTGGCCGCTGAATGCCGAGTTTCTTCATCCGTGACTGCAATGTGGTGCGCTTGAGCCCCAGGCGCTCGGCCGCTCCATCTTTACCGCGCACTTTCCAGTTACATGTCTCCAGCACGCTTACAATATGGGCGCGCTCGACTTCTTCGAGTTTTTCGCGCCTGCCCCCGCGGCCTCGGCGGGAAGCATTTCTGGCGTTCGCGTTCATCGGAAAATCCGTGCCCAGTTCCAGCTTCGTTCCGGGTGAGGTTATCATGGCCCGCTCGACGATATTACGAAGTTCGCGTACATTGCCCGGCCAGTCATAGGAAGTTAGAGCCTCCATGACCTTGGCAGAGACCGATTCGAATGTCCGGCCGAATCGGGGTTGCAATCGCGTGATGAAGAACCAGACGAGTATGGCGATATCGCTGCGACGTTCGCGCAATGGGGGGATGCGGATCGGAAAAACACCCAGCCGGTAATACAGATCGGCGCGGAAAGCTCCTTGCTCGATCAGTGTGTCCAGGTCACGATTGGTGGCCGCGATAACCCGTGTGTCCGCGGATTTGGTCTTCGATGATCCGATCCGCTCAAACTCGTGATCCTGCAGCACCCGCAGCAGCTTGGCCTGCAGTTCGATGGGCAGATCGCCAATCTCGTCAAGAAAGATCGTTCCGCCGTCAGCCATTTCGAAACGGCCGATTTTACGTTCGATCGCACCGGTGAAGGCGCCTTTTTCATGACCGAAGAACTCGCTCTCGATCAGCGTGGCCGGAAGGGCGGCACAATTCACGCTGACCAGGGGGCGATCACGGCGTCCGCTCAACTCGTGAATCTTACGGGCGATCAGGCCCTTGCCGGTTCCGGTTTCACCCAGGATGAGAGCGGTCGAATCCGTGGGGGCGACATGTTCCACCTGCTGGATAACCTTTCGAAAGCCGTGACTCTTGCCGACGAACTCGTCGTCGCCGACCGCAATCTTGACCTCTTCCCGCAATGTGAGGTTCTCGGCTTCGAGGCGATCCTTGAGTTGGCGGATTTCATCAAAGGCCTTTTTGAGTTGGCGGTTGGCATCTTCGCGTTCGGTCTCCAGCTGCTTTCGCCGGGTGACGTCACGCCATATGGACAGAAGCGTGGGCTTTGGACCGATGTCGATTTTGTTAAGGCTGACTTCGAGATTCACGGGCGTCACGTCGCCTCGCGTGCAAATCCAATCGAAAATCATGGACTCACCATCGTAAGCCCTTTCGATCAATTCGCGCACTTTATCCTGTGAGGACCTTCCATCGGGCTGCAAGGCGGGCGAAAAGGCGCTGGGGTTGTGCCCGACGATTTCATCCTTCGGGCGCTTTAAGATTTCGATGGCTCTTTGGTTGCAGTCCGTGAAGCGGTCGCCCTCCATCGTCAAGATGCCGTCGTTGGCCCGCTCGAAAAGGGCGCGCAACCGGTTTTCACTTTGCGCCAGAATCTCCTCCGTGCGCCGGCGTTCGTTTACTTCCGTCTCCAATTCCAGAATGGCGGCCGCCAATTCAGCCGTGCGTCTGTCCACCAGGTCTTCCAGGCGCAACTGCATAGTGCGCAGGGCCAGATGGGTTCGCACCCGGGCCAGCACTTCCAAACCTTGGATTGGTTTGGAAATGAAGTCCACCCCGCCGACCTCGAAACCCTGGACCTTGTCTTCCGCATTTTGCAGAGCGCTTACGAAGATGATGGGGATGTCGCGCGTGCGCTTGTTTTGCTTCAGTCGCCGGCAGACTTCGAAACCATCCATCTCCGGCATGCGCACGTCCAACAGGATCAGGCTCGGCGGCTGCGCCAGGGCCGATTCAATGGCCAGCTGCGGCCGCCTGGCCGAACGCAGGGATTGGTATCCGGCATCGGAAAGCATCTGGGTCAGCAGCTGCAGGTTGGGGATCTCGTCGTCGACGATGAGAATGTCGCCGGTGAAGTTGTTGGCGTTGTTCGGCATAGCGTGGTCCGTTTTGGGTTCTGGGTTCTGGGTTCTGGGTTCTAGGTTCTGGGTTCTAGGTTCTGGGTTCTAGGTTCTGGGTTCTAGGTTCTGGGTTCTAGGTTCTAGGTTCTAGGTTCTGGGTTCTGGGTTCTATGTTCTAGGTTCTAGGTTCTAGGTTCTAGGTTCTGGGTTCTGGGTTCTAGGTTCTGGGTTCTAGGTTCTGGGTTGGAAAGGCTATTAGGTTAAATAATGCGGATTGAGCGGTTTGAAGAT
>JASJED010000167.1 GCA_030065585.1 Desulfobacterales bacterium | reverse complement strand
TCGCCGGCGTCTTCGGCGCGTTCGATATAATCCCGGGCCTGGGTCTCCGTCTGGCCGTCGACGGTTTGGACGCCCATATTCTTCATCGCCAGGATACCGACAAGGAGCAAGACCACCAGAAGCCCCGCCATCATAAGTGTGCGCATCGTATTTTCGCTCCTTACAACGGGGTGCCTCACGGCCTCCGGGACGGCACTGGAGACCAGTTGTCCTTGGAGGGGACAGCGATCGGGATTGACACCCGCACATCCCGCTCGCGTAAAAATTCGAATCCGCCATAGAACCAGCTGCGGACGACCGCCAGCGGCCCGGAAACGGCCAGTCGCCGGTGGTCATCCGCAAAACACAAGATTACCATTTAAAGGCATCGGGCGCATTTATCCTTCCAGAATGCGATCCAGCCGTTCAAGGTCGTTCAGCAGACGCCAGGAGCCCCCGCCGTCTTCGACGCGTTTTTTCCAGCCTTCCACCCGCTGAAAATACTGCCGGGGGTCGACATTGTCCGTGCGCAGCTTGGTGACATTCAGGGCGATGGCCTGGCAGCCCTCCATTTCCAGGGGGAAGTCGCGAATATGACCCTTGGCCAGGTCTTCTTCCAGATCCGAGAATATCAGGATATACCGTTTCCCGGCCCCGGTTTCGTTCAGATATTGAACGGCCTGGATCACCCCGCCGGTGATGTCGGTGTGGGAACTGCCTTTGGACTGGTCGATGAAGCGGTCGATCTTGCCTTTGAAAAGGCGCTTCTGTTCGGTGGCCACCGAGGGTCGTCGATCGAAGGTCACCTTGGCGACGATGTCCTTCTCACTGAAACTGCCGCTGTCGATCCGGGCCACGGCCAGGGAATCGCCGGGTTCGAAGGTGCCTAGGAGGTAATTGATAATGGCCCGGGCCTTGTCGATTTCGGCTTTGTAGGTCCCGGAGGTATCCAGGAGCAGAAAAACGCTGCGGGCCCGGCTGGTGGTGTCGGCACAGCCACCGCCCAGGATAAGGATGCCGGTCAGAGTGATGAGAATGAATTTTTTCATGAGGTTTCCTCCACCATCGAACGGCTTTCGGCCGCTTCGTTTTCGAGGGCCGGACGACGTTTGTCCACTACCAGTCGTTCGATCCACAAAGAAGGGAAAATGGCCAGGTCGTAGAGGTTCACGAAAAATTCGCCGCCATAGCGGGCCACATTGCCGAACAGGCGGAAAACAAAGGCCAGGGAACTGAGCAGCGATGCAAACGCGGCCCCCATTACCGTACGGGCGGAATGCACGAATGATTCCAGGGGAATGGCCACGAACGCCAGGGCAAAGGGCAGGATGAAACCCATGACCATCTGTCCCACGGTCGGAATCCAGTTGTTGGCCGCGGCTACGATCTCGACATCGGCCAGCGATTGACGGAGGGCCTGGATGTCCGCCGCCAGGCGGTCGCGCATGAAAGCCAGGGAGGCTTCCACGCCGGCCATGATGAAGAGAATGCTGAAGGTGATCCAGATCATGCGGCGCCGCGTGCGGTCGTCCATCTGCCCGATGATGGGAAACAGGCGGGTGATGCGCAGCGACTCCATCAGGTAAAGTCCCATGGCCAGTTCCACGAGAATGATCACCAGGGCCGCCACGTCGGAGGTCTTGAAGGCCCCGATGTAGCTGCCGCCGCCGACCATCTCCGACATGGGCAGGGCGATCAGGTTGAAATTGATGATGGCCCCGCCAATGGCGATCAGGAGCACGAATCCGGCAATGAAGAACTGGGTGGCGGCCGAAGAGGTGAGCATCCGCTCGGCCCTTTCCGACTGCGCCTGGATGTCCTGATAGGCCTGGACGCGGTTGTCGATGACCTGGGCGCGTTCATTCAGGCCGGCAAACCGCTGGGTGGCCTGCTCCAAGGTTTCCGACAGCTTGCGCCAGAGGGGCATCATCTTATGAAGGATAGCATGCCGGTCGCTGGAAACCCGGCGGTATTCCTCCATGACGCCTTTATGCTGGCTGTTGATGGTTTTGTGGATTTGCTCCAGGACGGCGGACACCGAGGCGTCTTTGGAGGAAATCTTTCCCAGGGCGGTGATGGCGTCCACCCAGGTCGGCACCGGCGGCGGCAATTCGGCGCTTTTTTGATAGTCTTCATCGATCCGGGTGATCTGGTCGGCCATCGAACGCTGCAGCATGGGATAGCTGCTGAGATCGCGTTTGATGACGTCTTCGACCCTTTGAAATTCCCGCTCGACGATGCGTTCGGTCGATTCCTGTCCCAGGCTGAAGAGCACCTCCTTGTTACGGATGCGAACGCGCTCGGCGGCCATCAGGGTCGACCGTGAAAGCAGCCGCAAGCCATTGTGGGCCACGCGGCTTAGCGAATGGATCGATCGATGGGCCGGCGTGCGGGCCAGGTAAAGCAGAAAAACGCTCACCGTGATCCAGAAAAAGGCGGATAGCAGGGGTGTGCCGGGCCAGATGTTCAGCATTTGCACGAGTGTCATAAGAGCCTCCTCCGGTTGCAGCGAACCGGCTGGTAGAGAGTGGCAGATCGATAATCCCGTTCAGGTCGCAAGTGGCACGCAAATCGGTCCCCTACCCTCTGGTTGGGCAGGGGCCATCAGAGATAAACCAATTTGTGTGCCAACCCGTCGCCCAAAATACAGGTTTTCGGGCAATCTCTCTAAACTATCGGATATCATGATATAATTCAGGCAATGCCCAGTCGGGATAAAATGTGCGAAAAGGCGAAGCGGTCAGATTTGTGCGAAAAGATAAGGGTTTGTGCACTTTTTTACGGTCAAGCGCACCAGGGTGCTGGGAAGCGGTTTAAAATCTTTAGATCGCGCTTGAGGGGCAGGTGCGGCCCGATGAAAAAGCGCAGCCTAATCACAAAGCGGTGAGCGTTTTGAGGAGGATTTTAACGCCGTATGGCCAAGCATCGTTTGGCAACAGCCTGCTAGGGGCGGCGGTAATGCAGCAACGCCTTGGGCATCTCGCGGCGGAGGGACTGGATGCGGGAGGCGGGTGCCGGATGGGTGGAAAGCAACTCCGGCGGCCGGGGGCCGCCCCCGGTATTCATGTGTTCCCAGAATGGGATGGCGGCCCGGGGATCATAGCCGGCCCGGGCCATCAGCACCAGGCCGATGCGGTCGGCCTCGGTTTCATGCAGCCGGCTGTAGGGCAGCAGAAAACCGACATGGGCGCCCACGCCGTAGGCCTGTTGGAAAAGTTCCTGGGTGGCGGCCGGTTGCTGCGATAGGGCTGCGGATAGCGCGGCGGCTCCCATCTGGGCCGCCAGTCCCTGGCTCATGCGCTCGTTGCCATGACCGGCAATCGCATGCGCGACCTCGTGTCCGAGCACAACGGCCAGTCCGGTATCATTACGGGTGAATTTCAGAATGCCGCTGTAGACGACCGCTTTGCCGCCGGGCATGACCCAGGCATTGGCCGTTTGATCATCATCGATCAGGTTGAATTCCCAGCGAAAGCGGGACACTTTGTGGCCTAGTCCCTTTTCGCGCAGAAACGCTTCGGCGGCATCGGCGATCCGCTGGCCCACCCGCTGCACGGCTTGGACCTGGGCGGTATTGGTGGAAAGCTGCGCTTCATCTATCACCTGGCGATATTCCTGGGCGCTCAGAGCGTTCAAGTCGGCCTCGGGCACCATCTGGAAGCTGCTGCGATTGGTCATGGGAACGGTGGTACAGCTTATACACAAACCAAGGACGCTATAGACCATCCATCGTTTGATGCGCGCTACCAAGGCCATGTCTGGGGACATGCGTTTCTCCTGACAGTTGTATCTTTCCGGGGGCGGCCAATCCCGGACGACGCCGGGCTGCGTCAACTGCCTTTAGCTTTTAAGCACGATAGCGGCATCCGACAAGGGAAGCCTTGAGAAGAAAACCGGTCGCGGCGCCCGATGGTCGGACCGGAGGCGTTGGTGAATCTGTGCTTGTAAAACCACCAGTATCTGGATATTAATGCTCCTTTAACAAACGCTAAGGTCTGATTCTGGAGCGGGCATGCATCAACCGGGCTACAAGTTCAAGCGGGATTTGGCGGTCGATATCGACGCACTGGTGGCACTGATTGCCGCCAATCAAAAGGCGGACGGGGAAATCCCCTGGTGTGGCGGGCAGAAAACTGATCCCTGGGACCATGTCGAGGCGGCCATGGGGCTTACCATCGGAGGGCGCTACGCCGAGGCCCGCCGGGCGTTCCAGTGGCTTGCCGCCAATCAGTTGGATGACGGCAGCTGGTATGCGGCCTACCTGGACGGGGCGCCGCATGATAGGACCCGCGACAGCAATCTGGCGGCCTACGTCGCCGTGGGGCTCTACCATTTTTATCGCGTGACCGGCGATCTTGATTTCGTCGCGGCACATTGGCCCACCATGGCCCGGGCCATGGATTTCGCCATCGGTCTGCAGACCAAGGAGGGCCCGATCAACTGGGCCCTCGATCCGGCCGGCCGGGTCGATCCCATGGCGCTCCTCACGGGCTCCAGTTCGATCTACATGAGCCTCAAATGCGCGTTGGCCCTGGCCGGTCGGTTAGAGACCAAGGTGCCTTCCTGGGAGGCGGCCCGGGACCGGCTGGGACGGGCCATTCGACACAAACGCGCCCTTTTCAACATGACCAAGTCCCGGTTTTCGATGGACTGGTTCTATCCGGTGCTCACCGGAGCCCTGACCGGTGAAGAGGCCCGCCGACGCATCGAAAAATACTGGAAGAAATTCGTTATCGAAGGCCAAGGCGTCCGCTGCGTTTTCGACGAACCCTGGGTGACCATCGCCGAAACCTCCGAGTTGGTCCTGGCGCTGACGGCCATGGGCAATGCCGAACTGGCCGGCATCGTCTTCGGCTGGATCAGCGACAAATGCTATGACGACGGGACCTTCTGGTGTGGGTTCACCTATCCGGACATGGTGATCTGGCCGGAGGATAAAATCACCTGGACCAACGCCGTCGTGCTGATGGCCTTGGATGCGCTTTTCCAACTGACCCCGGCCCACGATATATTCAGCCACGATCACTGGCGCTGATTGAAGCGGCGCCGCATGCCGCCACGCGGCGTTGCATCTCACCTGATCAAGTCCTGCCTGGCGGGTGATGGCATATCGATCGGCAAGTCCATTGTTCTATGTGGCTCGCGTCGGTATCGCTATCCGAATCGGAATCGAAAATTTTGATATCGGCATTCATTCGCGAAACCCGATACCGATACCGATCGCGACCCCGAGTGAACGGTATATCTCCAAAGGAATTAGGCTGAAGCGGATATTACCTTGCGAAGAGACCATCGCCCACACAGCATAAAGAAGTTGCATCTGAGGATGCAGAAGTTCTACGTGCGCCGCTTTTTGCAGCCCCAGTTCGAACGCCTGGGCAGCGGGGGCCATTTTATGCGTCCCTGGTTCGTGGAGTTGTTCGGGGCACCCATCGAACTGGGGCGGTTTGCCACGGTGGTCGCCTGCCAGGATGCCCGGGTGCGCTTGTGCGTCTGGCCCGTGCGCGAGGGACATGGGGCTATTCACATCGGCGACTACAGTCTGATCTGCCCCGGGGTGCGGATCAGTTCGGCCCACCGCGTGGAAATCGGCGACAGCGTGATGATGGCCAACGGGGTCTACCTTACGGACGCGGACTGGCACGATCTCTATGACCGCACGGCACCCGGCAAGAGCGCGCCCATAATAATCGCCGACAATGTCTGGTTGGGCGACAGCGCCATCGTCTGCAAGGGGGTTACCATCGGCGCCAACAGCGTCGTCGGCGCCGGCGCCGTGGTGGTGGAAGACATCCCCGCCAACGTGGTAGCCGCCGGCAATCCCGCCCGGGTGGTCAAAACCCTGGATCCTGATCGTCCCTTCAAGGCTCGGCGGGAATGGTTTGCTGATCCGGTACGGCTGAGGCGCGAATTGCAGGTTTGGGACCGGGCGCTGCTGGAGGGTAATACCCTGGCGGGGTGGATCCGATACCTCCTACGTCCTACCCGCAACGATTAGCGGGGGCGGTTCCGTAAAAGGTCCGATCCGCCAGAGGCGGATAAATATCGGCGTTACGCTGCGCTTCTCGTCACTGCGGCGTACTTTCCGTACGCCTCGTTCCTCCGGGCTCGCAAGCCTTGCTCTCGGGCCTTTTACGAAACCGCCTGATAGGGGTGTTACGCTGCGTCCTCCGCATCTACCCAACTTGATCACGCATTTTATACCAATTATCGGACATGTTATGTGATTTTAATCACTTTTTAAAGGCTTATTATGTGATTTATATCACAAAAATAGTCTGATATTGCTTGATCTTACCGTTATATTCTGGCATCTTAACTGGCTATGAAAAGAGATATTTACCAAAAGCTTCTGGATTGGAAAGCGAGTTCCAGGCGAAAACCACTGTTGCTGCAAGGTGCACGTCAAACTGGCAAGACGTACATATTGAAAGCTTTTGGCCGCAATGAATATGAAAACGTCATATACTGCAATTTTGAAGAAGATCCCCATCTAGACCATTTTTTCGATCGAGATTTGGATCCTGAACGAATCCTAACAGAACTTTCCGTCTATTTTAACATTGATATCAGGCCGGTTTCCGATCTGGTGGTCTTTGATGAAGTCCAAGTGTCAAACCGCGCTTTACATGCGCTGAAATATTTTGCCGAAAAGAAAAAAGATATCCATATCGCGACAGCCGGTTCGCTCCTTGGCGTGAAACTCTCCTCCCCAGGATCGTTTCCTGTCGGGAAGGTCAATTTCCTTCACCTTTTCCCCATGAACTTCATGGAGTTTCTTGATGGCATGGGGGAATCGCGCTATCGGCAACTTCTTGAAAAAATATCCGAACCAATTCCCCTGTCAGAAGCCTTTCATGCCCATCTGGTCGATCTGCTCCGCCAATACTATTTTGTGGGCGGCATGCCGGAAGCGGTACGCTACTATAGCGAAACCGCCAACGGAAGAGCGGTTCGTGAAATCCAGCAGGAAATCATCAAGTCTTACATAATGGATTTTGCCAAACATGCACCAGCATCCGATATTCCAAAATTGACGCTGATTTGGGATTCAATTCCAAAGCACTTGGCCAAGCAAAACAAGAAATTCATATTTAGTGCCGTCAAAAAGAGCGCCAGGGCGAGGGAATACGAAAACGCGCTGATGTGGCTCGAGGACGCCGGGCTCATCTATCGTGCTTCGGCGAGCCAGATAGCAAAACACCCCTTGGGGCACTATGTCGAAAAGACGTGTTTTAAGATATATGCCTTGGATGTAGGGTTATTGGGCGCCATGTCGGGGTTATCTGTTGAACTTCTGGTGCTGGGCGACCGGCTATTTAACGAATATGAAGGGGCATTTGTTGAAAATTATGCTGCCCAGCAATTGATGGCCCATTTCGGGCCGCCGCTTTATTACTGGCGCAGCAGGGGAGGTAAGGCGGAGCTTGATTTTCTATGCGAATTCAGTGCCCAAATATGTCCGCTGGAAGTAAAGGCTGGCATCAACCCCAGGAGCAAGAGCCTGCGTTCTTACGATATGCAATTCTCGCCGCCCGTGCTTGCAAGAGCAACTCTTCGGAATTTTAAAAAGGATGGGAAAATTCTCAATCTCCCTCTCTACGCCCTTGGGTTGTTGCCTACAATGGTTGTAAATTCAGGGTAGAGGCTATCTCAAAAAAATCTAAGTGCCCCTAGCGGTGTTGTGAACCGGCTCAAAATGTTCACATACTACGTGTATGCTCCGCTTTCTCGCCGATTCACGCCTTGCCAGGAACCCTAATCTTTTTTTTTGAGATAGCCTCTAGTCAGTGATTTAATGCGGACTAAAGCGTTACCGTAAAATCGTGTAGCAGTGGCGTGATATTCTTGCCAGAAAACCTTAGAGATATATTGGCCCGGGGAGAGGAGATGATGCCACTGGGCTTTCTTATTTCCCAGGAAGATTGTTTTCAGAGGATCTGGCTTAAGAAGAGTTTGGTGCGGTCGTGCTGGGGGTTGTTGAAGAAGTCTTCCGGGTTGTTGGCCTCCACGATCTGGCCGTAGTCCATGAAGAGCACCCGGTGGGCCACGCTCTTGGCAAAGCCCATTTCATGGGTCACCACGATCATGGTCATGCCCTCTCGTGCTAAGTCGATCATGACGTCGAGGACCTCCTTGATCATCTCGGGGTCCAGGGCCGAGGTCGGCTCGTCGAAGAGCATCACCTTGGGGGCCATGCACAGGCTGCGGGCGATGGCGACGCGCTGCTGCTGGCCGCCGGAGAGTTGACCGGGATATTTCTTGGCCTGCTCGGCAATGCGCACCTTTTCCAGGTAGTGCATGGCGGTTTCTTCGGCTTCCTTGCGCGGCACCTTGCGAACCCAGATGGGGCCCAGGGTCAGGTTGTCGACGATCGTCAGGTGGGGGAAGAGATTGAAGTGCTGGAAGACCATCCCGACTTCGGCGCGGATCTTCTCGATATTCTTGATGTTGTTGGTCAGCTCGATACCATCCACCACGATCTGGCCGCGCTGATGCTCCTCCAGCCGGTTGATGCAGCGAATCAGCGTGGATTTACCCGAACCCGAGGGGCCGCAGATGACGATGCGCTCCTGGCGGCCGACTTTGAGGTGGATGTCCTGAAGCACGTGAAACTCACCGAACCATTTGTGCATGGCGGTGATTTCGATGATGGGGTCTTCGATGGCGTCGTTGCCGAAATCCGTCTGGGTGTCTGGGCTCATGATCGACTTCTCTTGCGTTAACAGGTTGCGCGGGGCGTCGTTGGCCCCGGTTTCAATACCCCGTGTCCAGCTCGCGCTCGATCTTGCGGCTGAAGCTGGACAGGTAGTAGCAGCAGACAAAATACACCAGGGCGATGAAGATATAGGCCTCGGCCGAAAACCCCATCCATTCCGGGTTGCCCAGAACGGCCTGGGTGGTTTTGAGCAGGTCATAGAGGGCGATGATCACCACCAGCGAGGTGTCCTTGAACGCCGATATCAAAATGCTGACCGAGGGCGGGATCACGATCTTGAGGGCCTGGGGCAGGATGATCAGCCGCATGGTCTGGTAGTAGTTCAGGCCCAGGGATTCGGCCGCCTCGTATTGCCCCCGGGCCATGCCCTGGAGGCCGCCGCGGACCACCTCGGCGATGTAAGCGGCCGTAAAGAGGATGATGGCCACCTGGGCGCGTAAAATTTTGTTGACCGTCACGCCCTCGGGCAGAAACAGCGGGAAGACCACCGAGGACATGAACAGCAGGCTGAT
>JASJED010000166.1 GCA_030065585.1 Desulfobacterales bacterium | reverse complement strand
CCGCCCCCGGCGAGCGGATCGTGATGGTCGGTTTCGGCCAAGGCTGCAATGCCCTGTGTTTCGAAGTTACGCCGGCAATCGACGATCTGCGGCCGCGCAGCGGTTTCAAGGGCGCCCTGGTCAACAAGCAGCCCACCGACAATTATTTCAAGTATCTGAAGTTTCGCGATCTGCTCCCGACCGAGATGGGCATCCGGGCCGAGGCGCCGACCCAGCCGGCCGCTACGGTGCTCTGGCGCAAGCAGGCCATGCTGCTGGGGCTCGTGGGGGGCCGCTGTCAGGCCTGCGGCACGCCGCAGTTTCCCCGGGCCGCTATTTGTGTGAACCCGGATTGCGGTGCCTGGCACACCCAGGAAGACTATCGTTTTGCCGACGTTCCCGCCCGGGTCAAGAGCTTCACCGGCGACATGCTGTCGGTTTCCGTCGATCCCCCGGCCATCTACGGAATGGTGCAGTTTGAAGGCGGGGGGCGCCTGATGGCGGATTTCACCGACTGTGCTCTGGAAGATCTCAGGGTCGGGCTGCCCGTACGGATGGCCTTCAAGCGCAAAGGGGTCGACCGCCAGCACGGTTTTACCAACTACTTCTGGAAGGCGGTGCCGGTATGGGAGGCAACGACCGCCACGCAACCGGGGGGATCACATGGCGACGGGCATCAGGGATAAAGTGGCCATCATCGGCATGGGCTGCACCCGCTTCGGGGAGCGCTGGGAGGTGGGCGCCGAGGAGCTCATGGTGGAGGCCTTCGAGGAGTGTATCGCTGATGCCGGCATCGCCCCTCAAGACATTGGGGCCGCCTGGCTGGGGACCTGCTTCGAAGAGATCAGCACAGGCAAGAGCGCCCTGCCGCTTTCCATCGGTCTGCGGTTGCCCTTCGTTCCCGTGACCCGGGTGGAGAATTACTGCGCCACCGGCACCGAGGCCTTCCGCGGCGCCGTCTATGCCGTGGCCTCCGGCGCCTATGATGTCGCCTTGGCCATGGGGGTGGAAAAACTCAAGGACACCGGATACGGGGGGCTGCCCGGTTTTACGGGCGCCAACACCGGCAGTCTCAACTGGCAGTGGTTTCCCAACATGACCGCCCCGGGGTGCTTTGCCCAGCTGGCCACGGCCTACGCCGCCAAGTACCGCATTGCGGACGAAGACCTCAAGCGGGCCATGGCCCACGTTTCCGCCAAGAGTCACGCCAACGGGGCTTTGAATCCCAAGGCCCACCTGCGCAAGGCCGTCACGGTCGAGCAGGTGATGGCCGCGCCCATCATCGCCCACCCGCTGGGGCTGTTCGATTGCTGCGGGGTGAGCGACGGGGCCGCCTGTGCCATCGTGACCACCCCGGAGATGGCCCGCAAGATGGGTCGCAAGGATTGCGTCACGGTCAAAGCGCTCCAGCTGGCCCTGAGCAACGGGGAGGAATTGGGCTACAACGACTGGGACGGGGAGCATTTCGTAACGACCCGCAAGGCCAGCAAGCGGGCGTATCGGGAAGCCGGCATCACCAACCCGCGGGAAGAAATCAGCCTGATGGAGGTGCACGACTGCTTCTCGATCACCGAGCTGATCACCATGGAGGATCTTCATATTTCCGCGCGCGGCCGGGCCATCGACGATATTCTGGACGGTTTCTACGACCGGGACGGCCAGGTGCCCTGTCAGGTGGACGGGGGGCTGAAATGCTTCGGGCACCCGATCGGCGCATCCGGCCTGCGGATGCTCTACGAGATCTACCTTCAATTGCTCGGCCGTGCCGGCGAACGGCAGTTGGACGATCCCCGTCTCGGTCTGACCCACAACCTGGGCGGGCTGCCCCATATGAATATCTGCGCGATTACCATCCTGGGAAAATACGGTCCCTGAAATACACTTGCCGCCCGCGCCGAGCGTGGTGCCGCCTTGCAACCATTTCGGAAATTGAGGGGGAGATCATGGCGCAGTTGATTGCCGACCGGCACGACGTGGATTTCGTGCTCCACGAACAGTTCAAGGTCGAGGACTTGTGTCAGCACACACGCTACCGCGATTTCGACCGTCCGACCGTCGATCTGATCGTCGACGAGGGCCGCAACCTGGCCCTCAAGGAAATCCTGCCCACCTTTGTGCCGGGCGACCGGGAAGGTATTATTTTCGACGGCGGGCAGGTCAAATTGCCGGCCTGCTTTTACCGGGCCTACCGGCTTTACCGGCAGGGGGAATGGATTGCCATGGCGGCCGCCCCCGAATTTGGCGGTCAGGGACTGCCCTGCCTGGTGGCCCAGGCCGTCGCGGATTACCAGCTGGGGGCCAATTCGGCATTTATGCTTTTCGGCTGGGGCGGCTTCGGGGCCGGGGAGATGATTGAGACCTTCGGCAGCGCGGCGCAGCGGCGCCTGTTTCTGAGCAAGATGTACGCGGGGCAATGGGGCGGCACGATGGTCCTGACCGAATCCGAGGCCGGCTCGGATGTCGGGGCGCTCACCACCACGGCCCGCCCGTTGCCGGACGGCAGTTATGCCATCACCGGCAACAAGATTTTCATCACCAACGGGGAACACGACCTCACCGAAAACATCATCCATCCGGTTCTGGCCCGCATCGAGGGGGCGCCGGCCGGCACACGGGGTGTCTCGCTCTTTATCGTGCCCAAGCTCTGGGTCGAGGCCGACGGCTCCCTGGGCGCGCCCAACGACGTGGTCTGCACCGGTATCGAGGCCAAAATGGGCATCCACGCCAGCCCGACCTGCAGCCTGGCGTTCGGCAGCCAGGGGCAATGCCGGGGCTTGCTCCTGGGCGAGGTCAACCGGGGCATGAAAGTCATGTTTCACATGATGAATGCGGCCCGCCTGCTGGTGGGCGCCATCGGTATGACGAGCGCCTCGGCGGCCTACCAGTATGCCCTCGACCACGCCCGCCAGCGGCGACAGGGACGGGATCTGGCCCGGGCCTTTGAGCCGGATGCGCCCCAGGTGGCTATTATCCGGCATCCGGACGTGCGGCGTATGCTCACGTGGATGAAGGTTCACGTGGCAGGGATGCGCAGCTTCGTCTACTACGGCGCTTATTTGATGGATCGCATCAAGTGCGCCGCCGATGAAGCCGAACGGGATTATCACCAGGGGCTGCTGGACCTGCTGACCCCGGTGATCAAGGCCTATTGCTCGGACCGGGGCTTCGAGGTTTGCTCGCAGGCCGTGCAGGTTTACGGCGGTTACGGCTACACCCGCGCTCATCCCGTGGAACAGCTCCTGCGCGATGTGCGTATCGCCTCGATCTACGAGGGCACCAACGGCATTCAGGCCCTCGATCTGCTGGGGCGCAAGATGGGGCTGCAAAAGGGCCAGGTGTTCATGAATTTTATGGCCGAGGTGCGGACCACCATCGACCGAGCCCGGGGAACCCCGGGCCTCGACGCCCTGGCGGAGCGGGTCGCCGAGGCGCTGGAGCAGCTGGGAGCCACCGCGCTTCGCCTGGGACAGGGCGCCCTGGGCGCGCCGTTTCAGGCAGCGTTTGCCCAGGCCACGCCCTTTCTGGAGGTGATGGGCGATGTGATCATGGCCTGGATGCTCCTTTGGCGGGCCGTGGCGGCCCGGCCGGGTATCGAAGCCCACCTCGGTGATCTTACGGGCGAGGAGCGCCGCCGGGAATGCGCACGCAACCGCCAGGCGGCCTTTTACGAGGGCCAGGTGCAGGCCGCGCGCTATTTCGTCAACGATCGCCTGCCGGTGAGCCGGGGCAAGATGGCGGCTATCCAAAACCTCGACGACGCGGTGATCACGATGCCGGATGCGGGGTTCGGAAGTTGAATCCGACCCTCAACCGAGAAGGTCTGAAATACGATTTCTGCCCTCCTCACAAGGGGGAACATTGGAGGACGACCGGATGGCGACCTTATTCGAAGAGACGGCGATCAGGGGGATGCATTTGACCAATCGGCTGGTGCGCTCGGCCACCTGGGAATGAAGGATCCGCAACCATCTATTCCGGCGGTTCCTCTGCCGTTCCGGCGTAGGTTCCGGCATCTTTAAGGGCCGCGACCATGGCCGCCACCGTGATCCGCGACGGGTCGTAGGTCACCGTGTTGATCTCGCGAACGCCCCTGAAGCCGCGTGTTACCTTGTGGATGCCCGGCAGCCCTTCCAGGGCTGAGCGACCGACATCGTATCAATGCACGTAGAAGACGATTTGCGACAGGGCCGCCTCCCCGGCAGTGGCCATGCCGGGGACGGTCACGAGCAGGAACGCGGCGATCATCCAGGCTTTCATCACAAGACCTCCTTGGCCATGTCAAGCGGCGCCGGCCGTCACGGCCGGCGTGCGCCTATTTGAACAAACGGCGGTACTCGCCATAACCTTCCTTTTCCAGGTGGGCGGCCGGAACAAACCGCAGGGCGGCCGAGTTGATGCAGTAGCGCAGGCCGGTGGGCTGGGGGCCGTCGTCAAACAGGTGGCCCAGGTGCGAGTCGGCGTGGCGGCTGCGAACCTCGGTGCGCACCATGAAAAAGCTGGTATCCTTCCTTTCCACGATGTTGTCGGGCTCCAGCGGGCGGGTGAAGCTGGGCCAGCCGGTGCCGGAATCGAACTTGTCGGTGGAGCTGAACAGGGGCTCCCCCGATACGACGTCCACGTAGATGCCGGCGTCGTGGTGGTCCCAGTAGGCGTTGCGAAACGGCGGCTCGGTGCCGTTGCGACGGGTGATCTTGTACTGCATGGGGGTTAGATTCTGCTGCAGGGTCTCGTCGTCCGGTATGGCATAGGTTCGCTTGCGGGCGGGTTCCGGCACCGATCGTTCGGCCTTCATGGGGGCGGATGTTTTCTTGGCCTCCGCCCATGTTTTTTTCAGGAACTGATCCCGTCCGGAGCCCGAGCGATACCATTTGTAGCGCATCGGATTGGTTTTGTAGTAATCTTGATGATAGTCTTCGGCCGTGTAGAATTCCCCCAGGGGCACGATTTCGGTCACGATCGGTTTGTCGAAGCGTCCCGAGTTGGCCAGGCGGTCGCGGGACTCCTCGGCCAGGCGGCGTTCGGTTTCGTCGGCATAAAAGATGGCGCTGCGATACTGATAGCCGCGATCGACGAACTGCCCCCCGTCGTCGGTGGGATCCACATGCCGCCAGAAGATCTCAAGCAGTTCGGCGTACGAGATCTTGTCCGGGTCGTAGATGACCTTCACGGCCTCGGCGTGGCTCGTGGCCCCGCTGGCCACCTGTTTGTAGGTCGGGTTGGCCTCCTTCCCGCCGGTGTAACCGGAAATGGCCTCGATCACCCCGTCGATTTTTTCAAAGTCGGATTCCGTGCACCAGAAACAGCCGCCGGCAAATACGGCGGCGGCCTGACTGCCGCTCTTATCGGTCGTGGTTTCCGGGGACTTCTGCTCCATGCTCTGAACCGAGTGCCAGCCGATGGCGACCAGCGCCAGAATCATAGGAATCGTCATCAGTTTCCGCATAGGACACCTCCCATCGAGTCGTGTGCGGTTTAGTTGTGCCCATTCATAAAAGGCATCTTTCGGCCCAGTCCGGTGTTCGCGCTCATTTGAAATCCTCGACGTAGCAACACTACGCGTCGCTTCGCGACGACGACCATGTCGTCGGTTTCAAAATCGCTGCGGCCTTGGCCCGAACCAAAAGCCACCTTTTATGAATGGGCACCTGTAAACAGGTTTATGATAAGACCGCTCCTTAAAGACGCCATAAAGGGATTGTAAAGATTGGGTAAAGAATAACCACGTGGTCAGGGGGCGGGGCGCGGCAGGGTCATGCGGATGCAGATCGCATCATCGTCGCGCTGGGCGGCAACCTGGCCGCCGTGCGCTTCCACCAGCTCCTTGACGATGGCCAGCCCGATGCCGGCCCCGCCGTGCTTGCGGGAGCGCGACTTCTCCCCCCGGTAGAAACGCTCGAAGATGAAGGGCAGATCCCGGGAGACCAGCTCGGGGGCGGTGTTGCGAAATTCGATCTCAACCTGGCGGGCCGCGGTTTCGATCGTGATGTCGACCGCCCCCTCCTCGGGGCTGTAGCGGGCGGCGTTGTCGGCGAGGTTGCGCAGGGCCCGGGCCAGGTGGCGCCGGTCCGCGGGCACCACCACCGGGGCTTGCGGGGTGTGCAGGTGGACCGTAATGGACTTGCGGGCAAACTCCGGGGAAAGGGTCTCCAGGGTTTCGCGGATCAACTTGCCCAGGTCCAGCGGGGCCGTCTCCAGCCGTTCGTGGGCGGCGTCGGCCCGGGCCAGTTGGAGCACATCCTCCACGAGTTGGGCCAATCGCAGGGTTTCATCCTGAAGCAGGCGGATGGTCTCGGACGAAGGGGGCAGGACGCCGTCATCCAGAGCCTCCAGGTAGCCACGCATGTTGGTCAAAGGGGTGCGCAGTTCGTGGGCCACGTCGATCATCAGCGACCGGCGCAGGCTCTCGATCTCCTCCAGGCTCTGGGCCATCCGGTTGAAGGCCCGGGCCAACTGGCCCACCTCGTCCCGGGTGCCGGCGGGAACGCGCACGTCGAAATTGCCGGCGGCGATCTCGCGCGTAATGACCGTCATCCGTGACAAGGGCGACAGGACCCGGCGCATCATCACGAAGCTCAGCACCACGGCCAGAAAGACGGCGGCCAGACAGGCCCAGAGAAGATAGCGGTGCACGGCATCGACAAACATGGCGTGGGCCGGCTCCGGCGAGATGTTGTACTTTTCCATGAGGGTCACGAAATAACCGGCGGCCAGGGTGTCGATCGCCAGCCAGACAATGACCATCACGAACCCGATCACCACCAGGTGGACGGCGAGGAGCTTGAGAATCAGATAACGCCTCATTCCGGAGACTCCCCGGACGGCGCCTGCCGATCGGCGAAACGGTAGCCGATGCCACGGACCGTCAGAATATGGCGCGGCTTGGCGGGATCGGGTTCGATCTTCTGACGGAGCTTGCCGATGTGGACATCCACGACGCGCTCGATCACGACGGCATCGCCGGCCGGGTAGAGCCCGCGCAGCAATTCCTCGCGGGTGAAAATGCGGCCCGGACGCGCCATGAGCGTCTCCAGCAGAGCGTATTCGTGAGGGGTCAGGGACACGGTCCGGCCCCCCACCGCCAGGCGACGTTTGTCGAGGTCGAGATGCACGTCCGCATGGGTCAGCAACGTTTCCGCGGGGGCTTCCGGGGCACGGGCACGGCGCAGGACGGCTTTGACGCGCGCCACCAGTTCGCGGGGGCTGAAGGGTTTGACCACGTAGTCGTCGGCGCCCAGGGTCAGTCCGGCCACGCGGTCGATTTCTTCCCCGCGGGCGGTGAGCATGATGACCGGCACCTCGGAGTGACGGCGCAGCTGTCGGCAGACTTCCCAGCCGTCCATGTTGGGCAGCATCAGGTCGAGGATTACGAGCACCGGACGGTGCTTCAACGCCAGTGCCAGGCCGGCTTCACCGTCTTCGGCCGTGAGGGGCTGGAAACCGTCGCGCTCCAGATAGAGCGCCACCAGGGCCGCGGTGTTGCGGTCGTCTTCGATGATCAATACGCTGGGGCGCGCGTTGCCGGTCACATCAGCGCTCGCTTTCCCTGTGGGGCCTTGAGGCAATCATGCTGATATTTTAAGGCGGCGGCCGTGGCGATGCAAATGCTTGCCGGCGGGCACCGGCCCTGGCCACGCCATAAATGTTGATTGTTTGCGCGTGTTTAGCGTCCGGTACCGGCGGTCGGAAGTTATCTACCGGGGTTTTCGCCTTCTGGCGGTTGTGCTATGCTCGCGCTCGTGATGGCTGCGGCGAGCGGTTCTTAAACCTGATCATCGGTTTTTCCCTTCAGACAAAGGTGACCTTGATGCCCCCCCAAACATCTTTTCGCCAAGCGTTGCGCGGCGACCAGCCGCTGGTCGGAACCGTCCTCACGCTGCCGAGCGCGGCCGTGGCCGAGGTTCTGGCCGAAGTGGGCTACGACTGGTTTTTCGTGGACGGGGAACATGCCCCCCTGGGCATCGACGCCCTGGTGGCCATTCTCCAGGCGGCCCAGCACCGCTGCCCCTGCCTCGTGCGGGTGCCGGCCAACGAAGAAGCCTGGATCAAGCGTGCCCTGGACGCCGGGGCCGACGGCATCATCGCCCCGCTGGTGAACTCGGCCGAGACGGCCCGTCAGGTGGTGGCCTGGTCCAAATATCCGCCCGAGGGGCGGCGCAGCGTGGGGGGCGGAAGGGCCCACGGTTACGGCCGCACCTTCGATCGCTATCTCCAGAGCGCCAATCAACGGATTGCCGTGGTCGTCCAGATCGAGCATGTGGAAGGCGCACGGGCGATCGAAGCCATCCTGGACGTGGCGGGCCTCGACGCCGTTTTTATTGGGCCCTACGATCTTTCGGGCAGCCTGGGCAAACCCGGACAAATCGATGATCCCGACGTCCAGGCGTATATCCGCGATATTCGCGATGCCTGCCTCAGACGGGGCAAACCCCTGGGGATCTTCACCGCGGACGAGGAAGCGGCCAGGGCTTACATCGACCAGGGGTTCGTTTTGCTGGCCGTGGGCGCCGATGCCGTCCACCTGGGCAACGCGGCCGAGGCCAGTCTGGCGCGGGTACGGGGCTGACGACGGCCGCAAGCGCCCGGTGGCACGTCACGGATTGCCGGTTGGGCCTGCGGCCAACGTCCCCCGCTGGATTCCGCGCCGGCGGGCCTGGAACAAGGACACCAAGACGACCGAATTAGGTTTTTAGCTGAGTTGGTCCGGCCGGCCACCCGATGGCCACCGGAATAAGCCGATGGTTCAGTATAGTCTTGAATTTCCGCCCTCGATAGGCCTATTGAGTTCTCATCGCGCATCCTGCCGGTCGGGGCGTGTGCGTCCGTCGATGGGTTGTTTGACGATATGAAGCACCATCAGGGCATCATTCGCAATTACCTTTTTCTTCATCAGGGAGACATCCATGCCGGGCCAACGCGACAAGCGTCAAAGCAAGCGCATCACCTCACTGAAGCCGACCTACATCCTTCTTAAGGGACAACGCCTGCGGGTCAGCGATATCAGCAACGATGGCATCGGTATCGTGCTGGGTGATGACGCGCCCCCCTTTTCGATCGGTGAGCGTCTGGCGGAAATCCCTATTCCGCTGGAGAGCGGGAGCGTCGCCGTCCAGGGCATTGTCTCGCACATCTCGCTTTCGGCCGCTGGAAAAACCTGCGGGATCCAGTTTCTATTCAGCGGGAACGAATACGACGCGGTCATGCGCTTCAAGAACGAGCGCATGCAGACGCCTTCAACCGAGGAGAAGCCATGAGCGCGCAAG